>CALLUG010000017.1 GCA_938011315.1 uncultured Flavobacteriaceae bacterium
AACGCTAATCTTAAATCGTTGCGCTATTTCCTTTGTAGTTAATCGCTCTTTTAGAGCCTCTAAGACAACTCTTGTCTTGAATTTTGAAGTGAATTTTCTCCGTGTCATATCAGTAAATTTAATACTTTTTTTTGAACTTAAATTACTGCCCTACATTTAAGGGGAATAATCATCACCATACTGATATTAAAGGCGCTAAAAGCAAAGGCAAAACACGGTTGGTATTTATCTAATCTAGTCGCTTTTATAAGACTGAACCTGTTCGCCAAAGTCGATCTACACAAATGACTCGATAATCCATTTGAAAAAGAACAACCTCCACCACACAAATGCATACAGGGGGTTCTTTTTTGAAAAAACAACAAAATAGCTAATCAAACCAGTAAAAAGGGCAGATTTAGTCTGCCTAAAATTTATTTAGGACAGGATTATTTAAAATAAAATTTTAAACTAAAACATTTATTGCATATATTGGCGTCAACATTAATTAAGACAATGAACGATAAAATTAAAATAGAGTTAGAGTTTCCTATTCAAGCTTCACCTCAATTACTGTATCAATATATTGCTACACCCTCTGGCCTTTCAGAGTGGTTTGCAGATAATGTAAACTCTAGAGGCGAGTTATTTACATTTATTTGGAATGGAAGTGAAGAACAAGCCAAATTACTTAGCAAAAAAAGTGAAGAACGCATAAAGTTTAGATGGCAAGAGGATGAGGATGACACCGACGTATTTTTTGAAATTAGAATACAAATGGACGATATTACAAAAGATGTATCGCTTATGATAACTGATTTTGTTGAAGAAGATGAAGTTGGAGAAGCAAAAATGTTATGGACTAACCAAATTTCTAGTTTAAAACAAGTTTTAGGCTCTGCTTAACTTTGTTAATCGTATCTATAAATTTATTAAATACCTTTGTCTCGATTTAATTCGGGACTTTTTTATGATAATTATTAACGGAACTTTAGTACAAAGCGATGCAGAATATATTTCAGCAAGCAATAGAGGCTATACTTATGGCGATGCCCTCTTTGAAACAATAAAAGTTATTAAAGGAAAAATATTATTTTTTGAAGATCATTACTTTAGATTAATGGCATCGATGCGTATTATGCGTATGGAAATCCCTATGAATTTTACTCTAGAGTTTATTGAAAGTGAAATAACTAGACTTATAGAAGCAAAAAAAATGATGAGTAGTTCTGTACGCGTTAAGTTTATGGTTAACCGTAAACAAGGAGGGCTTTATGCTCCTAATACAAACGATATAGATTATTTAATCTTTGCAAAAACATTAAACACCAATTTTTATACTGAGCAAACAACTCCCTATACGGTAGATTTGTTTAAAGACTTTTATACTGCGCCAGGGTTACTTTCTACTTTAAAAAATAATAATAGATTAATTAATGTTATTGGGAGTATTTATGCAAGAGAGAACAATTTGGATAATTGTTTACTCTTAAATACAAATAAAAATGTTGTAGAGACCTTAAACGGAAATATTTTTTTAGTTAAAGATAATAATATCAAAACCCCACCACTAGTAGATGGCTGTATTAAAGGCGTTATGAGAACACAAATTATTAAAATCATAAACTCAAATTCAAAATTTACGTTGCAAGAAGCATCGATATCACCTTTTGAACTTCAAAAAGCAGACGAACTATTTTTTACCAATGTTATTATAGGATTACAATCAATAACAACGTATAGAAAAAAAATATTTTCAACTCAAGTTGCTCAAAATTTAATACAACAGCTTAACGCAATATTAAATTCAAATTAGCTATACCTTAGTTATAGCTAGGATTTTCTGGGGCGTTAGACCAAATGCTGTAATTATTACCAAATTCTATCATTTTTTGTTTCCAAAAAGAAACGGGCTTTTCTTCAATAATTTTATGCTTATAAGTGTTTTCTGAAACAATCCAAGTATTAGCAGTTAACTCCTCATCTAATTGATTGTTTTCCCATCCAGAATATCCTAAAAAAAAGCGAATATCAGTATCTGCTAATTGCTCGCTTTTAATAAGCTGAATTACAGAATCAAAATTACCTCCCCAATAAATATTATGAGATATTTCTACACTTCCCGGAATTAAATCTGGGATAGTATGAATAAAATACAAATTGTCTTGGTCTACAGGACCACCGTTATATATCGTAAAACGCCCTCCTGTATTAGGAAATAAGTCATTCAAAGTATAGCTTAATGGTTTATTAAGTATAAAACCAACTGAACCCTCTAAGCTATAATCAGCTATTAATATAATAGATCTATCAAAAAAAGGATCTCCAATTATATAAGGTTCGGCAATTAATAAATGTCCTTTTTTAGGTTTAATAATAGTCTATTTTATAAATTTAAAATATAAATATACAATTCGTTTTATAAAAATAAACAAATTTTATATATTTTATTGTAATTATTTTAAAATAATAAAATAATTATTGGATTTTTATTAAATACTATCCTATATTAATTAAAATTCATTAAGTAAGGTTAATATTATTTCTGCTAAACAAGGTTAATTTTAAAACACTAATTATAGCAATCTTACATTTTCATTTGAGTATTATTTAAGTTATATTGCTCTACAAAGTTTAAAATATCATCCATAAATGTCTATACAAAAACAAGAAACAGTTGGAATAGTAAAAAAAACAATACTATTAGCAGTACTGGTGTTATTCGTTATAACTTGTGATACGGCAAACAAACCACAACTAAAATTAGGAAAATACAGCGCCACTCTTGTGGTTAAAGATAATAAACAACTACCCTTTACTTTTGAAGTAACATCTAGTAATACCCTAAAAATATTTAATGCAGAGGAAGTCATACATGTAGATGAGGTAACTTACAAAAATGATTCTGTATACATCAAGATGCCAGTATATGAAGGGTATATTGCAGCAAGATTTGATAAGCAAGGTATTACTGGTGTTTTTGTAAAAGAAAGTTTAAATAGAACTGTAATTTTTAATGCAAAATACAATAACGATGTTCGTTTTGAAACTAAAAATAAAGCTCAAGTAAATGTAACAGGAAACTGGGAAACCATGTTTAGCAAAGGCATTAAAAATGATGAGTATATTGCAAAAGGGATTTTTAAACAAAAAGGGCAAAATGTAACAGGTACTTTTAGGACACAAACAGGCGATTACCGTTACTTAGAAGGAGTTGTAGATGGTAATGAACTAAAACTTTCTACTTTTGATGGCGCCCATGCTTTTTTGTTTACAGCAACACTAACAGATAGTACAATGAATGGTTTTTTTTACTCAGGAAACCACTTTAAAGAACCCTTTACGGCAACATTAAATAATGATTATGATTTGCCAGATAGTGATAATTTAACTTATATTAAAGCAGAGTACGATGGTTTTAACTTCTCTTTTCCGGAATCGCCCAATACTATAGTTTCTTTGAACGATACTATATTTGAAAATAAGGTTGTCGTAGTACAAATAATGGGAACTTGGTGTCCCAACTGTTTGGACGAAAGTAAATATTATAAAACGTTTTATGAAAACAATAAAGATAAAGACCTTCAGTTTGTAGGTCTAGCCTTTGAATATGCCAAAACAGAAGAAACTGCATTCAAATCAATTAAACGATTAAAGCAAAGAATCGGGATTAACTACCCAATTCTTTTAGCACAATATGGAACAGAAAACAAAACGCTGGCTCAAAAAAAACTTCCTATGCTAAATCGTGTTTTATCATATCCAACAACAATTATCATAGACAAAAAGCATAATGTTCGAAAAATACATACAGGCTTTGATGGCCCTGCTACAGGAGATAAATACATATCATTCAAAAAAGAGTTTGAGACTTTTATTTCAAAATTATTAAACGAATAAATCACAAAAAAAATCTTATTATCTATAATTACATATCGTTTTTTGTAACAATACTTAATGTAAAGATACTAACGATATAATCTAAACTAACAATATCATGAAATTATTAATTAAGAACCTAACTAAAACCTATACAAACGGTGTAAAGGCTATCGATAATTTAAACTTAGAAATAGGTACCGGAATGTTTGGCTTATTAGGTCCAAATGGCGCAGGAAAATCATCGCTAATGCGAACCATTGCCACACTTCAAAGCCCAGACTCTGGTAGTATTACTTTTAATGATATTAATGTATTAGAACATAAAATAGAATTGCGAAAAGTACTTGGGTACTTACCACAATCTTTTGGTGTTTATCCCAAAATGTCTGCCCAAGATTTACTAGACTACTTTGCGACCTTAAAAGGAATTGCATCTAAAAGTGATAGAAAAAAAATAATAACAAAAGTATTAGAGATAACAAATCTTTATGATGTGCGTAAAAAAAATGTTGCAGGGTACTCTGGCGGAATGAAACAACGCTTTGGCATAGCACAACTGTTATTAAACAATCCAAAATTAATTATTGTAGATGAGCCAACTGCAGGTCTAGACCCAGCGGAGCGTCATCGTTTTCTAAATGTGTTGCGAGAAGTAGGCACGAACTGTACCGTTATTTTTTCAACACATATTGTTGAAGATGTGAAAGAATTGTGTAACGAAATGGCTATCCTAAATGGAGGGCGTATTTTAAAACAAACGACGCCTACAGAAGCTACAAAAGAACTTGAAAACCAAATTTGGACAAAAATTATAAAACGAGACGAACTAGAAACAATAGAAGCTAGTTATAATGTGTTATCGTCTAGCTACAACCAAGACAACACACTAAACGTTAGAGTACACGAATTAGAGCAACCTTCGGACGATTTTAAATTAGCAAGCCCGCAGCTAGATGATGTGTATTTTATAGCTCTAAAAAGTGACCAAGCTTAATCTTTAATTAAATTTTAGACCCAACTTACTATGTTTTTAACAATATTTAAACACGAAATAAACTATTGGTTAAAAAAACCAGCATTTTACATTTATATCATACTGTTTTTTACCTTATCTCTGTTTACAGCTGCTAGTTCGGCAGGGATTTTCGATTTTTTAACTATCACAACTGGTTCTTCTAATATTGTAAACTCCCCTTCAGGAGTTACAGGGTTAATTAATGGGTTAACAGTTCTTATTTTCTTTTTATTTCCATCTATAATAGGTGCTTCTATTTATAGAGATTACAAAAGTGAAATTCACACTATATTATATTCGTATCCATTTTCTAAAGCAAACTATTTATTTGCAAAATTTTTTAGTGCAGTTATCATCGTTGTTTGTATTCTTTTAACGATATCAATAGGGTTACTTATTGGGTTTAGACTGCCTGGCACTAACCCCGACTTAGTAGGGCCTTTTAGTTTTATAACTTATGTACAGAGTTATTTTGTGTACATCATTCCTAATGTTTTACTCTTTGGCGCTATCGTTTTTGCAGTAGTAACATTTAGCAGAAATGTAACTGCTGGGTTTATTACAATTATTTTGCTCATGCTAATTCAGGGTATTGTATCGGGGGTATTAGCCTCTAATGAAGACACAAGATATCTAGCAGGACTGTTAGACCCTTACGGTGCAGAAGCTTTAAATTACTATACCCGCTATTGGACTGTTGCAGAACAAAACGAACAATTACTACCTATAAAAGATCTTATCATTTACAATCGTTTATTATGGCTAAGTGTTGCGAGTCTAGTTTTTGGATTAGTGTATAAGTACTTTAAATTTAGTCAAAATGCCTTGAGTTTTAGTTTTAAAAAGCGACAACCAGAACGTGCCACAAAAAATAATTTCGGAAACATTATACGAGTAACGCTTCCTAAAGTAGCTCACGTCTATTCGCTTAAACAAAACTTAAAAGTGACTTGGAAACTTTCTAATATAGATTTTAAGTATATTCTGAAAAGCCTTCCTTTTATAGCCATAGTCTTAGTTGGGTTCATCTTTACATTATTAAACTTGTGGGAAGTAGGACAATTATTTGGCACAAAAACATTGCCTGTAACTTGGCGAGTATTAGCCAACTCTACTGGTTTTTTAGGGTTTTTTATCTATATCATCACGTTCCTATATTCTGGAACACTGATACATCGCGGAAAAATATCAAAAATTAATCATTTAACAGACAGTACCCCAATTCATAATTGGGTCTTATTAGTATCAAAATTTATAGCTATTATTAAAATTCAGTTAGCACTACTAACAATGCTTATGGTTGCTGGAATTTGTTTCCAGACTTTTAACGGGTTTTACGATTTTGAAATTTGGCACTACTTATACGAGTTATTTGTGCTTAATTTAGTAAGCTTTATTATTTGGACTCTGTTGTCTTTCTTTGTTCAAACTTTAGTAAAAAACCAATATTTAGGGTTATTTATACTATTACTCATTTTTATAGGAATTCCTTTACTGAGTTTAGCGGGCATCGAGCAAAGTATCTATAAGTATAATCAAGGACCAGGCTATTCATATTCCGACATGAATGGGTATCAAGGCTCTGCGTTACATGTTTTTTTTACCTACAAACTGTACTGGCTCTGTATAGGGATTGTTTTTTTAATATCAGCGTCATTATTTTGGGTTAGAGGGATTCCAAACTCATTTAAGGAACGTCTAAAAATTGCTAAATTTAGATTTAAAGGAGTAACTGCTGTCGTTTTTATTATTTTCTTAATAGGATTTTTGAGCCTAGGAGCTACAATTTATTATGAAAATAACATCGTAAACACTCGAATTTCTGCTAAAGAAAGTGAGCAATTAAGCGTAGATTGGGAAAAAACATACAAAACGTTCGAAAATGCAGCACAGCCCAGAATTGTTGCCGTTAATGTCAATATGGATATTTATCCTAATGAGCGTAATTACCGTGCCGATGGGACTTATGTTATGGTTAATAAAACAGATCAAATTATTGATAGTCTTTTTGTGAATTATAACCACGAAACAAGCACGCTAAATTTTGATAAAACCAATGAATTAGTTACAAAAGATACCGTATATAATTTTCATATTTACAAGCTAAAAAATGCCCTAATGCCAGGCGACACACTAGGCTTAACTTTTGAGGTCAAGAACAGAGAAAACACTTTTTTTAGAAGACGATCTCCAGTTATTAAAAATGGTACCTTTATCAACAACCAATTATTCCCATCGTTTGGATATAATGGTGGTAGAGAGCTAAGAGATAACAAAACTAGAGAAAAATACGAGCTACCACCCAATGAGTTAAGACCACACCCGTCGGATTCTTCTGCCTTAGGAAATACATACATTTCTAAAGACGCCGACTGGATAGATTTTGAAGCCACCGTGAGTACCTCAGAAGATCAAATTGCTATTGCACCAGGCTACTTACAAAAAGAATGGGTTAAAGATGGAAGACGTTATTTTCATTACAAAATGGATAGTAAAATACTGAATTTTTATGCTTTTAACTCTGCAAGATATGAAGTAAAAAAAGAACTATGGAACGACGTAAATCTAGAAATTTACTATCATAAAGGGCATGATTATAATTTAGATAGGATGATGGCAGGGATGAAATCATCCTTAGCATACAATGCTAATGAGTTTAGCTCTTACCAACATAAACAAGCGCGTATTATTGAGTTTCCTCGCACGGCAGGCTCATTTGCACAATCGTTTCCAAATACAATTCCGTTTTCCGAAACCATAGGATTTATAGCCGATGTAAACGATAATGAAGATGGTGGAGTAGATTACCCCTTTGCCGTTACTGCTCACGAAATTGCGCACCAATGGTGGGCACATCAAGTTATTGGCGCAGACGTTTTAGGCGCAACAATGCTATCCGAAAGTATGTCGGAGTATGCCTCGCTAAAAGTATTAGAGCAAAAACATGGTAAACATAAAATGCGTAAATTTTTAAAAGATGCTTTAGATAGTTATTTGCGATCAAGAACCTTTGAGACAAAAAGAGAAAACCCCTTAATGTACAACGATGGTCAAGGTTATATACGCTACCAAAAGGGTTCGTTAATATTTTATGCTCTAAGCGATTATATCGGTGAAGAAAACTTGAATAATGCACTAAGTAAATATGTAGAAAAAGTGAAGTTTCAAGAGCCTCCCTACACAACCTCTATCGATATGGTAAATTACATTAAAGCAGCTACACCAGACTCATTACAATACATCATAAAAGATATGTTTGAAACCGTTACGTTGTACAAAAATAGAGTTGTTAGCACTAACTCTAAAAAACTAGATAACGGAACATATGAAGTAGAAATAGAATTTGAAGTGAGCAAATATCGTAATAACGATCTCGGAAAGCGTTATTATGGGGACGTTGCTGGAGATACTCTTTCTTATAAAACAGCATCAATGAAACGTCCTATACTGTCGGTAAAACTAAACGACTATATAGACATAGGTGCCTTTGACGACGACGATAATGAAATATATCTTAAAAAACATCGTATTACAAAAATACACAATACCATTAAAATTATTTTAGATAAAGCCCCTAAGGAAGTTGGAATAGACCCATACAATAAGCTAATAGACACTAATTCTAGTGATAATAGGAAAGAATTGTCAAACTAAATAAATTACTATTTAGTCCAAAACCTACTCAATGAGTAGGTTTTTCTTTTTACATTAGTTTAAACTACAAGCACAAAACAAGTAATCCAATAAATAAGTATTTTAACGATAAGGTTTTGTTTTAAAATTTTTAAAAACAGATTAGAAACTATTAGCATTATTTTTGGCTTAGGTTAGAGTTTAGTATTTGATTTAAAGTTCTCTAGTAGTATTTTGTAAGCTAATAGTAGTTTTTTTTAGTTTTTTTTATTTGGTTTTAAGAATTGTAATTTTATCATGAAAATGATTTTGATTTATATACTATAAGAAAAAACTATAGCTAATAATACTGATGCTACTGAGAACTTTATTTTTTTTATAAATAAAGTTCTCATTGCTTAAAAGCTAACTGTATCCTTGTTAAACAATTGTATTTATAACACAGATTGCCCTACCAACTTGTTATTTTCTAAATTTGAATCTTTTATCTTTATTTCAAGCTCGTAATTTAAAAAATCATAATCTTTTTTATAAAAAACCTTTACCGACTGGTATCGTATAATTTGACCGGGTTTTAATTCTCGAGTTGCTTTATCAAAACTTATTTTTTTACCATTTACCTTTAAAAACACTTTATAGCTTCTCGAAGGAATAATTGTATGTCCTGTGTTTTTTATTTCATATTGATAATATATCCCATTGTATTTAGTTCTTTTCTCAATTACCTTAAAAGCCTGTATATCAGATTTTTTAATGTCGTAAAATGAATTGTTAAATAAAAAATTTAAACCAATAAATAATAATGTGATAGTCTTCATAATATCTAATTTAAAATTAATATCTAATATACTTTTTTTTCATTAATGTCCAACAAACATTTTTAAAAGTGGAGTTTTGATTATCCTCCATCTTTTAGACAGTTTTTGTATTGAATTATTCGGATTTTTATTTGTTTGCTCTCAATATGTAATCTTTTTTATAAGCCACGTTCAAGTTTACTTTTATCTATATGTTTCTTTATATTTCTAACTAAATGCTCTAGCCCATTTATTTTAAGTTCATATACTGTTGTTAGCATATTGCCTATTTGTCCTTTTGGAAATCCTTTGTTACGATACCAAACAATATAGTATTCTGGCAAATCAATCATAAATCGTCCTTTATACTTACCGTAAGGCATTTTTGTTTGGGCTAATTTTATTAAAAATTGTTTCCCGCTTGCTGTATCCAAAATTTCTAATATTTATAAGCGTTTAATGCTTTCAGTTTAGATGCAACTTTATTTTGCCATTGCAACTGTATTTCTAGGTTTAGAGAATGATTAGTTTCTAAATCGTAGCGCTCTTGATAAGCGTTTAATTCTTTAATAATTTTACGATGTATGCACTTCATTTCTTGGTTTATATTTTTCGTAAACTCAAACATTTCAATACGCTGCCTGAATTGTCTTGCAAATAACTCTGTAATATCAAAATGTAAACGTTCGTGAGCTAAAATTATATCTGTTTCCTTTCCCTTTAAATACCAAGATTCGTTAGGGTAAAAATCTGCAACGACCTTGTAATTAAAATCGACTAATTTGATTGCGGTCTTTTTTGAAGAAAAGCTGAAAGTAATTCCGGAGGAAGTTACTGCAGCTGCGTTTTTGTCTAGAGTTGGGTTACTTACTTTCTTAAAGTCTGCCCATACCAATTTATAATGCTCACCCCATGATATACTTGGCTTTTCTTGTGCTTGTACAGTACAAAAAAACAATAACACAACTAGATATTTATACACTATAAACTTTAATTAAAAAAAGGTATTATAATTTTTGAGATTCAACAACTTTTAAGCCATCGTATTTAACTATATATGCAGCTTCATTACGATATCCTCCTAGGGGACTCTTAATGTATCTAAATTTGTTTTCTACATATTCGGTTTCCATATCTATTTGTAATGTTTCAAATAGGCTACTATCAGTGTAAGCTAAACGTAAAATAATATCCATAGTTAAATCAAATCCACGAATAGCATACCTATTTGGTGGTGTATTATATTGGCGTGTATAACTACTAATAAAGTTATTAACCATATCTGTATCGTGTGGTTTGTGCACTGAGGGATAGTGAAACTTTAACTTTGCTAAGTTTTTATGAATATTATCGCTATTAAAAGCCGTATTTTTATTTGTAGTCATTAAAATAATTTCAACCCCCAAATCTTCGTCTATAAAAGGGCTTAAGACACTAGCAATATTATTAGCAAAGTCTTGACTTATGGTTTCTAAAAACACGATATTACGCCCAGGCGTAAAGTGTTCTTCTAGATCGGCAGGAAGTATATAGGCTTCTTCATTTTCATTTGTTCTAGCAAAAATTTGTTTTGCTTTTGCAAATTTAGACTTCAGGGCATTACTCTTAGCCATGCTTTTAAAGTCTGAAAGAATAATTAAGTTGCTTATCGTATCAATGTTTTTTACATAATCTATCATCGTGTTTCGTAATAACTCATCTTGCGGTTGGGTTTGAAACACGTTGTTGTGGTTATTATTTTTTAGGGTTTTTACTGTAGATATTAACGGAACATTATTTGGTTCTAACCTTGAAGCCACAAGCTCAAAATTATCTGCAATTAAAGGCCCTATAACGGCATCGTAATTTAAAAAATCATTGTTATTTAAAATACTTGTTATATTTCCTGTTAGCGGGTAAGTGTCATATACATCCAACTTAGTGGATAGACCTAACTGCTTAGCAGAGTCGAGAGCCATTAGTACTCCTGAGTAAAAATCTAAAGAAATGTTTAAAGCACCTCCATCTTTTTTGAGCATATTCTTTAATGCTTTTGTGGAGTCTATATTTAATTTATGCAACCTAAGTGGGAGCATTATTGCTATGTTTTTGGTTGTATAATTTCTAATTTTATTAACTAGGTTTATGGTTTCGTAATTTGTATTAGCGGTTGTTATTGCATTTTTTTTAGGCGTTTTTAATACCATTCCTAATTTTAAGCCACTTTCTTTTAGACCTGTATTTAAGCTTTCTAAGGTTTCTCTTTTAAATCCTGTTTTTCTATGAATTTCTAAGAATCCTTCTGCTGGTTGTACGGTGTAGTAGTCATAATTATCATCGATTTCCCGTTCGTCTTTTTCGTCGATATTAGGCACAACAAGGTTTTGATTTAGCTGCAGGTTATTGCCTATGTTAGGATTGAGGGTTTCTAGCTCTAAGACCGAAATTCCAAACTTATAGGCTACTCGCCATTTCCCTTCACTTTTTTTTACTTTGTATTTTTTTAATGTATTAACTAATTTTGGTTGTACTGTAGTAATTTGAAACTTTGGAATTTTAATACGGTCTCCTTTTCGCAATACTTCGGAATAGAGGCGTCTATTGTGTTTTTTAATATCTTCTACTTCAATATCATATTTTTGAGAAATGCTAAACAGAGTTTCTTTACGTTTTACTTTGTGTCCGCTGTAGCTTAGGAGTTTTTTTTCTTGTTTTACCAAAGTATCTTGCAGTCGTGTTTTCGGTATTATTAGTACCGTGTTTAGTGTAAGTTTGTTTTTTACATCTGGATTTAATGCTTCAATATCAAAAGACGTCACTTTGTATTTTTGAGCAATACTTTCAAGGTTATCGCCTTGTGCTACGGTATGTGTCTTGTAGGTTTGTGCAAAAGTACTTGTTGTAAGTACAAGTATAAAACCAATTAAAAGCTGTTTCATTTGTTTTTTATTTTAGTGTATTGCTTAAAAATACACGTATTATTGTTGGTATTGTTAGTTTGAGACGTTTAGTTACTCCCACTCAATAGTTGCTGGCGGTTTAGAACTAATATCGTACACTACTCTATTAACGCCTTTTACTTTGTTTATTATTTCATTAGATATTTTTTGCAAAAACTCGTAAGGAAAATTCACCCAATCTGCCGTCATCCCATCTGTACTTTCGACAGCACGTAAAGCAACTACTTTTTCGTAAGTACGTTCGTCCCCCATTACACCTACGCTATTCACAGGTAGCAAAATAGCACCTGCTTGCCATACTTTATCATACAAGTTCCATGCCCTTAGTCCGTTTATAAAAATGGCATCTACTTCTTGCAAAACACGTACTTTCTCTCTAGTAACATCACCAAGGATACGAATGGCTAGTCCTGGACCAGGAAAGGGTTGTCGCCCCAATAGTTCTTTATCCATACCAAGAGAAGCGCCAACGCGACGCACTTCATCTTTAAACAAAGTTTTTAAGGGTTCTACTATTTTTAGTTTCATAAAATCAGGCAAACCTCCTACATTGTGGTGGCTTTTAATTGTTGCACTTGGACCACCTGTAGCAGAAACACTTTCTATAACATCTGGATATATGGTGCCTTGTGCTAACCATTTTACATCGGTTATTTGTTGTGATTCATCATCAAAAACATCGATAAATACTTTACCAATGGTTTTGCGTTTTTGTTCAGGATCGCTCTGTCCTTCTAGGGCTTTCAAAAAACGTGCCGAAGCATCTACGCCTTTCACATTAAGCCCCATACCTTGATATTGGTTTAGGACATTTGTAAACTCATTTTTACGCAATAAACCATTGTTTACGAAAACACAGTATAAGTTTTTTCCAATTGCTCTATGCAGTAATATTGCTGCAACGGAGGAGTCCACCCCTCCAGACAAGCCTAGTACAACCTTATCGTTGCCTAATTGTTTTTTTAGGGTTGCTACTGTTTGGTCTACAAACGAGTTTGGTGTCCAATCTTGAGCTACTTTTGCAATATGAACTAAAAAGTTTTCTAGCAATTGTTTTCCATCGGTGGAGTGGTAAACTTCTGGATGAAACTGAATGGCATAAGTCGCCTCACCCTCTATTTTGTAAGCTGCGTTTTTTACATCTTTGGTACTAGCTAATAAAACACCGTGCTTAGGCAATGTTTTGATGGTATCGCTGTGGCTCATCCACACTTGGCTATTCACTTCTATATTTCTAAAAAACAACTCATTAGCTGATACGTATGATAGATTTGCTCGTCCATACTCTCTGGTATTAGACGGTGCCACTTCACCTCCAAAAAAGTGCGCTAAATACTGCGCACCATAACAAACTGCAAGTAAAGGTTTTTTGTGTCTTAACTTTGATAGATCTGGGTGCAACACGGCTTCGCCTCTTACCGAGTTAGGACTCCCTGAGAGTATAACGGCTTTAAAATCGTCTATATTAGAGGGTATTTTATTATAAGGATGAATTTCGCAATAGATGTTAAGCTCTCTAACTCTACGTGCTATAAGCTGTGTGTACTGAGACCCAAAGTCTAAAATTAATACATAGTTTTGCATATACAAAATTACTTTATTTCCAGTTTTCTGACAAACTTTTAATTTTATAATTTTAAGCACATCTAACAGAAAAACAAAATACAAACACCGCCTAACCTTAAAACTCTAAGACCACAAATTTGTTAGATAATGGTTTTAACTCTTCTAGTAGCTTAGCGATTAAGCGGTCGCCAAACTCTAAGTATATTTCCGAAAAATTTATTTGGCGCTCTTGTAAGCTTTGGTTTGGGAACAGCTGGTTTTGAAGTTTTGTAACACGATCTAGTTGTTGACTCAATTGTCGTTTTTGTGCTTTTAACAATCGCTTTTCGAGCTTGGAAAGTCCTTTTAATTGCTTCTTTTCCTGCGCAGCAACAGCCCCTAAAAAAGATTTATCTGTTTTTTCTGCCAAGCTAAACAGGCGTTTAAATTGGTTTTTAAGCAATTCCTTTTCAGCAGAAAGATCAATTTTTATAGGCGATAAGGTTTTTGTTTGTTTATTAAGTAATTCGTCTTGTTTTAAAAACAAATCGTGTAAGGACAAATGCAATTCAGCTTGTTTTTTAGACTCTTTTTTTGTTTTAATTAATACTGAGTTTCGCAAGAGCAATATTGGTAACGGTATGGCAACTGCTTTAAAAAATGATTTAAACTCGAGCCAGTACGCCAACTCTCCCCCACCTCCAATATAACATAAGTTTGGAAGGATTACCTCTTGGTATAATGGTCGCATAATTACGTTTGGAGAAAACCGCTCCGGAAACTCATTGACCATTGCTAGTATTTCTGTTTTGGTCCAAGAAATCGTCGTGTTAAGTACGTTATATTTTTCATTTTCAAAAACAATACGTTCTCTTAAGCCTTTTGTGATATAAAATAAATTAATTGCCCTTGGATTAACCTGTACTTTATACCCCAAACCTGCTATAGTTTCGCAGGTTTTCGTGACTTCTTTATAAGAAATATTATCGATAATATCTTGTGTTATAAAAGGAATAAACAAGCGTTTTAAGTCTGTATGGTTTGCATCAATAACGACCAAGCCTTCATTAGCAAACAAGGTATTTGCTATATAGCGAGTAGCATCTGCAAGATTATCATGCTGCAGGTAAGCTTGTGCAAATAGTTGTTTTAGGTCGTTGGCATTTATCCCTTGTCCTAATGCTAAAGACAATGCGTCGTACACTACTTTTAAGTTTTTAGTACTTAACTCTCCTACTGCACCGCTGGCATCTCTTTGCCATTTTATTTTTTTATTTTTGAAATTAAAATAGTTAATTTCATCAAAATCATGATCTTCTGAAGCCATCCAATATATGGGTACAAAATTAAATTTTGGGTAGGCTGCTTTTAGCTGATGCGTTAAATTTATGGTAGATACAATTTTGTATAAAAAATATAGAGGCCCTGTAAACAAATTTAGCTGATGCCCTGTTGTAATGGTAAATGTATTATCGTGTTCTAATTGCTCAATATGAGTTTGGGTTGCTACAGAAGTGTTTGTGTTTCGGTATTGCTGTTGTAATACTTTTTTTAATACTACCCTAGAGGTTTTGGGGTAGCTATTTTGCTTATCGGTAATTTGAGCTTCAAAATTTTCAAGTTTTGGAAATCTATTATAAAGCGCGTTCAAGGAGGGATTTTCGTCTAGATAATCGCAAATTAAGTTTGAAAAATACTTAGTTTCTCTAAAGGCTATACAATTGGTCGGCATATATTATAAATAAGGCGAATTACAAATATAGTGTTCTTTATAGTTGTAATTATTAATTTTTAGTTAATTCAAATTTCATTACACTTACTTGTAAATACTAACTTTGTTAAAAGGCTATAGTTTCTATACTTATGGATATTGGTTAAAATATGAAAAACAAGCTACTAATAATTACTCTTTTACTATTTCAATTTAGAAAAAATCAAGAAATAGATTTATCCGATTGGAAAATAGATAGCATACCAACTAGCTTTAAAGCATTGAATACAGCCAATAGATCAAAATATCGCTGGAATTTCAACAACGTTAATGGCACATAAAGGCAATCCGAAAAGAAAGGAAATTGACCCAAGAACAGCTAGGGAGATTGATTGGAGTTCAAAAAATTACAAATCTCCAAATTAGAGCAAAATGCAAAAAAATATTACCATTGAAACAATTTTAAAAGTTTTCAATGCCCTAAAAGCAAATATCAAGCTCAATGCACAAATAAACGATAGCTCTGCTACAATATCGTTTTGTAAAGAGACTAAAAAAATAATTAAACGATTTTACTTGAACAGGATTGAAAATTAAGGCAAACAACAACCCAACTCTACTTAGTCATAGGGCTTATTATTTGAACATTATGAAACGTAATCGCGCCACGGATAACACGTTTTATAACATCGTGTAAGGCATTTATAATTTGAATTTTAAGCTCACTTTTATTATAAATAATACTTACTTCTCTTGCGGGGTGTGGCTCCTTAAAATAATGTAAATTTTGTCTTTCAGTATCTGCAATATCTAATGTGTGCATGTAAGGAAGTAAGGTCATTCCTAAGCCCTCGTTAGAGAGTTTTATTAGAGTTTCTATACTGCCACTTTTAAGCTGAAAGTGATTCATATTGTTATCCGCTTTAGGGGTATTACAAATATTAATAACCCCATCTCTAAAACAGTGCCCATCTTCTAGCAGTAGCATATCATTAATATCCAAATCAATGACTTCTATTGCTTTGTTGCCGTGTAGTCGATGGTTGTTAGGGATATACCCTACAAAGGGCTCGTAGTAAATAACACGTTCTTTTATGCTGTCGTTTTCTAAAGGGGTAGCAACTATCGCAGCGTCGAGATGCCCTTCTTTAATTTTTTTTATGATTTCTTTAGTTGTGTATTCTTCTACTTTTAATTTTACTTTTGGATATTTTTTTGTGAACGATTTTAAAAACATAGGTAATAGTGTAGGCATTATAGTAGGTATAATCCCTAGGTTAAACTCTCCTCCAATAAACCCTTTTTGTTGATCTACAATATCGTTTATTCTACCTGCTTCATTAACAATGTTTCTTGCTTGTAATACTATTTTTTGTCCTATGCTTGTCAGCGCTATAGGTTTTTTAGTTCTATCAAATATTTTAACTTCCAACTCATCCTCTAATTTTTGAATTTGCATACTTAAAGTGGGTTGGGTTACAAAACATTTGTCTGCCGCTTTAGTGAAATTTTTATTTTCGGCTACCGCCAAAACATAGTATAATTGGGTAATGGTCATTAAAATTAATTTAAACTATAAAGATATAAAAATCATTAATATCCGATTAAACTATGTGTTTTCTTAAAAGTTTATAAGCTAAAAATCACAAATATATGATTTGGAATACCTGTGATTTTTAAAACAATTTAATTCCTTAAAAGCAATTAAGCTTTCATAGCGATTATACTAATTTCAACATTGGCATCTTTAGGCAAGCGGGCTACTTGCACGCACTCTCTAGCAGGGGCTGTAGCTTCATTAAAGTAAGAAGCATAAACGTCATTTATACTAGCAAAATTATCCATATCGCTTATAAAAATACTGGCCTTTACAATATCATTAAAGGTCATGTTTGCTTCGTCTAGTATTGCTTTTAAGTTTTCCATAACCTGCTTTGTTTCGGCTTTTATATTGTCGTAAACAAGCGTCATTGTTTCTGGGTTAAATGCAATTTGTCCGGAGGTGTATAAAAACCCACCACTCAATACTGCTTGATTATATGGACCTATAGGTGCAGGAGCTTTTGTTGTTGTTAGTATTGTTTTCATAAAAAATAAGTTTTAAAGTTGTCTGTCGCGTTCTCTACGCTTTTCATATTTTAAATCTTTCAATAAATCTGATTTTACTCCAATAAAAAAGTTCCATGAACTTCTATCGCTAAAAGGGACCCACGTAAAGTTAATTCGCCAACTCTTTAAGTCTCTTTCAAATCTAAGTTGAGTAAACGTGGCACCCCTGTTTAGTAAGTCGTAACCAGAGGATGCGCCAATACTCCATAAAGGGGATAGTTGTATGTCTCCATTGAAATTTACAGAATGTGATGAAATTTGATTTTCACGTCTGACATTACTAAAATTTAATGAATACGACAAGTTAATACTCCAAGGAACATTAAAATTATAAAACTCACTCTCTGCCTCTCCCCCTTCGATTGTTTGCTCATTTTGGTTGGATTGGGTGGTATCAAATTGTGAATTTCCAAAACTCTCAGAGATACCAAACAAGTTATCATCACGTCCTCCATTTCGTGTAGTTTCTTGTCGCGAAGCTTCACTTTGTTGTCGGCCTCTATTAAAACTAGTACTGGAAAAATTAAAACCAGCAGTTACATTAGCATTCGTTAGTCTTACTAAGCCTCCACCGTTATTAACATTGAAAGTGTTAACTCTATTATTGTTATTATCTAGCGCATAAGGATCTAGTGTTGCACCAAAATTTAAGCTCAATCTATCGTTAAACAACTGAGTCCCTCCACTAATTGCGATAGGGCTTAGATTTAAGGAATCGGCTGCAAAGTTGTAACTTGTTGCAAGGTTAAAATTGCTTAACAGCGTAATTTTTTTAGGCTCCAGGTCTGTGCTATCCTTACTCTTTATTTTTGCTTCTAAATTACTCCCTACATTTAAAGCCAAACTACTAGAGAATTGATTTGAAGGTGCCCCAAAAAGTGAGCCTTCAAAACGAGAAAACTCTAATTCTTCTGGACGCCTACCTTGGGAGTCTAAACCTTCTACGCGCTCAAAAAACTGATCGAAGGCAGGATTAATATTGTAAGACAATGTGGGGCGTATTACATTACGTATTTTTTGTATTTTACTATTTTCTCCAAAGGTGTAGGTACCGTAAACGGTAGTTCCTATGCTAGCATTAAGATTATACGTTCTATACGCATCAAAACCATTAAGGTTTTCTGTAACAATCTCCTGAGTATCGACATCAAACCTTCTGTTAATTGTGTTTAAAGTCCAAGTTTCTTCATAATTGGCATTGGCACTTACACTAAAA
The DNA here is from genome assembly GCA_938011315.1 of uncultured Flavobacteriaceae bacterium. Lineage (GTDB taxonomy): Bacteria > Bacteroidota > Bacteroidia > Flavobacteriales > Flavobacteriaceae > AU392. Next base: position 18,827 of record CALLUG010000017.1, read on the forward strand.
AACTTAAATATTTTAAAATTCGTATTTATAGGAATTGTATGTCTTGCGCCTATCAAAGCGTTTTCAAAAGTACTACTAGAAAAAAGAGCGTCGTCAGTTGTTGTAATTCTGTTTTCGGCCCTTACATTGTACTGAAAGTTAATATTGTTTATAATACCTCTTTTTGCGCCTGTTTTTGGTGCAAAAGGAAAAACTCTGTCAACACTAGCTTGAAGTGTGGGCAAGGTTAAATCGATAACATTTGTTTGTGTGTTTTGATTTTGCGTTGCTGCTAGTGTTAGGTTTACTTCCGGAATAGTTTGGAAACGCCTAGAGTAGGATATCGAAGAGGATAAAGTGTTATTTAAAAAACTGGAGGATGATAATTGATTTAAGGATTCCTGAAAAAATGAGCTACTTCCTATATTAACAGAAGCCGAAAAGCTGGAGTTAGGATTAGACTTTGGATCTTTGGAGTGGTTCCAGTTTAGGTTAAAAATTTCGGAAAGCTGGAAATCTGGAAATCCTCGTTCGCCTTCAATTAAATTTTCAAATCTAAACGAAACACGC
>CALLUG010000018.1 GCA_938011315.1 uncultured Flavobacteriaceae bacterium
AAGGACACTCCAAAAGCGATACAAAATGAAGACGTATCTTAGAGTTTATGAAGCCTTATAACTTGAAATATATTTTATTTTAGCTAAATGAAAATTACCTAACAAATTATAGTAATTTGTATGCTTGTATATGAACCAATATTACATATTAAGAAAATGGAATTTAAAAACATAAATTAACTTATAATTAACATTTAATTGGTTTTTTTTTTTTATAGTTTTGAGAATAAATAAATGTTTAACTTTAAATTTTTAAATTATGAAAAAACGAATTTTGGGAGTTGTTTTTACAGCAACTTTATTTTTGAGCGTCAGTTTTGCTTTTTCGACAACTGAACAGGTTGATGCAATGCAACAAATAACAGCTATCAATTCTATTAGTGGGAGTGATAAAGGCGACCTATATGGGAATTCTTCGGGAACAAGATATTGCTGTAAAGCGAGTAATTATAAGGAATGTGGTGCGAAAGCTTGTAAGTAAATTAAGTGTACATTAATTAAAAAACTTAGGTATTCAATACGAAAATACCTAAGTTTTTTACATAATATTGTGAGAAATAAAAGTTCTTTATAGCTTTAATCATTGGTTTTACTTTTCACTAAAGAAGCAACAATAATTCAATCATTAATTATAGATTCAAGAATTTTAATATATGCTAGAAGCACTCTTTATATAAATTCTTTAGGAATAGGAATCCTGCTGTTTATCTAATAAATATAAAATATGTGCTATTTTAAAATTAAATGTGAATTTAAAAAAATAAATCAATATTAAAAAAAATTAACATTAAACATGAAAAATTTAGTTATTTTATTTATCACAACAAGTTTGTTATTAGGGTGTGAAAAAGAAATTAATATCTCCGGAATAAAAGTTACTAAGGCTATAAAAAGTAACCTTAAATTATCTACAATAGCTAATCTAGAAGAAGTTAGAGTTATAAGCCTTAACGGTCATCAACTTTTTAGTGAAATTAATACTATCTATAATTTTAATCAAAACTTGGTTATTCATTCTGAAAACCCACCAATGATTAGCTTAGTTAATAATAAAGGAGACGTTATTAATCAAACAAAAACAAATGCAGATGATCCTTTTTCTATTCAGGGACTAACTGAAATTAAAGTATATAATAATTTTATTTATGCATTAGATAGAGAGCATTTTAAAATTTATCAACTTGATAATAAATTGTCTATATTATCTACAATTAAAATAGATTTTTATTGTCAATCTTTTGCACCTCTAGGCAATAATAACTTTTTACTATATACTGGTCATGAAAGGACTAGTAATAATGAAGGGATGTTTGTACATTATAATGCTTCTAGCAAAAAAGTAAGTAAAGATATGTTGGCTATTCATGACAATACACCTAATTTTTTTAAATTTATAACAACAAATCATGTCCTAACTTCTCATAATAACGAAATTCTTCTGTGGGATAGTACAAAAAACACTATATACAGTTATATTGATGAGCTTAAAGAAAAATATTTTATTGATTATGAGTCGAATAGCTTACCTGTAGATTTTTATGAAACATCATCTTTTGATAATCCATACGAGTTTTTAACTAAAATGAGAACATCAAATTACGCCTTTAGACATTTTAATTTTAAGGCGAATGGAACGTATTTAAATTTCACATACGAAAAAGATGGGGGGTTCATAAGTTCTTTATATAACCTTAAAACTGGACAAACATTTAATTACAAAAATATAAATGAGGATATAATAACAAACATTAATATCCCAAATCTTAATTTTTTTAGTACATTGTTAGATGATAATAAATTTATAAGCCATATACCTTATGAGTATTTATCCAACTCCAATGATGATAACTTAAAAACTGCATTCTTGAATAATCAAGATATACTTATATTTGGACGATTCACATTTTAAAAATTCACACCATTTTCCCCGTATATAACTTTCAATACAAACCATAAGTTCTAAAGTCTATAGGGCTATGCCTGATATTGTCTAGCATAAAATAGTATTGTACTTAAATTAAACGTATAACGTAGCGCATCTGTTTTCATTTTATAAACATCCAATTTTTTACTGGTATGTCACCTCATTTTATTCAATTAATCTTTATTCTGGGTACTCTATACGTAAGTGGTATATGTTGGTGAGTTTATGTTTTAATACTTTTTTGATAGACTGTATGTCTCTAAACGTAATATCTGAATTTAAAAATTGATCCGTTTCAATTTGTTTATTAATGATAGAGTCTACAAAAGCATTAATTTTAGTAGAGCTAGGCATTTTTAAGCTTTTTGAAGCTGCTTCTACACTATCGCACATCATTAATATTGCTGTTTCTTTACTAAAGGGTTTTGGCCCAGGATACCTAAAGTCTTCTGTATTAATAGACGTTTCTAAATCTTTTTGTTTATTGTAAAAGTAATAAACCAAACTTGTGCCGTGGTGGGTTCTAATAAAATCGATAACTCGTTCGGGCAAGTTGTTTTTTTTAGCAATTTCTATACCATCAATAACATGATTTATTATAATTGAGGCGCTTTCTTTCGATGATAATTCGTCATGCGGATTAATACCCGTCGATTGATTTTCTGTAAAATAGGTAGGACTTTTCATTTTTCCAATATCATGGTACAAAGCACCTACTCTAGTTAGCATCGCATTAGCACCTATTTCGTTTGCTGCGGCTTCTGCCAAATTAGCTACATTTAACGAATGATGAAATGTGCCTGGAGCTGTATTGGATAATTCCTTTAAAAGCGTAGAGTTGGTGTCTGAAAGTTCTAATAATGATACATCCGAGATTAGCCCAAATAATTTTTCGTAAGCGTAGATTAAAGGTTGCACAAATAAGGTTGCCAAACCTCCTAGCACAAAAATCACAAATATTTTAAGCTCTAAGGCTTCTATTGTCCCTTCGTGAATTACATAAAAAGCAAAATAGGCAACAATATATATTAGTGTAATTTGGGCAACCGATATAAACAAATTGGCACGCTTGTATAATTCCGACACGGTAAGTATCGTTACAATACCTGCAATAATTTGTAGAAACATATACTCATAGTTATTAGGAACTACAAATCCTAGTAGCAATACAGTAATGACATGAACAAATAAACCCAAACGTGCATCAAAAAAAGCTTTTAATATTAAGGGTAAAATACAAAGTGGAACACTATAAGTATAAGAAGAATTATAATTAACAATAAATATCGTTATCATTACCATTAAGGCAATGTTAAAAAAAATGAAAGTTACCTTAGTATTATTTTCAAAAACATCTAATCGATACTTTCTTAAAAATAATAATAACATCAATAAGGCTAAGGAAACTAGCAAGGCATACGCTACTAATATCCATATATAATTTGCTTTTGTCCAAACCTGCGATTCATAAGCCGAGGCTAAAGACGTTAACACAATATGATGGTTGTTATCTACAACTTCTCCTTTGGAAATGATTAAAGTTCCTCGTTCTACACTTCCTCTTACTAACGATATATTACTGAGTTCTTCCTTTAAGGATGTGTTGGTTATCCCTTCGTTTAGCGATATATTAGGCTTTATAATATCAAAAAATAAAGACACATATTTTAATTCAAAATCACTAACATCTAATGCTTTGGACTGTAATTTAACAAATGATTCTAAATTATTTTGTTTTAAAAATGCGTCGTAGGTTTTAGTTTCTTTTTGTGTTACGCCCTCTAATACAATACTATTTTTACTGTCTTTATAATCGTAATTTCTATCTAAAACGCCCTTACTATAAATAGCATTTAAAATTACAATTCCTTTTTCTCTCAAATTTTCTCGCAATTTGCTTGGTAAAGAATCTGAAAAAATGGTTTTAAATTGTATTTCGTAGATGTTAGCAACACTATCGACCACTATGGAGTCTAAATTAAAATAAGCAGAAGCATTTTTTGTGATTGTTTCTTTTTCTGCCTCTATAACTTTTAGTTCTTTTTTTATTGCAAAATCAAAAGGAGCTAGCAAATTTTCAGACTGCCAAGGTTTTCCTTTTTCAAAACTGTATTTAAACTTTCCGCTTTTAGGAAACAAATACACAATAAGAAATGTAGTAGCCGTGAAAAGAAATATCTTATATAATAAAGAATGGTTTTTATAGAATTTATTTATAAAATCTTTCATTTAAAGGCTTAAAGGAATTTCAAAAATAATGAAAAATACTAAGAAGTTTAGTTTCGCATATTAGATATAATGGTAATGATTTTTTTATAAAATTTAATTAATTTAGCAACATTAATTTTAAAATAAATTAAAATGAATAATGAGGTCGTTATTGTATCTGTCGCTAGAACTCCAATAGGACGTTTTATGGGTGCATTATCAACAGTACCTGCACCCAAACTAGGTGCTGCAGCAATAAAAGGTGCTTTAGAGAAAATAAATTTAGATCCTAGTAGTATTGAAGAGGTGCTAATGGGTAATGTAGTTCAAGCTGGTACAGGACAAGCACCTGCTAGACAGGCTGCTATTTTTGCTGGTATCCCAGACAGCGTACCTTGTACTACAGTAAATAAAGTTTGTGCCTCGGGAATGAAAGCTATTATGCAAGCCGCACAAACTATTGCTATTGGAGACGCAAGCATTATTGTTGCTGGAGGTATGGAAAATATGAGTTTAATACCGCATTATTATCATGCCCGTTCGGCGACTAAATTTGGCCCTGCTACATTTATTGACGGTATGCAAAAAGATGGATTGGTAGATGCTTATGATCAAAATGCGATGGGAACCTGCGCCGATTTATGTGCTACAGAGCATAAGTTTTCTAGAGAAGATCAAGATAATTATGCAATACAATCATACAAACGTGCTTCAGCTGCTTGGGATGCAGGAAAATTTAGTAATGAAGTTGTTCCTGTTACAGTACCACAAAGACGAGGTGAGGCTATTGTAGTAGATAGAGATGAAGAATATACTAACGTGAAAATTGAAAAAATTCCTGCCTTGCGCCCTGCTTTCACAAAAGAGGGTACGGTTACTGCAGCAAACGCCTCAACAATTAATGATGGCGCTGCAGCGGTTGTGCTAATGAGTAAGGATAAAGCAAATGAGCTCGGTCTAAAAATAATAGCAACAATAAAAAGTTATGCCGATGCTGCTCACGAACCAAAATGGTTTACAACAGCCCCTTCAAAAGCACTACCAAAAGCACTTGCTAAAGCAAATTTAGCGCTTAATGATGTAGATTTTTTTGAATTTAATGAAGCTTTCTCTGTTGTAGGCTTAGCAAACATGAAGATTTTAAATTTAAAAGATACCAATGTAAACGTTAATGGAGGTGCCGTATCGCTTGGACATCCATTAGGCTGCTCTGGTGCTCGAATTTTAATTACTCTAACTAGCGTTTTGGAACAAAATAATGCTAAGTATGGTGCGGCAGCAATTTGTAATGGTGGTGGTGGTGCTTCTGCAATGATATTAGAGCGTAACTAAAATATGCTATACGGAGTTTGTAATTTAAGTATTGTACCTTTAAGGTTAGAACCTAACGATACCTCAGAGCTAGTTTCGCAAGTATTGTATGGCGAGGTTTTTAAAATATTAGAACAGCGTAAAAAATGGCGTAAAATTCGATTAGCGTTTGATACTTATGAGGGTTGGATAGACCACAAACAATATAAAGAAATTTCAAATAAAGATTACACCTCTATTAGCGAAGCTAAAGGGGTTTATAATAGTGATTTGGTTGAGTTTACGCAGTGCAAAACAACCAAACAATTGTACACAATTCCGCTAGGTGCTACACTTAACTCGCTAACTGTCTTAAACCACACTTACGACGGAAACACAATAACTAATCATACAAAAAGTGATAAAACCCAACTTATTAGCACAGCTTATCTGTACTTAAATACGGCCTATTTGTGGGGTGGGAAAACACCTTTTGGAATTGACTGTTCTGGGTTTACACAAATGGTGTATATGCTAAATGGATATCAGTTATTTAGAGATGCTTCTCAACAGGCTACACAAGGCGAAGCACTAAGTTTCATAGAAGAAAGTGAGCCAGGTGACCTTGCTTTTTTTGATAATGCAGAAGGGCTAATTACTCACGTTGGTATTATTATGGAAAACAACCATATTATCCATGCGCACGGCAAGGTGCGTATTGATCGCTTAGACCATACAGGTATTTACAATCTTGAAAATAACAGTTATACACATAAATTACGTATTATAAAAAAAGTTATTTAAAGTAATAATCTTATTAACCTTGTGGTTGTCTAATTTTATTGGCACGAATCTTAGCGAAAAAAAAACAATACTATATTATAAATTGTGTTTATAAACGGAATTATGCTACTAATAAGTCCCTATTGCTTGTAGATTAAATCTTAGCATCTTCAAACAATTAGATCTCCTTATCTTGCTTAACTCACAAGCTCTATTTGTTATTGAATTTTAAGTTACAGTAAACATTCTCGAATTTCTCATAAGTAGTTATATCAATTATGACTCAAAATATGCCATATCATTCATTTCTATTCTATATGTCACTATAAAACCTAAACGTCACTCTAAGCTATATTTAGGTTTTCTATATCATGTAAACACACTATCCAAGTTATTGATAACTTATTTTAAATAGTAATTGGTATTAGAATCTAGGTCGTACCATTCCCAATCTCTAAACTTTTGATTTTCATGAAATAACTTTACTTTTCAAACTGTCCTAAGGTTTTAGTAATAATACTAACACAGTCTAACAATTCAGCTTTTGTCATTACTAAAGGCGGAGCAAAACGAATAATATTGCCATGAGTTGGTTTTGCGAGTAGGCCGTTATCTCTGAGTGCCATACATATATTCCATGCGGTATCACTGTCTTCTGTGTCGTTAATTACAATAGCGTTTAGCAAGCCTTTGCCTCTTACTAAGGTGGCGATAGTACTTGTTTTAATATAAGCATTAATTTCATCTCTAAAGCACTGCCCTAATTGTTCTGCATTTTCGGCCAAGCGTTCATCCTTAACCACTTCTAGGGCTGCAATAGCAACAGCTGCAGCAATTGGGTTACCGCCAAATGTACTTCCGTGATTTCCTGGTTTAATAACGTCCATAATATCATTATTAGCCAAAACCGCCGATACAGGATAGGCCCCTCCACTTAGAGCTTTGCCCAAAATTAAAACATCTGGTTTTACCTCTGGTGCTTCTGTACAATCCTTATGAGCGCAGCTACAGTTTCCACAAGTAGCAAGCAGACGGCCTGTTCTAGCAATACCTGTTTGCACTTCATCAGCTATAAAAAGTACGTTGTGTGCCTCACAGAGTGCTTTGGCTTTTGCTAAGTATCCGCTACTCGGCACATATACACCTGCCTCACCTTGTATAGGCTCTACTAAAAATGCAGCTATATTTTTACTACTATTTAAGGCCGTTTCTAGGGCTTGTATATTATCGTATTCTATTTTTATAAACCCATCTGTATAGGGACCAAAATGCTTGCGTGCAACAGGGTCGTTAGAAAACGAAATAATTGTTGTGGTACGACCGTGAAAATTATTTTCGCAAACGATAATTTCTGCTTTATTTTCTGGGATGCCTTTAACCTCGTAAGCCCATTTACGACCTATCTTAAGAGCCGTCTCTACAGCTTCTGCGCCAGTATTCATTGGTAATACTTTATCAAACTTAAAATACGATGTAATATACTTTTCGTACTTACCAAGCATATCGTTGTAAAACGCCCTAGATGTTAAGGTTAATTGCTTTGCTTGAGAGGTCATTGCAGTTACAATTTTAGGATGACAGTGTCCTTGATTTACAGCAGAGTATGCCGACAAAAAATCGTAGTATTTTTTGCCTTCTACATCCCAGACATACACACCCTCACCTTTGCTTAACACAACAGGTAGGGGGTGGTAATTATGTGCGCCATATTTGTTTTCTAAATCTATCGCTTCTTGCGACTTATTGTGGTCTAAAACAGCCATTTTAATTAAAAAGTTAAATTGATAAAATAACCATTCCTACTGCAGCTTTGTAATTTCGCAATTATTTCGAAAATTTAGCATGGGAGAGAAATCATCCGTATAAGCTGCAAATTACTAATAATCTTCATTGTTTTTAAGACATTTTTTTATTAAATTATACAATACGATCCATGAAAGTATTTTAACGACTGTTTAGCGTGTTTTATCGAACCAGTTTGTAATTGCTTTATATTTCATAATATTAATCTTCACTAATATTATGTTTGTTTGTATAAATCTTAAATTAAATTAATGGACTTTTTAAACAACATTTTTGGCAGCCTATCTAACTCTTTAGGCGGCTCTATTACAAACACTATTGGCGCAATATTAATCTTAATAATAGGAATTTTTATTGCCAAATTTTTAAAAAAAATAATTACTCGCTTAATTTCAAAATCTGGAATAGACGATTCTTTTAAAGGAAATAAGGTTGTTATTTCTGCTCTTATCGGAAAGCTTGTTTATTTTCTTATAATGATTATCATTTTTATGCTTGCGTTAGAAAAACTGGGCATGACAAATGTTTTAGAACCCCTAAAAGAAATGCTCAATGGTTTCTTGGGTTTCATTCCAAACATAATTGGCGCAGGATTAGTAGGGTATATCGGGTATATGCTTGCTAATGTAATATCGGAATTAGTAGGTCTGTCCGGAGAGTCTATCCAAAAGTTTGTTCCTAAATTTAAACTACCGGAAAATATGGATCTAGTAGGGATTTTAAAAAAAGTAGTCTTTATCTTTATATTTATTCCTTTACTTATAACAGCGCTAAATATACTTAATATGGATGCTATCTCTGGCCCAGCAACAGAGATGCTTAGTTCATTTTTTGAAGCAATCCCTAAAGTATTATTAGCAGCTATCATTTTAGTCTTATTTGTATTTGGTGGACGCTTTATATCTACTTTGGTTAAAGATCTTATGGGTAGCTTAAACCTAGACAAGCTTTTTGCTAACATGAATATCGGAGCAGCTTCTCAAAACACAACTATTGCAAACACTATCGCAAACATTACTTATGGTTTTATCGTGCTGTTTGGTGTGGTTACTGCTTTTGAAAAATTAGAATTCCAGCAATTAACAGATATTCTTGATACTATACTAACTTATGCCGGAAAAATTGTTTTTGGAGTTGCTATAATTGCTATTGGATTATGGGTTGCTAATTTGCTAACTAAAAAAATGAGTGGTTCTAGTAATGCCTTTGTGGCGTCTATAGTAAAAATAGCGATTATTGCTTTGTTTTTAGCTATCGGATTAAGATCTATGGGTATTGCAGACGAGATTGTAAACCTAGCTTTTGGTATAACTCTTGGTACTGTTGCCTTAACCGTTGTACTCTCTTTTGGTCTTGGCGGTAGAGAAGCAGCTGGCAAACAAATGTCAAAAATCCTCGATAAATTCAACAAAAATTAAAATCTAAAAAACACATTATTTATAAAGCTGTTCGTAATTACGAGCAGCTTTTTTTTTGATATTTTTGCACTTATGTCAAGACAAAGAAATAAAAAACAAGTTTTTACAAATATTGAAGTTATAGATGCTGGTGCGAAAGGGAAAGCTATAGCTAAAGCTCCCGATGGACGTGTTATATTTTTATCTAATGCAGTTCCTGGCGATGTGGTAGATATAGAAACCTATAAAAAAAGAAAAGCCTATTTTGAAGGAAAAGCAACGACATTTCATAAACTAAGCGACAAACGTACCGAAGCAGTTTGTGAACATTTTGGAACTTGCGGTGGTTGCAAATGGCAACACATGGCTTACAAACATCAGCTACATTACAAAGAGCAAGAGGTTATAAACAATTTGAAACGACTGGGACAATTACAACTACCAAAAATTACACCAATTTTAGGCTCCGAAAAACACTATTTTTATAGAAACAAAATGGAATTTTCTTTTAGTGATAGCCGTTGGCTAAGCTATGAGGAAATTGCCACCAATCAAGATTTGGGCGATAGAAACGCCTTGGGATTTCATATCCCGGGGATGTGGGACAAAATATTGGATATTAAAACATGTTGGTTACAACAAGACCCATCTAACGCTATACGAAATAGTGTAAAAACGTTTGCAGTAAAACATAACATCACATTTTTTAATACCCGAAACCAAACAGGCATATTACGTACATTAATGCTACGTACTTCTAGCATAGGGGAAGTAATGGTTGTGGTTCAATTTTTTAAAGATGACCTTAAAAAACGAGAATTATTACTAGACCACTTAAAGCATACATTTCCAGAAATTACCTCTTTACAATATGTTATTAATACAAAGGGAAATGATACCATTTACGATCAAGATGTTATTTGCTATTATGGTCGCGATCATATTTTTGAAGTTATGGAAGAGCTTCGTTTTAAGATAAATGCAAAATCATTTTATCAAACAAACTCTAATCAGGCTTACGAGTTATACAAAATTACTCGAAACTTTGCAGCACTAACAGGCAATGAGCTCGTGTACGATTTATACACAGGTACAGGAACTATAGCACAGTTTATTTCAAAAAAAACAAAAAAAGTAATAGGTATCGAGTCCGTTCCGGAAGCCATTACTGCCGCAAAAGAAAATGCACAATTAAACCACATTACTAACGTTGACTTTTATGTTGGTGATATGAAAAATGTATTTAATACTGCGTTTATAACGAAACATGGGCAACCAGATGTAATTATTACAGACCCCCCACGCGACGGTATGCATAAAGCAGTTGTACAACAGTTATTACATATTGGTGCCAATAAAATTGTGTACGTTAGCTGCAACAGTGCTACGCAAGCAAGAGATTTAGCTTTAATGGATGCTATGTATAAAATAAGTAAAACCCAAGCTGTAGATATGTTTCCACAAACACATCATGTGGAGAATGTCGTACTTTTGGAAAAACGATAAAATTTAAAAGATTGAAAAAGATACTTTTACTACTAAGCCTTATTGTGTGTGGTAGCCTTACAAGTTGTGAGCGAGACGATATTTGTGCAGAAACAACTCCTACTACACCACAAATTGTACTGCGTTTTTTTAATAATAATATGCCTACAGAACTATTAGAAGCAGATAACCTAACAGTAACCGCTCTTGATGATGCTAATATGCCCATCCCAATTAGTAACAACCTTGCTGCTTTAACTAGAGACTCGCTAGCACTCCCTTTGCGAAGTGATGCAGATGCCACACGGTTTTTGTTTACCCTAAACTCCACCGATGATGCACTAAGCAATACAGATACCCTAACTATAAGCTATACCGTACAAAATGTATTTGTTTCTAGAGCTTGTGGATTTAGTGCCAATTACAACGCTATAAACATAAATGTAGCAACAGATACCGATAACTGGATATTGGATTCAGCAATCATACCTGGCAGAGAAAATGTAACCGATCAAACTTCAGCACATGCACAATTACGTCATTAGGCTTCTACTCGCATTTTTTGTAAGTGCATCTGCACTAGCACAAAACAAAACTCCTTTAGCTACGGCTAAAGATAGTATTGTAAACGATACAATAAATCTTAACCCTAAAACCTATGGTTTGCGTGTGGGCATCGACCTTATTAGAGTCGTTAAACCATTTGTTGATAGTGATTTTGATACGGGTTTTGAAATTAATGCAGATTATAGAATTAAGAAAAACTTGTATATTTCTGCAGAAATAGGAATAGACGAACGTACTACTGAAACTGATTTTTTAAGTTCTACTGCTAGCGGAAGTTATATAAAAGCAGGGGTAGATATTAATATTTACGACAATTGGCCTGGCTTAGATAATCTTATTTATGCAGGATTTAGGATTGGTTATAGTAATTTTGATCAAGTTATAAATAGTTTTACTGTTTTTAATACTGATCAAACTTTTGAACCCGAAACAAATACAACACCCACAACGCTAAGTGGCTTAAATGCCATTTGGGGAGAAGTCATTTTTGGTGCTAAAGCAGAGGTATTACCTAATCTATATTTAGGACTTAATATTCAATTTAAGCTATTAGCAAGTGAAACCGATTCAGAAAATTTTGATAACTTATACATCCCTGGCTATAATCGTACTTTCGATAATGGTGCTTTTGGCTTTGGGTTAGGATATAATATTTCTTATTTAATTCCTTTTAGTAAAAAATAAAAGATAAGGATGCCAAATTGTTGACTATTTACAACTCAATAGTAACGTTTTCTAATTCTATTTTAGATAGCAACTTCATTTGCTTTTGTTCAAAAGCTTTATCCAAATCCTTTACAGGCAAACTTTCGTTATTTGGTTTATAGTTGTTGTAATCTACAATACGAATACCCTTAATAATACGTTCGTTATATGCCTCTCTAAAGCGTAAACCCAAGCCATGGTCTTCATTATAAGAGTACGCAATATAATCTGTTTTGTAGGTTTCTGTATTAAACCAATATACAAAAACATCTTCGAAGTCTTCGCCTCCCCCGTCTTTATTAAATGTTACCTGTACTTTGTAGTAGTTTTTCCCTTTTATCGTAGCTGTTCCCAAGTAGCTCTTATTTACCGCAGGGTCATTTAATCCGTAAGGTAGTACAGAAAAATAATGAACGGAATTTACAGAAGCAGAAAAACGAGATGCCATGCTGTCTGGTACAACAATAACGTTATTGTTTAGTAAACGTTTATGCCCTGTATTAGAAACGATATCGATAAGAGTGTTATTGGAATCTTTTAAGGTGCGTCTTAGCTCAAATTTACCATTATCTCTAGTCGCACTGTAATTAATTTTTCTGAAATCAAAATCAATCGTAAAATGATTAAATTTATTACCTCCAGCAGTAGTAATTGCATTAGCGACAATAGTATTTGCGTTGGTTGTTTGTTTTGTATTACAACTAAAAATAAAAAATGAAAGGACGGCTGTTAAAACAATTTTTCTCATAGTACAATTTTACAACTTTGACACTTAAAATAATGATTTATTAAGTTAAAAATAGTTAATAAAATTATGTAATTTTGAGTGCTATGCAAAGGAATGTGAATATACAAAACAAAAAAGCACGTTTTGAGTACGAATTAATTGATACTTATACTGCTGGCATTGTATTGAGTGGTACAGAAATTAAATCGATAAGACAAAGCAAAGCGTCTATAACAGAAAGCTTTTGTGAGTTTAATGAGCAAGATGAACTTTTTGTTGTCAATATGTCTATTGAAGAATACATTTATGGTACACACTACAATCATTTACCTAAAGCTACGCGCAAATTATTACTTAATAAAAAGGAACTTCGAAGATTAAGAAAAGAGGTTAACAACACAGGACTTACCATCATTCCCTTAAAACTATTTATAACCGATAATGGCTTTGCTAAACTTAATATCGCTCTAGCTAAAGGTAAAAAACTATATGATAAACGTAATACCTTAAAGGATAGGGATAATAAACGTGATTTGGATAGGATTAAGAAAAATTTTAAATCATAGTTTTAATAAAATTTTGTTTGAAGCATAATGAAAATAGAAGTTAATTAACATCAACAATGCTTTAAGTGTTGTAATAGTATTTTTTTTAGGATATAAAATAGTAGCACCAATGGTTTCCTTCTTGTAAACAAGAGTAATCTACTAAATTTCGATTCTACTAAGTTGTTATTACTTGTATAATTAGCATTCTTAAAAGTTAATTGCTATAATGCTAATTCGTTTATAACTTGGTCGCTGTGCGTTTGCAGATGTTTTGGAAGCATATTGTATTTTGGTAATACCGCTAAGTAGCGATCATTGTTAGTCGTATAAACAAATTTAAAAATAGGATTATATATCCCAACAACTTTAATAACGTCTTTTATAAAATCGGCATGATGTACTAAGTCTTTACTGCCTAAATGAAAAACACCGTGTTTGTTTCTGTTAATGATATAATGTATTTGTTGAGTAAGTTTGTAGCAAGACGTAACATTTATAATAAGATTAGGGAAAACCTCTATAGGCTTTTTTTCTTCAAGTTGTGTTTTTAGAATTTCAATTCTTGGCGATTGATTTCCAAATACCATGGGTAAACGCAATATTGCGGTTTGTTTTTTTGGTAAGTTTAGTAGGATGTTTTCAATTTTAATTTTGAAGTGACCATAAATACTATTACTAAGCGTAGTATCGTTTTCGTAACTTGGGTACTTACTGTAAGCATCAAAGACATTTGCAGACGACAAAAATATAAGTTTTGTTTTGTATTGCTCACTGTATTCACAAAGATGTTTGTGAGCTATAATTTGTGCTGCAAAATTTCCACGTAAAGCAGAAATAACAATTGTAGGGCTTAGAGTTTGTAATAGCTCAAAAATATCATCATTTTCAATATTATATTTAAAAAAATGCTGATTTTTTTTTAATATAGGATTGTTGTTACAATAAGTGCCATACGTTTGGAAGTAAGCACAAAGCTCTGTATATATAGCATGTCCAATAAAACCACTTGCACCTAAAACTAACACAATATGTTTATTTTTTGGTTTAAGCATTTACCTTGTTTGATTAGTTAAAAAATAGAACGTCCTGTTTTTGTTGTAAACAATTCTAAAGCTTTCATTCCTAACAACGAATTTCCCTTTTGGTTTAATCCAGGAGCCCAAGTTGTAATAACAAAGTTACCAGGAAATAAAGCTGCAATCCCTCCACCAACACCACTTTTGCCGGGCAATCCTACATCAAACGCAAAATCTCCAGCTTCGTCATAAAAGCCACACGTAAGCATTATTGCGTTTAGTCGTTTTACTTGACTTGCAGAAATATATTGTTTGTTTTTTAGGCACTTACCATGATTGGCAAAAATATAAAATGCTCTTGACAGCTGTACACAACTCATTTCTAAAGCACATTGATGAAAGTAAAAATCTAAGACAGTATCGATATCATTATCTAAATTCCCAAAGGATTTTAATAAATTGGCAATAGCAAAATTTTTGAACCCAGTACGCTTTTCAGATTGTGCTACTTTATAATTGTATGTAATACGGTCATCGTTAGTTAATGCTCTAACATACTTTAAAAAATCTTCTTTAGGGTTTTTTAATTCAGAAACCAGCACATCAGCAATAACAATTGCCCCAGCATTAATTAATGGATTTCTAGGAATGCCATTTTCTTGTTCTAATAAAGTAAGATAATTAAAAGGATTTCCAGAAGGCTCTACACCAACACGCGACCATAGTTTATTTTGCACTAACGAAAATGCTTTAGATAACGATAGTACCTTGGAGATACTTTGTATAGAAAATTGTTGTTGAGCATTACCAACGCTAAAATCTAAGCCATTAATTAGTTTTAAATGGATGCCAAATGCATTAATATCTACTCCTGCCAACTCTGGAATGTACGATGCAACAGTACCTTTATTTTCAAAATTTTTAAGGTTGGTGTAAATATTGTTTATAACCTGTTGGTAGTCCATTTAAACTTTATAAAAAGGCAATTTTATAACTGTTGCAGGAACAGTATTTTTACGAATTTGTATCGCAATATTACTGCCTACATTAGTGAATGTTTTTGAAACATAACCTAAGCCGATACCTTTACCTAAAGACGGTGACATAGTTCCCGAAGTTACTTCACCAATATCATTACCATTGACATCTAAAATACGGTAGCCTTTACGCGGAATACCACGAGTATCCAGTTCAAAACCAACAAGTTTTTTTTCTACACCCCGCATTTTTTCTATCTCGAGCGCCTTACTATTAGTAAATGGTTTTGTGAACTTTGTAACCCACCCTAAACCAGCTTCAAAAGGTGATGTTGTTTCATCGATATCATTACCATATAAGCAGTAGCCCATTTCTAAACGCAGGGTGTCTCTTGCAGCTAGACCTATAGGCTTAATACCAAAATTAGCACCAGCCTCTAGAACCTTATCCCAAATTTGCTTTACTTCGCTATTTTTACAGTAAATTTCAAAACCACCACTACCAGTATAACCTGTAGCTGAAATGATAACGTGCTCTACCCCTGCAAAATTGCTAACAGCAAAATTATAAAATGCAATACTAGATAAATCATAACTTGTTAAAAGTTGCATTGCCTGTACAGCTTTTGGTCCTTGAATGGCTAGTAAAGAATAGCTTTCAGATAGGTTTTTGAGCGTGGCACCCATTGTGTTTTTGGATACAATCCAATTCCAATCTTTTTCTATATTACTCGCATTAACAACTAACATATAAGTAGTGTCCTTAATACGATACACAATCAAGTCATCAACAATACCGCCAGTATCGTTTGGTAAATAGCAATACTGTGCTTTTCCAACCGTTAGTTTACTAGCGTCATTACTACTTATACTTTGTATGAGCGCTAAAGCTTGATTTCCTTCTATTAAAAACTCTCCCATATGAGAGACATCAAAAACACCAACAGCGTTCCTTACAGTGTCATGCTCTATCGTAACACCTTCATATTGTACAGGCATATTATACCCAGCAAACGGAACCATTTTTGCACCTAGTGCTTCGTGGGTAGTAGTTAATGCTGTGTTTTTCATAAACTTAATTTTTAATATGTTTTGTATTTCTATACAAGCAAAATTACATAAATTTTACCTGAAACGTTTTATAAAACTTCTGTTAAAAATTAATTTTCGTATTATGAAATTTTGTAAATTCAAACCTTTTAAAATAGTAATATAATGAAATATTTATTTATCTTCCTTTTTGTAATACCCACTCATATAACGGCAATTACTCAATACGGAACACCAACGGATTATCTAAGTAAAGCTTTTCATAAAGAACGCCGCGATGCACTTAGGAGTAAAATGCCAGCAAATAGCGTTGCTGTGTTTTTTGCAAATCCAGTACGTAACCGTGCTAACGATGTAGATTACATATACCACCAAGATCCTAATTTTTATTATTTAACAGGGTATAAAGAACCCCATGCAGTATTAGTTATTTTCTCAAGCAACCAAACCACTACCACCGGAGTTTCTTATAATGAAGTACTCTACGTGCAAGAACGCAATGCTTCTGAAGAGCAATGGACGGGGAGACGCTTAGGCGTAGATGGTGCAAAAGAGCGACTAGGCTTTGAAATGGTGTTTAACGGTAGTGATTTTAAAAATTCAAAAGTTGATTACCAAACGTTTGATCACGTACTGTTTAATAATTTTAAAAACGATTATAGAGATGATAAACAAAATGATGCCGATCTTTTTAGTTTAATAAGTACTTTTAAGACACAAGTTAAGTTTAGCCAAGCCAATTTGAATAGCTCAATAAAAACGCAAGTGTATAAACTCATAAAAACAACAGAGGTAAAAAATAGTGCTAATGTTGCGCAAATGATTAATCGTGCTTTTGAAATTGAGCCAGAACTAAAAAATGATGACATCCTTAAGCAGTATGCTGGTACTACAGACCCAAAACTCCGATTAGAATTAAAGCAACAAGCTATTAAAATTGAAGCTCAAGCCCCTAAAAGTAACATAGATTTACGTAGCCTACAAACAATCATGGCGAGTCTAAGACAAGTAAAAACAGAAGCAGAGTTAAAACTGCTTAGTAAAGCAATTCGTATTTCTGCTATTGGTCAGCGAGAAGTTATGAAAGCAATGCACAAAAACATGTCCGAAGCCGAAGTGCAAGGTATACACGAGTTTATTTACAAAACATATGGTAGCGAGCATGAAGGTTACCCATCTATTGTTGGCGCAGGACAAAATGGTTGTGTATTGCATTATATAGAAAATAGTAAACTAAAATTAGAAAACGACTTAGTACTCATGGACCTAGGTGCAGAATATCATGGTTACTCTGCAGATGTTACGAGAACGATACCTGCAAATGGCACATTTTCTGAAGCACAAAAAATAATTTATGACTTGGTATATGAAGCTCAAGAAGAAGGCATCAAAGCTGCTCAAGTAGGGCAGCCCTTTTTTGCTCCGGGTAATGCTGCTACAAAAGTTTTGGCAGAAGGATTGCTACAATTAGGAATTATAAAAAATAAAGATGAAGTCTCACAATATTTTCCTCACGGCACTTCACATTACTTAGGGTTAGATGTGCACGACCCAGGACTATATGAAAATTATGAAGCCAATATGGTAATTACAGTAGAGCCAGGAATTTACATTCCTAAAGGAAGTCCTTGCGATAAAAAATGGTGGGGAATAGCAGTACGTATTGAAGATGATATTTTAATAACCAGTAATGGTCCTGTAAACCTGTCGGCAGAAGCTCCTCGCAAATCTGAAGATATTGAAGCTTTAATGAAACAAACCAGTGTTTTAAACCAACTAAACTTACCTAAACTAGACTAATTTCTCTATGAAAATATATTCTAAAGAACAAATTTATCAAGGCATAGAGCTAATGTCTAAGCATCATGGCATTACACCTACAGAACTTATAGAGCGTGGTGGAACACAAATTTTTAATTGGTTACATACACGTATGCAGGGTGCACAAGTGCCTATTCATGTATTTTGTGGTATTGGAAATAACGGAGCTAGTGGTTTAGTTTTGGCACGACATTTAATTACCCATGGCTACAACATACAAACTTATATTACTAATTGTAGTGACAAACGTTCTAAAGATTTTTTAATTCATTACGACAAAATTAAAACGGTTACCAAAAAATGGCCTTTATTATTAACCTGCAAAGAAGACTTTCCTGAAATAAACGCAGACGATATTATTATAGATGCAGTATTTGGTGTAGGTTTAAATCGCTCTATTGACGATTGGATTATTGCGTTATTTCAACATTTTAGAGACTCTAATGCATATACGGTTTCTGTAGACATACCTTCTGGATTATTTTTAGACAAACCAGTAGAAAACGAAAAAGCAGTAGTTAACGCAGGTTATACCTTGAGTTTTGCCGCCCCAAAACTAATCTTTTTTTTACCACAAACAGCTAAGTTTACCACGCAGTGGGAAGCTATAGACCTAGGAATTACACCAAATATTGAGCAGACCATAACTAGCGAAATAGAAGTTTTAGGTAAAATAGAAATGCTACGGATATACAAACCTAGAGAAAAATATGCTAGTAAAGAGGCTTATGGTCATGCCTTAATAATAGGGGGGAGCTATGGCAAAATTGGTACAGCCTTATTGACTAGTAAAGCAGCCTTGGTTTCTGGCGCAGGTTTAGTAACAACCTATATACCAAAATGTGGCTACACTGCGTTACAAACAGCTTTACCAGAAGCAATGGTTATTACAGATCAGGATGAGGAACTTATAAGTAATATTAATTATAATATTAAACCAACAGTAATTAGTTTTGGAGGAGGAGTTGGCTTAAATAAAAAAACTGTAGATGCCTTTAAGACGTTTCTGAGTACGAGTAAAACAGCTTTAGTTATAGATGCAGACGGAATTAATATATTGGCGAAACACAAAGCATTACTAAAATTACTACCTCCAAAAACAATATTAACACCCCACACAAAAGAGCTTGAAGGCTTAATAGGAGCGTGGACAGACGATTTTGATAAACTAAATAAAGTAAAACTATTTTCTAAAAAACATCAACTCATTATTGTTGCAAAAGGCGCACACACTATTACCGTTTACGAAGATTACTTATACATAAACGCTACAGGTAATCCAGGTCTTGCAACAGCTGGATCTGGAGATGTACTAACAGGAATTATTACAGGGCTAGTTGCTCAAAATTACGACCCCTTAACTGCAAGTCTTTTTGGAGTGTATTTGCACGGAAAATCTGCAGATATAGCTTTGAATAATTTTGGTTACCAAAGCCTAATTGCAAGTACTATTATTGATTATGTGAGTAAAGCTTATTTAGACCTGTTTAAGCAACCAGAAGCAGCATCACAAAAAGAGGCGTCTTCGGAAAAAACGTAAATTAAGTTAACAAAGTTACATTATAGTATTTTATAAGCGTTTACTGCTTTTTGAGGTACTTCTATTTAAAACCTTATACTCTTCATAGCATTCTGTTATGGCATCTAGCATTTGTAAGTCGTTTGCAGAATTTATAAAACCTGCAGAATAGTTACACTCGGTTGCCAAAAGCTCTAAATCTACTTTATCTATTTTTAATAGGGCTGTTAGTGTTTCACGATCAAAACGTGAGGATAATAAATTGCGTATTTGATCATCTTTTTTAATTTCGCGTAAGCGGCGTAGCTCTTTTGGTTTTTTTCCAAAGAAATTATATAAAAAATCTACAGGATTAAATAAAGCTCCCAAGGCTCTAGAAACTGCGTTTTTAGAACTTCTACTACCTTCATAGCCTGTTTGAGGTAAACCAGAAATACTGTAACGAACATTATTGTTAAGAGGAACTTGTTGTATATCTAGTTCTAAAAATCCTGTTAGTTTAATTTGATTAATAACAACTTCTTCCAAAGCAAAAGCAAGTTCTGTTAATATGATTTTAGTTGCTGTAGAGGATTTATACTTAATCCAATCGTTAGTAACACGTACTTTAATAGATTTATATCCTAAATAAGAAAGATGTAAAGTGTCGTTGAGGTTAGCAACAATTTCAAAGGCGCCTTCTTCGTTTGTGGTTGTTCCTTTAACTTGATTTAAGTTTACAATATTAACATCTTCAAGAGGGGTCACACCATCCGATTTGACAATGGTAGCTTTAACAAAAGAATTGCTTTGTGCATTACCAAATGTAATGATACTGATAAAGACTGCTAATGTTAAAATTTTTTTCATTAAAAATGATTGTTTCTCAAAGTACTAAAATAAGCATATAATGTATATATTACTATCGTTTTTCACTAAAAATTAACAAATGTCGTTTTACCTTCTAGAGCGTCTAGGTCTCGAGCTTCCTGTACTGCCATTACTAGACCGTCTAGACTGCGATTGGCTATTACTACGTCTTCCGCTGGTTTCTCGTCGCCTTGAAGCGCCAAAATTTCCATCGCGTTTGCCTCTGTATTTACGATTACCTTTACGCCCTTTATCTTCTGATACTTCTACGTTTACAAAACGACCATTGTGTTTAAAGTCGTTAAAAAACGATAATACTTTCTCTTGTTGATCTTTGTTCGTATTGAAAAAAGAAAAACTATCTTTTACATCTACCTTAAAAACATCATCTCTGCCTAACTCTAAAACGTCTTTCAAAAAGTCTTTTAAGCTCATCCAATCGTAGCCGTCTTTTTTTCCAACATTGATAAAGTATCGTGATGTGTTTTCGTTAGTATCAAAATCACGCTCACTACTAACTTCGATGTTAAGGTCTTTTGTTTTATTATAATAATTATAAAAACGAGTAAACTCTACCGAGAAAAATTTTTTAATCAAGGCTTCTTTACTTGTTGTTTCAAACAATGTGTTAATGTGTTCTAGATACGGGTCGATTTCGTGATTGATTTCTGTATTATCAATTTTATTAGCGAGCGACATTAATTGAACTTCGCAAATATCAATTCCGCTAGGAATGTCTTTCTTTTCAAACTGTTTTTTTATAATGCGTTCAATACTTTTTATTTTTCGCACTTCGCTTTTAGATACAATAACCATAGAGATTCCTGTCTTTCCAGCACGTCCAGTTCTGCCAGAGCGGTGTGTGTAGGTTTCGGCTTCATCAGGGAGTTGGTAATTAATGACATGGGTAATATCGTCGACATCAATACCACGAGCAGCAACATCTGTAGCGACAAGCATTTGTATTTGTTTGTTTCTGAACGAGCGCATAACCAAATCGCGTTGATTTTGACTTAAATCGCCATGCAAAGCTCCTGCACTGTAACCATCTTCAATAAGTTTTTCGGCAACTTTTTGGGTATCTCTTTTGGTACGACAAAAAATTACAGAGAAAATGTTGGGATTTAAATCGGCTAAGCGTTTTAGAGCTTGGTAACGATCTCTAGAGTTTACTAAATAGTACTCGTGAGTAACTTGGCTTGTACTCTCATTTTTATTTCCTACAGTAATTTCCTGAGGGTTAATCATAAAATTTTTAGCAATGTTTGCAACTTCTTTTGGCATAGTTGCAGAAAACAACCAAGTATTTTTATGATCTGGAGTATGTGATAAAATATCGGTAATGTCCTCCTTAAACCCCATGTTTAGCATCTCATCGGCTTCATCTAGTACAGCATATTGAATTTTAGAAATATCGACTAGGCGTCTACTAATCATATCTTTCATACGGCCTGGTGTTGCTACAATAATTTGTGCACCACGCTTAACCTCTCTAGCTTGTTCTGTAATGCTGGAACCACCGTAAATAGCAACTACATTTAGCCCTTTACAATACTTTCCGTATTGTTTCATTTCGTTGGTAATTTGTAAGCATAGTTCCCTAGTTGGCGATAAAATTAAACCTTGTGTTGTTCTGCTGTCAATAGCAATTTTTTCTAGCATAGGAAAGCCAAAAGCAGCTGTTTTTCCTGTTCCTGTTTGTGCCAGTGCAACTAAATCTGTTTCCGTTTTTAATAAAATAGGGATGGCTTTTTCCTGTACCTCACTAGGGGTTTTAAACCCCATATCTGTAATTGCCTGTAATAACTCTTCATTAAGGCCTAACTCTTGAAATGTACTCATTGTTAATGTATTTCGGTTTATAATGCGTATTACATATAGAAGCGTGACATTTTTTAACCTAAACTTCTGAGTAACACATCCCTCACCCTGAGGGGTTTTTTTAAAAGCCGCAAAGGTAGGGCTTATATTCGCCTTGTCCTAAAACAAACGTAATTAGTTTGCTGTATATATTATCTACACTCAAGGCGGATGAATATAAATTTTTTGAAATGACTTTGCGTAAAATAGTTTCGTGATTTTTAAAATAAATTGACAAATTAACTCACGGATTTAAACAAAAAAACTACTTTTGTTTAAGTGAAAAAAAGAAAATAATATTATGTCAGATACAATAGAAAAACTAAAGTGCTTAATTATAGGTTCGGGACCTGCAGGTTATACAGCAGCAATATACGCCGCTAGAGCAAATATGGCTCCTGTATTATATCAAGGAACACAACCGGGAGGACAATTAACAACAACTAACGAAGTTGAAAATTTCCCCGGCTATAAAAACGGAATTACTGGGCCAGAAATGATGATTGAACTCCAAGAACAGGCACAACGTTTTGGTACCGATGTAAGAGATGGTTGGGTTACAAAAGTAGATTTTTCTAGCAATGTACATAAAGTTTGGATTAATGACACTAAGGAAATTCATTGTGACACAGTAATAATATCGACAGGAGCATCTGCCAAGTATTTAGGGTTGGAATCTGAACAAAAATACCTAAAACTAGGAGGTGGAGTATCTGCTTGTGCTGTTTGCGATGGATTCTTTTATAAAAATCAAGAAGTCGTTATTGTTGGCGCTGGAGACTCTGCCGCAGAAGAAGCACATTATTTATCAAAACTATGTACTAAAGTAACTATGCTTGTGCGTCGTGATGAGTTTAGGGCTTCTAAAATTATGGCTGCTCGTGTACAAAATACGCCTAATATAGATATTTTATTTAACACACAAACTGAGGAGGTTTTGGGCGATGGACAAGTTGTTACTGGGGTTCGCGTGCTCAACAATAAAACCAACGAAACGCATGAGATTGCTGCAACAGGATTTTTTGTAGCCATTGGGCATAAACCTAATACAGATATTTTTAAAGAATACTTAACTTTAGACGAAACAGGATATATTATTAATACTCCAGGTACAGCAAAAACAAATGTAGAGGGTGTATTTGTTTCCGGCGATGCTGCCGACCATGTGTATAGGCAAGCTATTACAGCAGCTGGAACAGGATGCATGGCAGCATTAGATGCAGAACGCTATTTGGCAGCTAAGGACTCTACGTTTGAGGTTTCTACCGCACAATATTAAGATGCTTATTGTATGATAATGGCACACCCCCATTACTGTGTGTTTTACCAATTTTATAGGCTAACGCTACGTTTTTTACTCTAGTTAAATAGGGGTGTTCAGTTTTTTTATTTTATTAAAAAGCCACGAAATTAATATCTTATAATGTGTTATCAACGTAGAGTGTGTAGCTCTATATGTCATTGTTGATTATAATTAAAAAATGAAAAATGTAATAACCAAGTTGAGTGAAATTAATAATCAAATTAACTTAAAACAAAGGTTTGATTTCAGCTTTGATATTACCGATAGAATTTTTAATTCTAAAGAAATTGAACAATTTTCGTCTGACAAAAATCCTTTTGACCAAAACGTAAGGTTAAAATGGATTTTAAATGAAAAATATAAATCAAATACGGAACAAAACTTTATTGATTTTTGGGTAATTAATAATTGGGGAGGAATAAGAGGATTCAAACAAAATGAACGTAATATTGAAAAAGTAAGGAAATTTAAAAAACAATTGGAGAAAAAGAAATTGTCTAAGGAAAATTTTAGCACAATTTCATCACTCTCAAAAATATCTTCATTCATTGACCCCGAAAATTTTGTGATTTATGATTCGAGGGTAATCTATGCATTGAATTGGCTAATTTTGACTTGCGAAAATCAAAATGGCTTTAAGGAAGAGTATTATCCAATGCCAAATGGACGAAATAAAATAATCACAAGCTTTGATATGAATACGATTGTGAATATTTTTCATATTTCAGAATACACTAATAATATTGAATTGTATGTATCTGAACAGGATGCTTATTTTAAATTTTGTGATTTCATAAAAACAAACGTAGAGTTCGTTTGTGGTAAAAATTCAAAACCTTACGAGCTTGAAATGCTGTTATTTATACTAGCGGACAAAGAGATATTTACGGATTTAAAAGAGCGAATAAAAATAATTATTTGAAACGATGACTTATAATTAATATGAGTTTAGGCATTTAATCTAAAAGTTAGTGTGTTTTTATATCATTAATCAAATCTTTTGTTTTTTGTATGATTCTTCAAGGACTCCTGAGTTGCTAGGAAGTTTATCAGAATTGTTTAGACTTTTCCAAGATGAACAAGACTGAATTATGTTGAAAACACAAAGAAAAATTATAGTTATTAGAGAAAGACGTTTCATGTTTTTTTTGATATTGTATTAATTGTTATGTAAATAGTAAGCTCACAATGATTTGTAATAAAGCTTGGACAATGAGTTTGGCTAACGCAATCATGAGTATTCGTTTTTTTTATTGATGATTAATGATTTTTTTATGATTTGCTTTTAACATCACAGGTTAGGCATTTAATAGTGCGATTATCCACAACCTTATAACTATGAATTACATTGGTATGAGTCACAATATTCCTGTTTAATGGGTAGAATTGATTTACAAAATAACTAGCATAGGTGTCTAATTTAAAAATTGTATTTTTAGGTAAAAATAGAATAACATTAACTTTTTGATTTCTAAGTTTATCTCCTACATCTGTAAGTAGATAATCATTCAAAAGGATTTCGTTGTTTTTTGTGGTGTACTGGTATTCAATATTTTTAGCAGTTTGTTTTGCAAGGTTATAATTTCTACCATTGGCTCGTTTTTCAATATTGATATGAGCTTGGGAGTCTTCTGAGGTTTCAATAATTAAACTGACATCGGTTGAAAAAACCTGTCTGTCGTCATTTTCAAATCGTAAAGTGTTAATTTGAACATTATTGTGAGGCATATCTTGATAAAAGTCATGATTTAGCATTTTTATAGATACAGGCTTGTTTAGTTTTAGTTGTATTGCAGATTGTTCTACCACAGAAGCTTTAGTTGTATGTTCTGCAAGTTCTTTGATTGTTATAACAGCAATAGCCGAAAATACAATTAACCATAAACCGAATAACGTAAACCTAGCAACTCGTCCTATAGAGCTTATGCTGTATTTTAAAATTTTTAGACCTAATAGAAGCATAAATAATAAAGGGATCACTATTAAAAAAAATAGTAATAATGAAATTAGCCATATAGGTGTATTAATAGACGAACGGATAACATCAGAATTGTTTATCCACTCTGGGTAAAAAAGGGATGAGATACCAATAGAAAACAGTCCTATAAATAGGGCAATAATGCTTACAGCTCCCATAAAAACAAGTAAAACGCCTATAATTTTTTTGACACTTTTAAAGAGTATCATAAATATTTGACTAAGAGCGTCAAAAAACGAAGTAGATATTGTTTTTATCGTAGTATAATTTGCATTTTTAACCTTATCTGCGGCTTCGTCTAAGCTATCTTTAACATTACTAAACCCTTCTTTTACTTTTTCTTCAATATTAGTAATGTTAATGGGCTTTCCCGACATTGAAAGTTTGTCGGCTGTACTTGTTGCTTTTGGAATTAAAATCCATAATGCGATATATATAAATAACCCTGTTCCTGCTCCAGATAGGAGTAAAATCCAAACGACTCTAATCCAAATAGCGCTTACTCCAAAATACTGAGCTAAACCAGCCGAAACTCCAGAGATATAGCGGTTATCGGGATCTCTAAAAAGGCCTTTTTTTGAAAAGTTAGATTGGTACTGCGATTTTGTATTTTTGGTTTTTGGTTGAGGTTCATCGTCAAAAATATCTTCGTTTACGGCATAATCTTCTGGTTGCCCCATTATAGCAATAATAGTGTCTACTTCTGTGGAGGTAATAACATGTTTGTTGTTTTTAATACGTTCATTAAATAGCTCGGCAATGCGGTTTTCGATATCTGCTAAAATTTCAGACTGCCCTTGAGATTCTGAAAATGAATGTTTTATAGCCTCAAGATAATGCTGAAGCTTTAGGTAAGCATCTTCATCAATATGAAAAAAGATACCTGCTAAATTGATGTTTACGGTTTTATTCATTGTTTTGGTTTTTGGGCTGTAACAAGATTAACAGCATTTTGTAATTCGTTCCAAGTGGTATTTAATTCACTTAAAAATAGTTTTCCAGTTGTTGTCAAACCATAATATTTTCTAGGAGGTCCAGAGGATGATTCTTCCCATCTATAGTTGAGTAACCCAGCGTTTTTTAAACGCATCAATAATGGATAAATAGTCCCTTCTACAACTAGCATTTTAGCTTTTTTTAGTGTTGTTAAAATTTCGGCAACATAAGCGTCATCATCTTTTAATACAGATAGGATACAATATTCTAAAACTCCTTTTCGCATTTGTGCTTTTGTATTTTCTATTTTCATACATTTTTAATTGTTTTACTAAAACGCTTTTGCTTTAGTTACAGAGTATTGTTTAATCTTTTTAATTACCCAATAGTATAGTATACAAATATATATATTAAAAAAGGTATTATGTTATAAAAGGTACTTTAATTTAACTTTTTATTAACAAAAAAATAATTTAACCAGCATCAACTTAGCTATTTTTATATCTGTGTTTGTAAATTAAGTTGTACTAACGGCTTAAAAGCCTTCAAAAACGCCAAGTCCAAATAAGGCAAAGTCGTATTTTACTGGGTCTATGGGATCTAATTTCCGAAGTGTATGGTCTAGCTCAAGCAAAGCTTTGGCATCGTTTTGCCGTCGTGTTAATAAGCCTAGTTTGCGAGCTACATTTCCAGAATGCACATCTAGAGGGCAGGAGAGGAGTGTGGGAGAAATGGTATGCCATATCCCAAAATCTACACCTTTATTATCGTTTCTAATCATCCATCGTAAAAACATATTAATTCGCTTTGCTGCCGAATTTTTTAGAGGGTCACTAATATGCTTTTGCGTACGCTGTAAGTGTTCAATTTCAAAAAATAGTTGTTTTAATCTATGAATTGCATATTGTAAGGAGCTGTCTTTGATGTGTTTAAAAAAGACAGATTGTAGTCCTCCGTGATTTGTGTAAATATGTTGAAGTCCTTTTATAAAACTTATAAAATCTGTTCCATTAAAGGTGCGATGAACAAAAGAGCTTAAAGCTTGCAAATCGGAATCTTTATGAGACATCACAAAATGATAGGGTGCATTATCTAGTAATTGCATCATTCGTTTTGCATTGTTAATAATACTTTTTCTGTTACCCCAAGCAATAGTAGCTGTTAAAAAACCAGCAATTTCTATATCTTCTTTTAGTTTAAATTGATGCGGAATTTGTATAGGGTCACTATCAATAAATTTGGGATTATTGTATAGTGCAACCTTTGTATCTAAAAATTCTTTGAGTTCTAATTGCAGCATACTTAGATTAAGGCAATTTAGTTTTGTTTTAATCCCATTTAATACTACAACCTATACTTGGGTGTTGTTGGCTAGGGACTGTTTTGCCTTCAATAATGCAATCTAAAGCTGAGGATAAGTCTATACCTGTAGCACTGCCTAAGTTTGGTCTAGTGTGGTCAAAACGTCCTCTATAAACACAGTTTAAATGCCTATTAAATACAAAAAAATCTGGAGTGCATTCGGCACCGTAAGCTTTTGCAACCTCTTGCGTTTCGTCGTATAGATAAGGAAACGGATAGTTTTCTTTTTGTGCAACTTGTGTCATATATTCTGGACCATCTTCTGGGTGTGTTTTTACACTGTTGCTACTAATAGCAATAAACTTCACACCTTTTTCTTGATACGTATTGGCTACATTAACTAATGCCGAGTTGATATGATGCACAAAAGGGCAGTGATTGCAAATAAACATAATTACCGTTGCAACCTCACCTTTTTCTTTAGCCAAGCTAAGTACGTTTTGTGATGTTGTGTCGAGTAAATTAAAGTTAGGTGCTTTGGTTTGCAAAGCCATCATATTAGATTCTACTAAGGCCATAATAGTATTATATTATGTAGTACAAGGTAATACTATTTTTGGTATTCTGAAAAGACTTGTTACAAAATACAAAAAAAAGACTGCCTTTTCAAGCAGCCTCTTTTAGGGGTACTAACTTTTTATGTTATACCAATTATTATAAATTGAGTTGTAGGCCAACTCTCACGTTTGCGCCTTTAGTGGTAAACCCAAACACGTCTTGATAATCTTCGTTAAAAAGGTTGTCTACACTACCAAAAAAGCGAACTAATTTATTGGCCAGCGTATGACTAAAGTATAGGTTTACGAGCGTAAAACTGTCTAGTGTTACTTCTGTTGCTGGGAAATCTCTAAAATCGTTAGCCAAGCGGTCGTCGGTAAATTGACCTGAAATAGATGCAAAGGTACGCTTAGAAAATGTATAACCTAAAGAGAGATTAAATTTATTTTCAGGGATTAAGATACCAGCATCGTCTTCATTGTCTATAAATGTATAGTTAACGTTAAGAGCTAAATTTTGTATTGGGTTATAGCTAGCCTCAAATTCTATTCCGCTAGTATTTACAGCTTCTGTAGCATTAAAAAAGCCGTCTGTAAAATCGAAAAGTATCACATCGTCTTCTTCTCTGTCAAAATACAAAGCAGAGGCTCTAAAATTAGATCCATATTTTAGTTCTAAGCCTAGTTCTATGGTTAAGTTTTCTTCAGGATCTAAATCTGGGTTAGGCCCAAAAGCTCCAAATAACTGCGATAAGGATGGTGTAATAAAAGACGTACTATAAGATCCAAATACTTTTAGATAGTTGTTGCTATCAAATTTATAAGTGTATGATGGATTAAAGTTATAAGTAAAATTTGTACCATACTCACTATGATTATTAAGTCGTGCTCCTGCGTTTATATTTAATCCAAACTTAGATACATAAACAGCATTTACATAAGGGTCTATAATATTAAAATCTTCAGTATCGTCAAAGTCCACCTCATTATTTATAATATTAAGACCAATAATAGTATAAAATGCTGTGTTAAAAGTGTATTTGTTGTAAGCATCCAATATAAAATTATCAGCTTGCGCTGTAAAAGGAAAATCGGATATAAATTCTCTTTCAAACTTGCTATATGATGCGTTTAAATTAACACTCCCGTTAGTATATGTATATTTAGATGAAAGGCCTACGCGATATTGATCGCTTGTAAATTCATTTCCGCTGGCATCTAGAAATGATCCCCCATCAAAATCAGAATTAATATCAGTAATGTTTCCAAAAATATTCAAATCAAATGCGTCAGAAAAGTGATAGCCTAAATTTACATCTAAGCTATATCTAGAAAAAGCATCGCGCTCTGCATTGTCTGCAATAGCGGCAGAAATACCGTCAGAAAATTGATGGTTAAATGCCGTTTTATAATTAAATTTACGATTTACAGTTCCGCTTATGTTTACGCCATTAGTGAAATCTGCAATATCAAAATCTTGATCATCCTGAGATTGATTTGTACCAATACTTGAGTTTATAGTAGCACTAATGGTATTTTTTTCGGCTTGTTTTGTACTAATATTAATTACGGCTGCCGCAGCACCACTACCATAGAGTGTACTTGCTGCTCCTTTTATAATTTCAATAGTATCAATATTGCCTAACGATAGTAAACGTAGGTCGTACTCACCATTAACTTGTGAGGGGTCAGAAACCTGTACGCCATCGATAATAACTAAGACTTGCCTATTTCTTCCGCCACGAACAAATACGCCTAAGTTTTGCCCTGCGTTACTTCTACTTCCATTAATTTCTATACCAGATTTTGTGTTAATTAGCTCGGCAACTGTGCGCCCTTGATTGCGCTCAATTTCTGCTCTAGAAATTTTAATAACTGTTTTTCCTGAATTTTCGCGTTTTAGTTCAAAACGTGAGTCTGTAATTACGACTTCATCTAAGGTTTCGGTTTTTGTTTGTTCTTCTTGTGCAGACGCAAACATTGACAGCAGCATACCTAATGCTAAACATCCATTTGTTGTTTTGTTCATTTTTAATGATTAATTAGATCGAGAAAAGCATATCTTTTATACTTAAAACTTTTATCCCGAAAGTTTAACTTATTATTGTGTTGAATATGGCAGGTATCCTGGCTTTCATCTTATTATTTGGTCTTCCCAGAAGTAAGTTCCAGTGACATTAAGGCTAATAATAAGTATCTGCAATGCAGACTAAGAATACAGTTGCGGGAACAGCTCTGGATTTTAACCAGATTCCCTTTTAAGTCTAAATGTTTTGTGTAAAAAAAATAGACACCAAAATTCGACGCGAATATACTACCTATTTTTTAATAAAAACACTTGCGTTTAAACTATTATTTTTAAAAAATTGTACTTAATAAGTAAGGTGTAAAGCAACTTTAAAAACACCATTACAAAAGCATATAATTAATCGTAATCACTATAATAGAATATAATTTTTAGTAGTAGTTTTGTGTATTTAATTTACTCATATTATTGCATTAATGTTTAATACAAAACACTATTTTTATCTTATAAAAGTGCAGTATTTAGGATATCGTTTTCATGGTTGGCAAAAACAACCTAAGCTTAAAACCATACACCTAATGATTGATCGTACGCTTAATTATATTCTACAAGGAGCAGCATTTAAGACCTTAGGTTCTGGACGTACGGACGCAATGGTTTCGGCAGAAGAGGCTGCTTTTCAGCTTTTTTTGAATGCGCCTATAGTAGATTTAGATGCTTTTTTGGATTTATTTAATTATAACTTGCCTCAAGATATTCGTGGTTTAGCTATAAAAAAAATAACAGACCCTAAGTTTAATATTATACAAAGTTCTAAAGTAAAAGAATACATATACTTATTTACACACGGGCAAAAACAACACCCATTTTGTGCGCCTATAATGACAACTATTTTAGATCAACTCGATATAGCACTTATGCAAGAAGGGGCTAAGTTGTTTGAAGGTACACATAATTTTAAAAGTTATTGCTACAAAGCCACAAACCATGGAGTGTATCAACGCACTTTATTGTCTTGCACATTAGAAAGAAACCAAATGTATAAAGCAAGTTTTTTTCCAGAACACTCCTATGTATTGCGCGTTAGAGGTAAAGGATTTATGAGAAATCAAATTCGTATAATGATGGGAATTTTATTAGAACTTGGTAGAGGCAATACTGACTTAGAGTACATAAAACACAGCTTAAGCACAGAAAGTAAAGAAAAATTAAGTTGCATTGCTCCTGCATCTGGGTTGATATTGCATAAGATTGATTTTGAATAAAATTTAGAACACCTTAAAAAAAAGCTAATCAACTTGCTTTTTGTAATTTAGTAAAAAATATATAGGACATGATTAATTGCATTCCCAAAGAAACATTCAACTTTTTTAAATCCTTAGAAGTTAATAATAATAAAGAATGGTTTGCAGAGCATAAAAATGAATTTAAAACAATACAAACTCAAGTGAAAGTATTTTATGCTGCAATTAAAGAAGCTCTAAACGAGCATGATGAGGTTGATGCTTTTAAGCTATTTCGTATTTACAGAGACTTGCGGTTTTCTAAAAATAAAACGCCTTACAAAACGCATTTTGGAGGCTCGTTTAATAGAAAAAAACCAAAATTAAGGGGGAGTTATTACCTCCGTATTTCTCCAAACAATCAGTCGTTTATTGCTTGCGGATTTTGGGAACCTAATAAAGAAGATTTGTTTAGAATACGTAAAGAGTTAGAGTTGGATGCATATGAGTTTAGAGAGATTATTACCAATAAAGCATTTAAAAATGTTTGGGGTAGTTTACAAGGCGACGAATTAAAATCTGCACCGCGAGGCTTTAATAAAACGCATCCTGCAATAGATTTGATACGTAAAAAGCAATTTATATTTATTAAACCCTATACAGATAAGGAAGTATTGAACGTTTCTTTTTTAGAAGATATTAATAACGCTTTTGGGCTTATACGCCCGTATTTTGATTATATGAGCGATGTGCTTACAACCAATCTTAATGGCGAGTCGATATTATAGTGCACTAAGAATCTTTTTTTTCAAATAACTGCATATGGCTTAGCAGTCGCTCTTTTGCCATAGCAATAATGCGCTTGTTTAATGCCGATGAGTTTTTGGTGTAGCACTTATATTCTTCAATAGTGAATAGTGCAATAATTATATTTGTAATACTGTGTTTTAAACTAACATCTTTACTTATCGTATTTTTAATGTAGTCTGTACGCTGCTCTATAGAGAGTTTTAAAAATACATTTTTATGTGTTGTGATGTAGTTTTTAAAAATTTCAACCAATAATTCATGTTGTAGTTTTAAAATAGGACGAAGAGTCGTGTTTTGAAAACGTTCTTCAATACTTGTATTGTCAAGGACTAAAGCGCTTACAATTTTAGGGCGTATGCGTTGTAAATTATCAGACCTTTCGTTAGTCATTATACTAAAATTTTAGGGTTAAAAAGTGTCCAATAAATGCTATAACTTACTGAAATATTGTAATTAACAAACATAATATGATAACCTGAACCTGCGAGTGTTAAAACGATCCTATAACTCCTATTTGATTTCCTGTAAATGCAAAGTTCCAAGAAATGTATTTTTCTTTTTTAACTCCCTCATCATAGTGATATGCTTTTTCTTTAAACAAAAACTTGTCGACAGCATCTACAACAGCAATGCTTAACACGGTACTAACGGCAATATCAGTTAGCCAATGCGCTCCTGCAAACAAGCGAGATACTGGAGCAACAGCACCTAAGGTGTACACAATAGCTTTGTTCCAAGGGTTTTGAAATTGTTTGGCTATAGAGTGCGCTAGTGTTATGGATAGCACGGTGTGTCCTGAGGGAAAGGAATGAAACTCAGATCTGCCATCCCAAAGTCTAAAATCAGTACTATCTAGGTTATCAATATCTTGAGGTCGCGCTCTACCTACTAATGTTTTTGTGAAACTTTGCACAAGTCCTGTAGTAAATGAGGAGGCTATAATTAAAACACTTGTTTTTCGTATTTTTTCATTTTTTGTAAATAGTCCAAACCCGTAAAGTCCTGCGTTTGCAATAAAATATACTTGTGGGCTTCCAAATCGCGTTCCTGCTTCTTGAAAAAGATTAGGAACATTGGGCTCGTTACGTAAAAAAACCTCACTAATATCCTCGTCTGCCAATGATAAAGCTAAAGAGCTAAGCACTACAGTTCCTAGAGTTGTAAAGTCTTTCTTTTTCCAGAATAGGGGTCTAGAAAAAGAATACCCAACTCCCTTAATGCTTTGTTTTAAGTCGTAAAAAGCAAGTTTACCTATAGATGCTGTGTCTGCTGGTTTTTCTCCTCCTAAAATGCCTTGTGCGTTTATTTTAAAACTGCATAATAGTATGGTTAATACTAAGATTGTTTTTTTTGTCATAATAATGTTATCTTAATTCTGCGCCTAATTGATTTTTAAAATTGCTTTGTAGCTTGTTCATTATTTTATCAATTTGCTTGTCTGTAAGTGTTTTATGTTCGTCTTGAAATTTAAAACTTATTGCGTAGCTTTTTTTGCCTTTAGGAAGTTTGTCGCCTTCATATACATCAAATAAATTAATGTGTTTTAGGAGTTTCTTTTCAGACTGTTTTGCTATAGAGTAAATAGACGAAAAGCTAATGTCTTTATTAACTAATAGGGCGAAGTCACGACGTACTTCTGGATATTTTGAAATGTCTTTAAATTTAACCGTATTGTGTTTTATGATATCTAAAATATTGTCCCAGTTAAAATCTGCAAAAAATACATCTTGAGAAATATTAAAATGGCTTAATATTTGTTTTTTTACGACTCCATATTCTACCAATTGTATTTGTTTAGAACTCGTGCCAACACCTTCATTAAAAATATCATTTTTAAAGGGCTTTTCGGTTAAGTCTGTGATCCCTAATCGGTCTAATATTGTGTTTACAATTCCTTTTAAATAAAAGAAATCTGCTTTAACTTGAGGTACACCCCAGTTTTCGTTAGTTGTATTTCCTGTAATGAATAGTGTAAAGTGCTTTTGTTCCTCACGTTTATCCTTGTATTGATGATAGGTTTTTCCTGTTTCAAACAATTTGAGGTCACTTTGTTTTCTATTAATATTATAAGATATAGTTTCTAATCCAGAAAACAACATTGATTGACGCAGTACAGATAAGTCGTTGCTTAGAGGGTTTAATATACTAATATTGTGTTCATCTTTAAGTTGTTCACTTAGTGCAATATAATTGGGCGAGCTTAATGAATTTGTCATGATTTCAAAAAAACCTTGTGCAATTAATTGATTGGCTACAATGGTTTGAATTTTGTAATCTTCAATAGGCGAAATGTTAGAGATGGAAGCGTTTAGCTTATTCGTTGTAGCAATATTGTTATAGCCGTACACACGCAAAATTTCTTCTATAATATCGGCTTCACGTTGTACATCGTTTCTGTATGCAGGTACGGTAAGGCCTAAACCTGTTTCTGTAACATTATTTATTTTTATGTCTAAAGATGTTAGAATACTCTTTATGGTTTCTGTAGAAATGTCTTGACCGATAAGGTTTTTTGCATTTTCAAAACTAAAGCGTACTTGAAAATCTTCTATTTTATTTGGATATAAATCCACAATATCGCTAGTAATTTCTCCACCGGCAATATCTTGTATTAGTAAGGCAGCTCTTTTAAGTGCGTACTCTGTAATGTTTGGGTCAACACCTCGTTCAAACCTGAATGATGCGTCTGTGCTTAGTCCGTGACGCTTTGCTGTTTTGCGAATACTAACAGGATTAAAATAAGCACTTTCTAAAAAAACACCAGTTGTATTTTTGGTTATTCCAGAATTTAATCCACCAAAAACTCCTGCAATACAAAGCGGCTTGTTGGCATCACAAATCATGAGGTCTTCTTCGTGCAAATCTCGTTCGATACCATCTAGAGTTGTAAATTTTGTTCCTGTTTTTAAGGTTTTAACTTCAATCGTATTTCTTTCAATATTATGGCTATCAAAGGCGTGGAGGGGTTGTCCGAGTTCGTGCAGTACATAGTTAGTTGCATCTACAATATTATTAATAGGGCTTAGACCTATGGCTTTTAGCCTGTTTTGTAGCCACTGTGGGGAGTCCTCAACTTTAATACCAGAAATGGTTAGTCCACAGTAGCGTGGTGCTAGTTCTTTGTTAAGAACATTAATATCTATCTTTAACGTTCTGTTTTCTACATGAAAAGCACTTACCGAAGGGGTAATTAATTCTTTTTTAATTTGCTGTTGTACGAGTCCTGCTTTTAGGTCTCTTGCCACGCCTAGATGGCTCATTGCGTCTGCACGGTTTGGTGTTAGCCCAATTTCAAAAACAGTATCATTTTCAATGTCAAAAACTTCAGAGGCTTTAGTTCCTACCTTGCTACTAGGATCTAGTACCATAATGCCATCGTGAGATTTTCCTAATCCCAATTCGTCTTCGGCGCATACCATACCTTGGCTTTCCTCACCTCTAATTTTTCCTTTTTTAATTGTCCAAGGAGATCCATTTTCGTCGTATAAGGTAGTTCCTATAGTGGCAACGGCAACTTTTTGACCTGCTTCTATGTTAGGAGCACCACATACAATTTGTAGTTTTTTTTCTAACCCTATGTCTATAGTTGTTACTTTTAGTCGATCTGCATTTGGATGCTGTACGCAGGTTAATACTTCGCCGACAAGCACTCCTTCTAAGCCTCCTTTTACGGATTGATAGTTGCTAATTCCCTCAACTTCTAAACCTAGGTCGGTTAGTAATTCACTTGTTTTGTCGATACTCAAATCGATATTAATAAACTGTTTAAGCCAGTTGTATGAAATTTTCATTCTTAAAAAAATGGTTTTTTAATTTGCAAATATACTAATACTTGTTTGCTTAAAACGTGATAAAAAGGTTTTTTATACATCTGTTTTTGTTTTGTTTTTTGCATATAACATATTGATTAACATTGTTTTAAAATATTAATAGCTATAGTTGTGAGTTCTAAGTTTTTTATAGTTAAACGACTAGGTGATTATACCTCGTTGTATCTAAAGCAATTTACCTCATGATCGTTTATCATTCCTGTTGCTTGCATGTGGGCATAGATAACTGTAGAACCAACAAATTTAAAGCCTCGTTGTTTTAAATCTTTGCTAACAGCATCACTTAGAGGTGTATTGGCAGGTGTATCTTTGTAGGACTTAAATTTGTTTTTTACTGGCTTATGGTTTACAAAACTCCAAATATATGTGCTAAAACTTCCAAACTCCTTTTGAATTTCAATAAAAGCCTTTGCATTGGTAATCGTTGCATTTATTTTTAACTTATTGCGTATAATTCCTGCGTTATGAAGTAGCTCGTCAATTTTGTCTTGCTTGTATTGACTTATTTTTTTGTAATCAAAATCATCAAAAGCAGCTCTAAAATTTTCTCGTTTTCGCAAAATAGTAATCCAACTTAAACCAGCTTGAAATGTTTCTAAAATTAAAAATTCAAAAAGCTTGGCGTCATCCTTAACAGGGACACCCCATTCTAAATCATGATAAGCTTCATATAAAGAATCTCCTAAGCACCAACCACATCGATGTTTTATAGTCATTATTTTGAAAGTTTTAAGCATAAAAATAGACATAATTTATGACAAAATATAGAAGTCTTTTTAAAAATATAAATTGTATTTTTCAAAACCAAAAATTAGATAACAATGGACACTCTTATACAACAAAGCCTTAAACACAGTATGTCTTACCAAGACTATAAAGATTTGGTGGCAAAAATGACCTCAGAAAATTCTACAACAGGTAGTGTAAAAACACAGGCCTTGGCCGACTATACAAAGCTTAACGACAGGCGTATGAAACGCTGGGACAAAACAGTAAAAATACCTCAAGAGATTAAGGATAAAATAATGACTTTTAAGACCAAAATAACTTGGTTAATCCTTACAGAAAGTTGGTGTGGAGACGCGGCTCATATTATGCCGGTGATTAATAAAATTGCAGAACTAAATGCCAATATTAGTTACAGTGTTGTACTACGTGATGATAATGACGCACTAATGAATCAGTTTTTAACAAACGGAGGCAAAGCCATTCCTAAGTTGTTAATGATTGATGATGCTTCTAACAATGTGCTAAATACCTTTGGTCCTCGTCCCTCTGAAGCAACTAAGATGGTAAACGACTATAAGCAAACACACGGTAAGCTAACACCAGAGTTTAAAGAGGACTTACAAGTTTGGTATAACAAAAATAAAGGGCAAGACATTATTAATGACTTGGTAAATATGCTTGACGAACTTTAAAAACTACAGTCAATTCTTTTGGTTACAAATGAGTTTAGTGAAAATAAGATGTGCTTTTAGCACGCTAACAGTTGAATGTATTAAGTCGTAAAAGGCTTACATTACATTAGTTTAAAATGTATATATTTGCGCATTATCTTACTAAAGAGATAGAGTATTAAAAAAAATAGAGGCATTAAGTACATAAGAAATGCTGTAAAAAAGGTATTTTTTATAATTAAAATGTTGTGTTGTTCTCAAGATAATCGTCTTGAGATGTAGTAAGTAACGTCTTAATATACGCTACTTACCAATGAAAGGCTTTCCTTTTTTCTTACATTAAGAAAATTGGGATGCTTTTTTGTTTTTAGAGTTAATATAAACGAGTTATATAGCTCATTTTGAGTAATATTGGTATAATCTTTACTTAAAACAATCAAGGCTCAAAACACTAGGAATACCAATTAGGACTCATTTTAAATACCAATTGGTATCAACTAGAAATAACCAAGACTTATACAAAGGTTAATAGACTGCAAATACGTTGCTGTTTTTATACAAGACCGTTATAATAATAGTATATTGCAGTTTAAATGGCTTTAAAGTATAGTAACATCGGTTATGAGTAAAGAGCAAATTATTTTAGGCATAGATCCTGGTACAACAATTATGGGTTTTGGACTTATAAGGGTTGTTAATAAAACGATGGAGTTTATTCAGCTTAATGAATTGAATTTATCAAAATATAACGACCATTACCTAAAACTAAAACTCATTTTTGAGCGTACTATTGAGTTAATTGATACTCATCATCCAGATGAGATTGCTATAGAAGCTCCATTTTTTGGTAAAAACGTGCAAAGTATGCTTAAGCTAGGTCGTGCACAAGGGGTTGCTATGGCTGCAGGTTTGTCTCGAGAGATACCAATTACAGAATATTTGCCTAAAAAAATAAAAATGGCAATTACAGGCAACGGAAATGCTAGTAAGGAGCAAGTGGCAAAAATGCTACAAAGTATGCTAAAACTAAAGACATTGCCCAAAAACCTAGATGCTACAGATGGCCTAGCAGCTGCCGTATGTCATTTTTATAACGCAACAAGAGTTACTGTTGGGAAAACTTATTCTGGTTGGGATAGTTTTGTAAAACAAAATGAAAAACGCATAAAAAAATAAAGCAATAGCGTTCTAACAATAATAAAAAAACAAAATTATCGCAGGTATTTATATTCATATTCCGTTTTGTAAACAAGCGTGCTTTTATTGCGATTTCCATTTTTCGACCGTATTGCACAAAAAAGAAACACTACTTAATAGCCTAGTAAGGGAGTTACAGCTTAGAAAAAACGAATTAAAAAGCTATAGTATAGAAACCATTTATTTTGGAGGTGGTACGCCAAGCATATTAAGTGCCAAACAATTACAACAGCTACTTGATGTGGTGTATCAAAACTATAAAGTATCTAAAACTCCAGAGATTACCCTAGAGGCTAACCCCGATGATTTGTGTGAGGCTACTATTGTAGAACTATCACAAACCCCAATAAATAGATTAAGCATTGGTGTGCAATCGTTTTTTGAAGATGACCTAAAAACAATGAATCGCGCGCACAATGCCAAACAAGCCAAACACTCCTTGAAGTTGGCAAAACAATATTTTGATAATATAACGATAGACCTAATTTATGGAATTCCTAATATGAGTTTGCAAAAATGGAATGATAACCTACAAATTGCGTTTAATATGCAGGTTAAGCATATATCTAGCTATGCCCTAACTGTAGAACCTAAAAC
Organism: uncultured Flavobacteriaceae bacterium; assembly: GCA_938011315.1. GTDB lineage: Bacteria > Bacteroidota > Bacteroidia > Flavobacteriales > Flavobacteriaceae > AU392. The sequence goes on from CALLUG010000018.1 coordinate 39,689, forward strand.
GGCATTGAACACCTTTATAAAAAAAGGGCAGTACCCCAAAATAAATGATGAGCTAACATTAGCACATTTTAAGCATTTAGTAGCAACAACACAAGCAGAAGGGTTTGTACATTATGAAACTTCAAATTTTGGAAAGCCACACTATTTTTCCAAACACAACACAGCATACTGGCAAGGAAAAGCCTATATGGGTATAGGGCCATCGGCACACTCATTTATAGATAATCAACGCAGCTGGAATGTTGCTAACAATACAAAATACCTACAGGGCATAAGCCAAAATAAAATCCCCAATACCACTGAAACCTTATCTACCAACGATTGCTTTAACGAGTACGTTATGACGGGATTAAGAACAATTTGGGGCATCTCTTTACATAAAATTACAACTGAGTATGGGCCTGAGTATACATCTCATTTACTAGCGTCTGCAAAAGTTTTTATAAACAAAAAATTGCTTCAAGTATTAGATACAGATACGATTATAGCAAGCCCAAAAGGAAAGTTTTTAATAGACGGTATTGCTTCACAATTATTTAAGATTTAATTACCTTTGAATTGTGAAAACGACAATCCACTACAAATCAAAGGTCTATTGTGTTGATTTATCGCAACCTATCGATATTTCTATACCTGTAAAAGATTCAAAAAAAAGTATTAGCGCTTGGTCTATAAAAAAACCAAAAATAAAACCTGTGCAATTAGGCAAATGGATAGGTAGTATTAAGCAAGGTGCAAAAGTCAATTTTAATAGCATAAAGTTTAGCCCCCATGCACATGGAACGCATACAGAGTGCGTAGGGCATATTACAAAAGCCTTTTATTCTGTAAATAAGCAATTACAAAAGTATTTTTTTTTAGCAGAATTAATAAGCATCACACCTCAAAAGCGAAAAGAAGACTTAGTCATCTTTAAAGCCCAGCTAGAGTCTGCTTTAAAAAATAGCGACAAACCAGAAGCTGTTATTATAAAAACACAGCCTAATACAATAGATAAACTAAATAAACAATATACAAATACCAATCCTCCTTACATCTTAGAAGAAGCCATGATATACCTAAAAGACATAGGTGTTAAGCATTTACTAATAGATTTGCCAAGCGTAGATAAAGAAAAGGATCAGGGTAAGCTTTTGGCCCACAATGCTTTTTGGAATACTGTAGGCAAAATTAGGCTAGACGCTACAATTACCGAGCTTATTTTTGTACCTGATACCTTAGAAGACGGCAAGTATATTTTAAATTTGCAGGTAGCAGCTTTTGATAATAACGCAAGCCCAAGCAGACCAGTATTATACAAACCAATAACACACAAATGACCATCGATACGCTAAGAGACTATTGCTTAAAAAAACAAGATACGAAAGAGAGCTTTCCGTTTGATGATCATATATTGGTGTTTAAAGTTTTAGGAAAACTGTTCTTATTGGTGTCATTAAAAAAATGGGAGGAAGGTTACCCTGCTATTAATGTAAAGTGCAATCCAGACTATGCTATTGAGTTAAGAGCTAAATATAACAATATTACCCCTGGTTTTCATATGAATAAAAAACACTGGAATACTATAGCACTCAATACAGGAGACCTGTCTGCTCAATTCGTGTTTGAACTAATAGACCATTCTTATTACAGCGTTATAAAAACAATGTCCAAGGCTGCTAGAAACAAGTTTAAAACAACAAATTGAATGATTGATAAAAACTAATAATGCTAATAATGGTTAATAGTTTTTTATTATTTTTTAAAAAAAGTAGTATCTTTCACATTCAAAAAATAACTTATTGCGTTGGCTATAAAACCATTTCATACCGTTGGAATAGGAGTTACTTTTTCTCCAAATCTTGAAGCAAACATTTGTGAGGCCTCCCGATTGTGTGCACAGTTTAATGCTAAATTAGTTTTAATACACGTTGGTGAAGAGTCTGAGGAAAAAGATAAAGCTTTTAAAGAAATTTTAAACCCATTTATAAAAGATGATCTTAGCTACAGTATAATTTTTAAATCGGGAGACCCTGTAGAGGTTATCCTGTCGATTTCTAAGCAAGAACAAATAGATTTATTAATTGTTGGAGCACTAAAAAAAGAAAACTTTTTTAAATACTACACGGGTTCTATTGCCAGAAAAATAACAAGACAAGCCACTTGCTCTGTATTACTATTGTTAGATCCGTCCGTAACGCATACACCTTACAAGCATATTGTGGTAAATGGACTTGAAGATCCCAAAACGAAACAAACCATTTCCTCAGCTTTTTATGTTGCAAAACATTTAAAATCAGAAAAAATCACGATTGTAGAAGAAATTAGTCAGCAAGAAGTTGCCGTAACCATTGAAGACGATAAGTCGCTACGACAATCAAATCTTGTTAAAGAACGTTTGATGCTTATAGAAGACTCTAGAGTAAAAAAAATCATAAACGAAGTTCCTGCAACTTACAAAGAAGAGATAAGCATAAAAACACAACCTATTTTTGGAAAACGAGGTTACTCCATAGGGCATTATGCACAAGTGGTACGTGCCGATTTGTTGCTTATGAATGCGCCTATAAAAATTTCATTTTGGCAGCGTCTTTTTCCTCATGATATTGAATATATTTTAACAGAACTCCCTACAAACGTGTTAATTATAAGATGAGTACACCACAAAACAACATAGCTATTTTTATTAAGTTTTTGCCCAAAAATATATTTTCTGGATTTGTAGTAAGCCTCATAGCCTTACCACTGGGCTTAGGCCTTGCTATGGCTAGCGAAGCTCCTCCAATAGCAGGAATTATTGCAGCGGTAGTTGGCGGAGTTATCGTGTCTATTTTAGGAGGTAGTCATGTTACTATTGCAGGGCCAGGAAATGGTCTTGTAGGTGTGCTATTACTAACCATTACCTCTTTAGGGCTTAACAATGCTTACGCGGCCATTATTTGTTCCGGCGCTTTACTTGTTATTTTAGGTTTTTTTCGTTTAGGTAAAATTGCCGATTATTTTCCATCTTCTGCAATTCAAGGTATGCTAGCAGCCATTGGCTTAATTATATTGGGGAAACAATTTCATATTATGTTGGCAAACAAGATTGCAAGAGCTAATAGTGTAGAGTATTTACTCGCAATACCTAGCACTATAAAAGCGGTATTTAGCTTTACCGATCATAGCTTAACTTATGCCGCTATCGCTGGAGTTTTAAGCTTAATTATTATGGTGTTTTATTCCAAAATAAGGAACAAATATTTACAACTTGTTCCTGCGCCAATGTGGATTGTTATTTTATCTATTGCATTTAGTTATTACTACGAACTAATTTTACAACAACCCAATCCCATCAATGAAAATTATATGATTTCGGGAATTCCTAGTATCAATGAAATTGTAAAGCAAATACCAAGTCCAAATTTTGGAAACTTTGCTAGTTGGCCCTTTATAGGCAGCGTATTATCGTTAACCCTAATTGCTAGTATCGAGTCGCTGCTTAGTATTAAGGCTGTAGATAAGTTAGACCCAGAGAAACGGCGATCAAATGTCAATAAAGATATTAAAGCCTTAGGTTTAGCAACTGTGGTAAGTGGGTTTTTGGGAGGGCTTAATGTTGTTACTGTTATTGCAAGAAGCTCTGTTAACGTTAATAATGGAGGCACAAACAGATCGTCTAACTTTTTTCATGCCTTGTTTTTAACTGCTTTTATTATCTTATTCAGTACACAACTTACACGTATTCCGCTACCTGCCTTAATGGCTATTTTAGTATTTACGGGCTATAAACTAGCTTCGCCAAATCATGTAAAAGCTATTTTTAAAATAGGAAAAGAACAACTCATTATATTTATTGTAACGCTTATTGTAACACTTCAAGTTGGCTTAATAACAGGAATTGCCATGGGGGTTTTAGTAACGTTAATAATACACATAATAGTTAATAAAAATATAGCACTATTTTTTAGAAACATATTAAAGCCCAATGTATTAATGTTTAACGAAGATTTTGGCAATGGTAATTACTATGTAAGTGTTAAGCATTTTTGTAGCTTTTTGAATTATAATAAACTAAAGCATAGTTTAGATGCAATTCCAGAAAATAAAGATGTTATCGTAGATTTTTCTATGTGCGAATTTGTAGACCACACGGTAATGGATAGCCTTAATAATTATCAAGAATTATTTACCAAAAAAGGAGGACATTTCGAAATTTTAGGGCTAGATATGCACGATACAGACTCCGAACACCCATTTGCATTAAGACGTTTACTACCCGTACCTAATATTTTTAAAAATAATCTTACAAAACGCCAAAAAACATTAGGAAACTTGGCAGAAGATTATGAATTAAGCTATACGTCAGCAAAATTAAAAGACACACATTTTTTAGATGATTTTATTTATTTCAAAACAAAACAAATAAACCATATTTATAACCGACTTTCAAGTAAAAATAGTGGTTTAAATATTTTTGATATTGAATTTTCTGAAGGAGAATTTATTGCTAAAGAAGTTGTGAGAAGTACTATATTGCATATAGAACTTCAAACTAAAATCCCTAAATTTTCATTAAGCAAAGAAGGCTTTTTGGAGCGTATACAGGGCCTTGCAGGATTTAAAGACATTCAGCTTAAAGCCCATGATGATTTTTCTAAACGATTTTACTTATTAGGAGAAAATAAACCAGAGATTATAGACTTTTTTAATCATGATTTGGCACATTTTTTCGAAAGTAATCCTTATTACCACGTAGAGTCTAATGCTACTAGTATCTTGGTATTTGATAAAGAGCGTTTAGCTAGTGTTAAAGAGGTAAAAACATTGCTTAACTTTAGTGAACGCCTAAAAAGAGTAATTCATAAAAGCGAAAAAATAACATACTAAAACAGTACAATTTAATTCAGTTTTAGTAATTTGCGGTCTTATGAATTTATACCCTATTAACTCCGGAAATTTCAAGTTAGACGGAGGTGCAATGTTTGGAGTTGTACCAAAATCGTTATGGCAAAAAACAAATCCAGCCGATAGCCATAATATGATAGATATTGCTGCAAGATGTTTGCTAATAGAAGATGAAAATCGATTATTACTAATCGATACAGGAATGGGAAACAAACAGTCCGAGAAGTTTTTTGGTTATTACCACCTTTGGGGCAATGATAGCATTGATAAGTCATTAGCAAAGTATGGCTTTCATCGTAGTGATATTACTGATGTGTTTATGACCCACTTGCATTTTGATCACTGTGGCGGAAGTGTACAATGGAATAACGATAAAACAGGTTACGAAGTTGCTTTTAAGAATGCTCGTTTTTGGACAAATAAAAACCACTGGCAATGGGCAACTCAACCTAATAAAAGAGAACGCGCCTCTTTTTTAAAAGAAAATATAATACCCATGGAAGCGAGTGGGCAATTGCAATTTTTGAAAACACCCGAAAGCGATATTCTTAAAAACTCAGAGCTTGGTTTTGATATCTTTTTTGCCAACGGGCATACAGAAAAACAAATGATTCCTATGATAAATTACAAGGGAAAAACAATTTGTTTTATGGCAGACTTATTACCAACAGTTGGACACTTACCTCTTCCTTTTGTTATGGGTTACGATACACGACCCTTATTGACACTAGATGAAAAAGAACGATTTTTAACTTTGGCAGCAGACCATAATTACTATCTCTTTTTAGAACACGATGCTCATAATGAAATTATAACAGTAAAACACACCGAGAAAGGAATTAGATTAAATACGACCTTTACTTGTAATGATATTTTTTAATATAGAAAAAATGAAAATGAAATTAAAATCAATTAAGCAAACCATAATCCCATTTGCTTCTGCAATGCTCTTTTACGGTTGTGGGACTACTGCGCCAATACTTTCTACCCCCATAGAAAATATAGATAAAATTCCTACTAAATTTTCTGAACTTACACCAACAGAAAAACAAACTTGGGGACATTTAGACCTTGTAAAAGATACGATTCCAGGTATGAGCGTTAACAAGGCTTATAAGGAAATTATAAAAGCTAATAAAGGACTTACAACTATTGTTGCCGTTATGGATTCTGGGATAGATATTGACCACGAAGATCTAGACGATGTTATTTGGGTCAATAAAGGCGAAATCCCTAATAATGGAAAAGACGACGACAATAATGGCTATATTGACGACGTAAACGGATGGAATTTTCTAGGCGAGGGTTACAATGAGCAATTAGAAATCACACGAATTTTGGCTAAAGGAGATACAAATGCTCCTAATTATGAAAAGGCAAAAACCACTTACGAATCGCAAAGGCAACTTTTGGAGCGCAATCTAGAACGAACCAACCAAACCATAACACTACTCGTAGCCTCTGATAAAGCAATTTCAAAACATTTAGGGAAAAAAGAATACACCCAGTATGATGTAAATGCTATAAAAACTACCGATCAAGCCCTGTTACAACACAAAGGCATTATTACTCAAATTTTTGGTTTTGGAATAGGTACCGTAACAGAAACTTTAGATGCTATAAAAGGTCAAACAAAATCAATTAATGATAGACTAAATTACCACTTGGGTAAAAACTTTAAAGGAAGAAAAACTGGAGATAACCCAGATAATCTTAATCAAAAATTTTATGGTAATGCTAATGTAAAACCGTCGCTTAAAACAGAAAGTCACGGCACCCATGTTGCGGGTATTATTGCTTCCGAGCGTAATAATGGTAAAGGCGTAAATGGTGTTGCTAATAATGTACAAATTATGCCTATACGAGTCGTTCCCGATGGAGACGAGTATGATAAAGATGTTGCATTAGGCATTAGGTATGCTGCAGATAATGGTGCAAAAATTATTAATATGAGTTTCGGAAAAGATTTTTCACCACATAACGATTGGGTAAGAGACGCCATAGTGTATGCAGAATCTAAAGATGTTCTTATTGTTAATGCGGCAGGAAATGATAGTAAAAATATAGATTTTGAGCCAAGTTTTCCAGACGATACCTTCAACGGCACTGAAGTAGCAAATAATGTTATAACCGTCGGATCTTTAGATGCTAAATATGGCTCTAACCTAGTTTCAGACTTTTCAAATTACGGAAAAGCTAATGTAGATGTGTTTGCTCCTGGAGGTGCAATTTACTCTACCTTTCCGGAAAATGAATATCAAACTATTGGAGGCACTTCTATGGCAGCACCCGCAACAGCAGGAGTAGCGGCATTAATACGTTCATTTTATCCAAAACTAAAAGCAAGTGAGGTTAAACAAATTATTTTAGACTCAGGGGTTAGTATTCCAACCAAAGTTGTTGTGGGTGGTGATCCAAATAATGTAAGTGCTTTTCAAGAATTATCAAAATCTGGAAAAATGGTTAACGCATACAACGCATTGCTATTAGCAGAAAAAAGAGCTAAAAAATAAACACAAGCAAATTATGAAAATACTAGGATACTTATTTTTAACTTTAGGAACAATTCTCCCTTGTAATGCTCTAAGGCAACAAGCGCAAGGTTACTGGCAACAACATGTCGATTACAAAATGGAAATTGATATGGATGTTGATACTTATCAATATAAAGGCAAACAAACCTTAGTATACACCAACAATTCTCCCGATGTATTAAACCGTGTGTACTATCACTTATACTTTAATGCTTTTCAACCCGGAAGTGAAATGGATGTGCGCTCTCGTACTATTGCTGACCCCGACAGAAGAGTAAAAGACCGTATTGCTAAGCTTCAGCCTAATGAAATTGGATATATTAAAGTAAACAAACTATCGCAAAACGGAAAATCAATTGCTTACGAAACTGTAGGAACAATCTTAGAGGTGCAACTAAACAAACCTATACAACCAGGTGAGAAAGTAACCTTTAAAATGGATTTTGACGCACAAGTTCCTACTCAAATTCGTCGCTCTGGAAGAAATAGTGCCGAAGGTGTATCCTTATCAATGTCGCAATGGTATCCCAAACTCGCCGAATACGATTTTGAAGGTTGGCATGCAGATCCATATATAGGTAGAGAATTTCATGGTGTTTGGGGTGATTTTGATGTAAAGTTAACCATCGATAAAGATTATGTTGTAGGCGCTACAGGTTATCTTCAAGGTACACCAAAGGTAAAACGAGGAAAAAAAACATTACATTTTGTAGCACCAAAAGTTCATGATTTTACATGGGCAGCAGACCCAGATTATATTCACGATACAATGCAAGTACCCAACGGACCAATGTTGCATTTTTATTACAAAAAAGACTTGCCAGCACAATACCTAAAAAACTGGAAAGACTTACAACCAAAAACTATAGAATTAATGCAGTATTTTTCAGAAAATATAGGAAAATATCCTTACGATCAATACTCAGTAATACAAGGTGGAGATGGTGGTATGGAGTATGCCATGAGTACACTAATTACAGGAAAAAGAAATTTTAACAGCCTACTGGGTGTTACGGCTCATGAGTTAGCACACACTTGGTTTCAGTTTTTATTAGCGTCGAACGAAGCAAAACATGAATGGTTGGACGAAGGTTTTACAAGCTATATATCGGCACTAGCGATGGATACCTTTAGAGCAGAACCCCAAAAAAATCCACTTTCAGGATCTTACGGTAGTTACTTCAATTTAGTTGCCTCAGGACAAGAACAACCCCTAACAACTCATGCAGATCGTTACGCCCTTAATAGAGCTTATGGAGCAGCCGCATATAGTAAAGGCGCAGTGTTTTTGGCACAATTAGGGTATGTTATAGGCGAGGACAATTTAAAAAAAACAATTAAAAAATACTTTACAGATTTCTCGTTTAAGCATCCTAAACCTCTAGACATTGTACGTACTGCAGAGCGTGTTACTAATTTTGAATTGGACTGGTACTTAATAGATTTTGCACAAACAACCAATACTGTAGACTATGCTATAAAAACCATAAACGGAACATCAATAACTTTAGAACGTGTAGGTTTGATGCCAATGCCTATAGATTTGTTAGTGACATACACCGATGGAACTTCAGAAAATTTTTATATCCCATTACAAATGATGCGTGGTGAAAAACCAACAACAGCAACAATTATTAAAGATTGGGCTTGGGCATACCCAACGTATACGTTTCAAACCTCCAAAGCAGTTGCTTCGGTACAAATTGACCCCTCTGAACTTATGGCAGATGTTGATAAAAAAAATAATAAATTAACAAACTAATATAGAAGAAATTCTATCGCTTAAATAACTTTATAACGCCAATACGTGTTAATCCAAACTTTTGTTTTGTATTAACACTTATTGGCATTTATTTTAGCTACAAAAAAGTATCTTTGTTGTATAATTGATAAAAGCAGAGAGAAAACAGTGAGGTATTTTATCGAGTTTTCCTACAATGGTAAGGCATATCATGGATGGCAGAACCAACCCAATACAATTACAGTGCAGGATACTTTAGAAAAAGCACTGAGTTTATTACTAAGAACCCCTACTAACGTCTATGGAGCAGGACGCACAGATGCAGGAGTACATGCCTTGCAAATGTTTGCACATTTTGATACCTCTATAGTTTTTAAAACAGTAGCATTAGCCTATAAACTCAATGCACTACTTCCAAATGATATTGCAATTCATAATATAATTTTGGTCAAAAACGATGCACATGCTCGCTTTGATGCCATAAGTAGAGAATATAATTACAGAATAACAACTAAAAAAAATGTATTTTCTTATAATAACGCTTATTACCTAAGAGCAGACTTAGACATTGAGAAAATGAATACAGCAAGCAAACTGCTATTTGATTATCAGGATTTTCAATGTTTTTCCAAAACCAATACCGATGTAAATACCTATAATTGCACCATAATGAAAGCAGAGTGGACACAACATCATCAAGAATTGGTATTTACAATTAAAGCCAACCGATTTTTACGAAATATGGTAAGAGCTATTGTTGGGACATTAATTAATATTGGATTACAAAAAATTACCATAAATGAGTTACATACGATTATTAAGTCCAAAAACAGAGCTAAAGCAGGAGCATCGGTACCAGGCTATGCCTTATATTTGTCTAAAATTGAATACCCTAACACATTAATGATTAGTTAATGAGCAAAAAGAAAGAAAAAGTTTTTGATAGTGTGCTTTTTAAACGCTTATTTCAATTTATTAAGCCCTATCAATTTATTTTTTATGTTGCGTTTTTTACAGTAATCGGACTATCTGCTTTTGGAGCTGCAAGACCTTATGTGCTTAAATTGGCGATAGATAATAATATTGCAGATAAAGTTTATGAAGGATTTTTGTTTTATACATTAGTTATTCTTTCATTATTAATTTTAGAAGTAATATGTAACCTACTCTTTATTTACTATGCAAGTTGGCTAGGACAAACCGTTGTAAGAGATATTCGAATAAAATTATTCAAGCACATTTTAAAATTTAAAATGGAATACTACAATAACTCATCTGTAGGGGTATTAATTACAAGAGCTGTGTCAGATATGGAGCGTATTGCAGATATTTTTGGACAAGGGTTATTTATGATTTTTAGCGATTTACTAAAAATGACTGTTGTTGGTAGTGTGATGCTTTATATCAATTGGCGACTCAGTGTTATTGTATTTATAACCTTACCATTAGTTATTATTGCAACGAAAATTTTTCAACGTTACATGAAAAAAGCTTTTGAAGAGGTAAGGGCGGAGGTGTCCAACTTAAACTCATTTGTTCAAGAGCGTGTTACGGGGATGAAAATTTTACAGTTGTTTACCCGTGAATCTATTGAATATAAAAATTTTAAAGCCATTAATGAGCGTCATAAAAAAGGCTGGTTAAAAACGGTATGGTATAACTCTGTGTTTTTCCCAATTGCGGAGTTGTTGTCTTCTGTGGCTTTAGGGTTAATTGTTTGGTACGGAGGCTACGATATTGTATTAAATACGACCATTACTAGCCTAGGTGATATTACTGCTTTTGTGATGTTTACACCAATGATATTTAGACCACTGCATCAAATAGCCAATAAGTTTAACACCCTAATTATGGGTATGGTTGCTGCCGATAGAGTGTTTAAAATTATAGACACAACAGCACATATAGATGATGATGGGAGTGTTATTGCAGCACAATTAAAAGGTGATATTTCTTTTAAAAATGTCTCTTTTTCGTATGTAAAAGATGAAGCCGTTTTAAACGATATTTCTTTCAATGTAGAAGCTGGATCCACAGTTGCTATTGTTGGCTCTACAGGGGCTGGAAAATCGACTATTATTAATTTACTAAATCGATTTTACGATATTAACTCAGGAACAATTCTTATTGATGATACCGATATACAAACGATAACCTTAAGATCTTTAAGGCAGCAAATTGCCGTAGTATTACAAGATGTATTTTTGTTTGCCGATACAATTTTAAATAATATAACCTTACATGATCCTAATATTTCTGAAAGTCAAGTTATAGACGCTGCAAAGCAAATAGGAATTCATGAGTTTATACTAAGCTTACCCAATGGATATAATTATAATGTTAAAGAACGAGGCACTATGCTATCGTCTGGACAACGCCAATTAATCTCGTTTTTACGTGCTTATGTTACAAACCCTAGTATTTTAGTTTTAGATGAAGCTACCTCGTCTATAGACTCTTATTCGGAACAATTACTACAAGACGCTACAAGCAAAATAACAAAAGGGCGTACCTCAATCGTTATTGCACATCGCTTAGCAACTATAAAAAAAGCAGATCGTATTATTGTAATGGACTCGGGAAACATAGTAGAACAAGGGACGCATAATGACCTTTTAAATATTGAACAAGGGTATTACAAAAACTTGTATGAAGTACAGTTTTTAGAGGAAAATACAATTTAGTATATTGTAACAGATGTAGAGTTTAATTTATAGAATGAAATATTGTCCTTATTGGGGTATAACAATAAATATGGCTTTTCTAAGACAGTTTTTCGTGTACAACTGGTGGTAACGTTGTATGCAGCACAAAGAAAGACGGAACGAAGACAATAAAATAAAAAAACAAACCCACTTAACAAAATACCACGTGGGTTTATAATAACAATACCTTAAAGCCAATAATATTAATATTTGTTTGTTTATCTCGTAAAGAGCGTTTTAAATCACTTCTCATACAGGGTTTCTACTTTAAAAATTATATATTGAATTTCATTTTCAATTACTTGGTCTTTAAGTTTAAAATAGAGTTGTTTATTATAAACAAACCCACTATAAAGGTTAATATTATCTGGTAGGTCTAAATAAGTGATGTCTTTAGTGTCTAAATTCACTACAGCTAAGGCAAGTCCTTTCTGCTCTCGTTCTTCTTGATTGTTATTTTGATTAACTATAACTTCAGAGGCGCCTTTATTTAAAATGCGGAACATATAGTTTTGATCATCTGAAATATCTAAAAAAAGATTAGTATACGTAGGGCGTTGTTCATTTTTATATTTACTACGCTTAAATTGATCAAAATAAGACCTGTTATCTGCCAATTTAACAGCATCATTTCCTGTAAATATTTTGTCAATTAATTTCTCGTCTTTATAGACATAAACAGTATCAGATATTGGCGTGGTTGCATATATATTATCTTCATGGCGATTAAACGATAACCCCATTACAACAATCATACCTTCTTTAAGTGTTTCTTGCTTTAGTTTATTAATCTCTTCGTAATTATAAACTATCTCATCTTCCTTTAAATAAGTTGTTATCACAGAATCCATAGTTATGGGTAAGGTCGCTAATAAATTAGGTGCAGTTTTAGTGAAGTAGGTTGTAATGCCTGTATGTAATTGATTGTTTTTAAAATAGGTTGCTTTACTCAGTGAAAGTAGTATTTGCCCTTCAGAGATACCTTCACCAACGTTAGCTTTAAAACGATTGTGTATTAATACATTTCCATCCCCATTAATGAGGTAATGATCTCTTTGACCTGTTATAAAAATTGAATCTAGATTATGTATGTAGTATGACGGAGATAAATTACCTCCTAAATTAATACCGTTAGGGCCTTCTTTTTCAAGGCTTATTTTCTTTTTCAAGGCATTTGTTTGTAAGTCATAAATATAGATAGAGAAGTTATTATCATTAAAAAAATGTAAATATGGTTTATTGTTTATACTTTTAAATTCAATATTCACATTGAAATTAGTGTCGTCATCTAAAGGTATTGATGTATAGCCAACTTCTATTAATTTTGAATTTAAGGTAGCTGTATTGTCTTTTTTACAAGATAACAGTAATGTAATTATTGATAATAGAATGCCGATTTGTTTGTACGTTTTCATTTTTAATTGATTTTGATGATTACTCTAATTTAAATAGTATATAACGTTTTTCATTTTCACTTTAGGGTTCTCTTTTACTGGGAAGTGGATGCCTTCTTTGGTAATTAAAATATCTGTAACCTGTTGTGCATTTAGAAAAAGGATCGCTCATATGACAAAAATGTCGTATATTTAACTGAATATCAAACAACTAAATATCACAGGCAATTTTATTGAAAATTACGAAATTATTCTTAACAACCTAAAACTAATTTGTGAGGATATGTAGCTTTAAACAAATACGAACTCTTAAGTTAAGCAATTTGCAGCTATTTTATCAATTATAAATGTTTGCGGAGAATCAAATTCGTATTAGTACGAGATGTTTAAAATATAAAATTAACAAAAAATTAATTTTTTTTTCTTGTTCTTCAATCTATTTAGATTTGAATGTCTTTGAAAATATTTAAGAATTATAGAATTTTTTGAGAGAGTGATTTTTATAAAGATTATATTTTTAGGATAATTGCTTAATTAAGTCAAATCAGTACTGATTTTAAATAGCTTTCTCGTTATTAATTTAACTCTCTATTTTATTAACATTATAATTGTGGGTAAAAAACTGCAATTACTTAAAACTTTTTAAAATTATGAAAAAAACAGTTCTAACACTTTCCTTAATGCTAACTTTAATTTTTGTTGGATTAGGGGGGATTATTCAAAACTCTGAAGCTCAATCTATAGAAAGGGTCGATGAAACAGGGGAATGTGCCGAAGAAGGTTTGGCTGAAAAACATTGTCCTTATTGGAATATAACACTTAAATTTGATTTTTCTGGAGCAAGCATTTCATATACAACTGGTGGTAACTTTATATGCAGCACAAAGAAAGACGGAACGAAGACAATAAAATAAAAAAACAAACCCGCTTTAGCAAAATACTAAGTGGGTTTATAATGACAACCAAAATGCAACATAGCAATATCTTAAAGCCAATAATATTATTACTATTTGTTTGTTTATCTTGTAAAGAGCGTAAGGACAACTACGCTAATTTTACAACAGATTACGAGCCTGTAGTATCTCTTAAAGAAAATATAGAACTTGTTGGTAATGTACAATCCTTCAATTTTTTAAATAAAGACACTCTAGTTGTAGCGGCATCAAACCCTTTGGGGGTTTATCTTTATTCTACAACAAGTGGTATGCAGCTAAGTAGAGTGGGTAATTATGGTGGTGGTCCTTATGAGTATAAAAGCCCTGCAATAGTTAAGGTTCACAATAATAAAATTTATGTATGGGACTCACAAATGCTAAAACTAATTGTTTATAATAATAAAGGTCTTGCTGTAAACGAATATACAAGATTTGATCAAGCAATTGAAGATTTTGTGATATACAAAAACAAAATATGTTTTTACTTCTCAGGCGGACACTCGAGTCTAATAGGTGTTTTTAACTTAGAAGATAAACAGCTATTATATGGTGCTATTAAAGCTTCGGAAACACATAAATTACTAAGCATTAATGCGTGTGCTAAGCCAATGTTTTTGGATAATAACAATATCCTTTTTACAAGTTCCAACGCTTTAGAAGTAAAGTTGTTGAACTTAGATAATTACGAAATAGCTACTAAAGGGAGTATCATCGATGAAAAATTTAAGGCTAATAGCATAAAAAACGCAGCAGATATAGTAAACAGTAATAGCAATAAACTTATAGATTATTTAATGAATAGTAGCTATGTTAAAAGAATTTTCAAAACAGACGACAGTATTATAGTTAATGCCGATACAGGCTATTTTTATCTTAATGACGATAAATCTCTAAACACATCAAAGCGGATAACTAAATTTTATATCCTAGACCATGATTTGAACCTCATTGGCGTTTCTCAAAGTGATTATGATTTAGATAATCAAAACTGCTTAATCAGTTTATATAATAATACACTTTATAGGATAAAAATTAACGAAAGTTCTAAAACAGAATTTAATTTTGAGTTATCTAAAATTAAATTTGAAACCAATAACGAAAAATTAAATTAGTCAAAACATATTTAATTTAGCAATTTAGTATAACTAAATTTATCAAGCAGAGAACCATCTTGTTTGCCTCTCAGTTATTTATTGAGAATAGCTATTTCATATTTTGAATTATCTTATTAAAAAACAAATTAGATGAGTTATCTAAAAGAACAAAACTAGTTTTCTTTTTAGTGTTTCTCACAAAATAAGTATTCGCTGCTAACCAAGCCCCATTGTGCATTACTACGTCATCATTTACAATTACCCAGCCAAATCCATAATTTGATTTTTTTCCATTATTTAGTGTTGGTTTTTTAAAAGCTTCTTTTAGGTTTTCACTACTAATAAGTTTGTTTTTATACCAAAACTTGTCCCATTTCACAAAATCATTGATACTACAAAAAACACCGCCATCACCAGCAACCCCATCAACAAATGTTGGTTTAATGTCTTTTATTTTTCCAGCTAAGTCCTCAAAACCGTCAGTTTTTCCTTCGAATGTTTTATCTTTTGAAGCTAGACTCCAAACTCTTGTTTGGTGCATTCCTAATGGAATAAAAATACTGTTTTTCATAAAGTTTTCGAAAGATTGATTTGAAACTAGCTCGATTATTCTTGCTAAAATTATGTAGTTTGTATTTGAATACTCATATTTTTCGTTGGGGCTAAAGTTTGCTTTTGGCTTATGATCTATTATCAGTTTTATAGCTTTTTTATTGGTCAAAATTCCAATCTCATCTTTTGCTTTTTTTGCCAAATTCAAATATGAATCAGGTATTCCAGAAGTTTGATTTAGTAAGTTTCTAATGGTAACATTAGGATATGGGAAATTTGAAATATAGTTTAAAACTAAATCATCGTAGTCAATTAATGCTTTTTCTTTTAATAGCATTATGCCACTCGCTGTAAACTGTTTTGAGACAGAAGCAAGCCTAAATAAAGAATTGTTATTTAGCTTTTCTGTTTTTTTTGAGTTTGTAAAACCATATGTTTTTGCCAAAGTTGGCGCTCCATCTTTTGTTATTAAAATTGCGCCATTGAATTTCTTTTCAGAATTTAATTTTTCTAACCAATTGTCAATCAATACTATTTTTTCTTTTTCACTTAAATTTTTAGGAATGTCTAATTCAGGAACTTGAAGAAAAAAAGCAAAGAACCAAACGAAAAATCCGATAACTATTATTACAATTCCAAGTATAATATAAAGTACAACTTTCATGAGCTTTTTATCTATTTGTCTTTAAAATTATAATTTTGTTACTAATCATTTCCAATGGTCTAGTGCATGGTTTACTTTTAGATGCAAAATTAGATCAATAAGCTACATATAGAAGTTTTGCTAAGGTTCTGTAAGTAATCTATAATTAGCAATGAATAATACAAAGTATCGGGGAATGTTTTAAATAACAATTGGTATAAAAATTCATTTAGTTTCGTTTATCCAATCGGCAGAACTACAGTTGTTTAGGTTTAAAAAATAAAAAACCCGTATAAACACTATGTTTATACGGGTTTTTGGGTGGAAGACCGGATTCGAACCGGCGACCCTCGGTACCACAAACCGATGCTCTAACCAACTGAGCTACAACCACCATTTTAATAGCATAAAAAATGCGTGTGCAAATGTATATTATTTCTTTTCTTTATAAAAGAATTTCATCTATTATTTTAAATCAAACAATGAATTTACTGCTGCATAGCGTTCTACAGTAAAGCCTTCAGCATACTCTACACCAACTAAGCGCCCTAAGTCTTTTGCTCTATACACAACACTATCTATAAAATTTTTACTCGATATGGGCGTATCAGGCTCTCCTTTATATTTTGGATTAAAAAATTGAGTTTTATAAGCTTCTACAGAGGCTATTTTTTTGTCTATAAATCCTGTAATATCTACTACAAAATCTGGGGTTATATCCTTCCATTGTATATAATGATATACTTGTTTTGGTCGCCACGGGTTTTGGTTAATTCCATTTAGTTCAGTTTTAATTTTAATTAAACCGCTTAAAAAACAAGCATCACTAGCCAACTTACTTCCCTTAGGATGATCTATATGTCTATCGTCAATAGCATTGCATAATATAATTTCTGGTTGGTATTGTCTTATTTTTTTTATTACTTCGAGTTGGTGTGTTTTGTCGTTAAGAAAAAAACCATCGGCAAAACCCATATTTTCACGTTGTGCTAATCCTAATATTTTTGAGGCTTCCGTAGCCTCTTTATGCCTAATTTCAGCACTACCTCTAGTGCCTAATTCTCCTCTTGTAAGGTCTAAAACACCAACTTTTTTGCCATTAGCAACTTCTTTTGCAACTGTACCAGAACAAGCAAGTTCGATGTCGTCTGGATGTGCTGCGATACATAGTATATCTAGTTTCATTACTTGTCTTTATGAATTGGAATTAATTATCTTACTGCAGCTATTGTAATTGCTTGTTCAATATCTTCAACAATATCTTTTATATCCTCTATGCCTACAGAAAAACGTATTAAACTGTCGGTGATGCCCTGTGTTATTCTGTCTTCGGGGCTTAGTAAAGCATGCGATGTTTCTGAGGGCAGGAGCATTGTGCTTTCTACCCCTGCTAAGCTCATAGATGGTTTTATGAGGTTTAGTGCCTTAAAAAAGGTCTTGACGTTAATATCTTTTTTTACTTCAAAAGATAGCATTGCTCCAAAACCTCTCATTTGTTGCTTTGCTAGTTTATAATCTGGGTGCGTTTTTAGCCCAGGATAGTGTACCTTAGTAATGGCATGATGCTTGTTTAAATAATTTGCTATTTTTTTTGCATTTTTAGTCTGCGCCTTAACTCTAATCCCGAGGGTTTTTATACTGCGCTCTAACATCCAAATAGTAAAATCGCTTAAATTACCTCCTGTAGTAATTGCCATTTTCCAGATAGCATCGATATAGGCTTGTGATGTCGCAACTGCTCCTGCACAAAGATCGCTATGTCCTCCCAAATATTTTGTAGCACTATGTACTACAATATCAATTCCAAAACCGATTGGTTGTTGTAGTATAGGAGAGGCAAAGGTATTATCTATAACAGTAAGTATTTGTTTTGATTTTGCTAGTTTAGCAATAGCTTTTAGGTCTACTATTTTTAGTAGAGGGTTAGATGGTGTCTCTATATATATTAGTTTAGTATTGGGTTGGATGGCTTTTTTAAAATCTGATGCCTCTAGTCCGTCTGTAAAACTGTATTCAATATTATAACGATGAAATTGCGACTCAACCAAATGGCGTGTCCCACCATAAATATCATTTTGCAATACAATGTGATCCCCAGATTTTAAAAACGTTAGTAATACATTGCTTATAGCAGCCATACCCGAACTAAAAATCATGGCTGCTTGTGTATGCTCTAAAGCAGCTATTTTTTTACTAAGTGCTTCTTGGTTTGGTGTGTTAAAATAACGAGGATAGCGTTTTGTATCGACATCCATAAACTCGTACGAAGATGATAGGTATATGGGCGATACGGCGCCTTTAAATTGTTCATCTTTTAACTCGCCTGCATGAGTGCAGATGGTATTTGTTTTATAACTTTTTTTAGTCATAGATGTATTTTGATAGTAAAATTACGAAAAAACAACGACTTGTTACTTAGTGTTTTTATTATGATTTTAATGTGAAATGTTAAAAATGTATCTTGCGTTTTCTTTTTTATATGGATAATTTAAAACAACATCAACATTTTATTTTACATAAACCTTATGGTTATTTAAGTCAATTTATTTATGAAGGAAAACGGAGAACAAGTAAAAAGAAATTAGGCGAACTGTATTCTTTTCCTAAAGGCACTATGGCTATTGGGCGTTTGGATGAAGCTTCTGAGGGTCTTTTATTTTTAACCACAAATGGGAAGGTAAGTGAGTATATTAGAAGTAAAAAGATAGAAAAAGAGTATTATGTGCAGGTCGATGGCGTTATTACAGCAAGAGCTATTGAACAACTAAAACAGGGTGTAAGCATTGGTATAAATGGCGAAAAGTACACAACCAAGCCGTGCAAAGCCAAACAAATTGACTCTGTAGAGCATCTACCCATTGCGGTACGACATGTAAGAGATGAACGACATGGCCCTAAAAGTTGGGCTTCTATAACGATAACCGAAGGTAAGTTTAGGCAAGTAAGAAAAATGACTGCTGCAGTTGGATTTCCTACCTTACGACTTGTACGCGTTAGGATTGATAAAACATATTTAAAAATTACACCTGGAACTGTTGTTGAGGTTGATGGTTTTTAGATAAACAGAATGATATGGGCAATAACTAATGCTGTCGTTTTATACTAATACTACATTTATTTTTTTTTAGGCATTGGGCCACGTAAGTGTATAATTAAGCCATCTAGAAAGTTTCGTAATATTTGATCACCACAAGCCATATATTTTGGATGGTTTTCATTTCTAAAAAAAGCACCTAATTCGCTCTTTGTTAGTCTAAAATCTTTTAATGCACAAATTTTTATAATATCGTCGTCTCTTAGCTTGTGAGCAACACGCAATTTTTTAAAAATATCGTTATTATTAAGTCCCATAAGTCAAAGGTAATCCTTTTTTTGAATTAAGGACAGTTAGTTTTCGATTCTGTTTTCATCAAAAGCAGATGGCAGTAGTTTAGGAATAAATTTTACAACTATAGGTAGAAGTAGTGCTCCTCCAGGGAGTAAAAAAATGGCAAGACTTGGTATCGATTTAAATATATCTAGCAATTGTTCTTGTACTTTTTTTTGTTCCTCTTTATTTAGATCCCTAACAGTGGATTTTGTTAAGAGTACCATAAGTTCTTTACTATCCATAAGTTCTTTGTACAGACGCCTTCTGTTTCTAGAAATTAAAAGACGTACCATTTTGTTAGAATTGTCGTAAAAACTCTTTATAACATTTTTAGAGCTTAGTAGTGCTATATCGTCTTTATATACTGTATAAAAATGATTTACCATTTGTATAGAGCGTTTTACTATGGTGTTTTTTAAATTTAAATCCTGTCCTAATTGTTGTAAAAACTCTTGCTCAGGTATAGCTATAGTTTTGTCATTCCATGTACACATACACGCAATGTCCAAAATATACTTTTTTTCTTGAGTTGTTTTTAAGTTAAAAATTGCATCGGAGTAGCTTAATTCAATATTATCATGATAGCGTAAAGATGCTTCAAAAAGTTTTATTAAACTCTCATCATAATGAGTTCTATTCGTTTTGGAGCTTAATACGTTAAGGATTATTGTTTCTATGGAAGCCTCTAGATTTTTAATATAGGTGCTTGATATTTTTTGCGTATTTAAATACCTTTTATAAGCTAAGACATCTACAAATAGTAAGGCATTAATTACAAAATAATTAAAATTTTTGGTAAGAAAATTATCATCTAACTGTATGCGCTTATGAATTATTTTTTCTAGCAATTTGCTAGAAGAGTCATTTAATATCTCTTGAAAAAAAGTCTTTTTAGTTTCATTTATTTCAGAATAAAAACTTACCAAACTATCAATTAGATTAGTTTGTGGAGCAAAATTTTGATGTGTATAGAATAGGGCGATAAAGAGGTTGATTTTACTTTTTTCTTCGTCAGTAAAATCAACATCTTCAACAAGCTGATTGGCTATCTTTATATTATTTCCATAAATAAAACCACAAGATTTTAAACTGGCATATAGTTCTTTTTCAGGTATAGTGGCTGCTTGCTTATTAGAAACAAGCATATCTTGTAGTTTTACTACCCAACCACCACTAGATGGATTCATCTTTGTTTTTTTGTTAAAATTAACAACTATTTTTTTTGAATAAAGAAGCTCTCCTTAGGTCAAAAAGCGTGTTTACTTGTTAGCGGTGTATCTTTAATTTTTTCTAAGAAAAGTGTTAATTTCTATAGCTACATCTTCCCATGTTTTACTTACACCATCTTCTCCCTTGTGTAAATCGAAACATACTTTATTTAATGATGCCAAAGCGTTTAAAGCATTCCAATTTTTAAGATCCATTGTTCCTTTTAGAGTAACACGTCTTTGGTCTGTTATAGACACCTCTAGAGGCAATGTATTGGTAACCCCATTCATACTAATAGAGGCTACATAAGCTCCATTAGTAACTTTTAGTGTTCCTTTTAGAAATGCAGTGTTTAGCATTGCACCAAAAAAAGATGTTTTTAATTTATAATCTCTACTCTCGTTATTTGTAAATAAACTACTTATAGGGATAGAAAAGTCTAAATCATTTAAGGCTTCCTCTGGGTTAGTTCCTGCTTTAGGTTCAAAATTTAATGTTTTAAACTCACCGCCAACCCCTACTTTTGAGGTGGTTTTGTATGCTGTCCATTTTACGGAAGTTGCTTCTGGCTTAACAACAAATTGCTCTGCAGCTACAGTAGGAGCTGCATTTGTTGAATTATCTTGCTGTGGTTTTTTGCAGGATAGCGTAATGCTGGTTATAAGGATTATAAATAGTAATTTTTTCATAATTTTAGTTTGAAATATTTTTTTAAAAATAAAGTAATATTTAAGTAAATACAAGATTTTAGTTACTGAAGTGATTTAATTTTTTTGTTGGCCAAAAAGAGGCGCTTTATTAGTTGCCTTGTCTTTTTTATGTCGCAGCGATATTGCATCATTAATTTATGTTTGGCACAAAAAAATAAATTACTTTAATTAATAAGCTTTGTAATAACTTGTGTTGTGTTATGCAATGTTTTGTGTACAGGGCATTTATCAGCAATTTCTAATAAGCGTTGCTTTTGTTTATCATCTAGATTACCTTCAAATTGAATATCTCTACTAAAAGTATCTATTTTTGAATTTGAAGTTTCACAATCTTGGCAGTCTTGTGCATGTGTTTTGCTATAACTGGTGTGTACTTGTACGTTTTTTACCTCCCAACCTTTACGCTTTGCATACATTTGAATAGTCATTGCTGTACATGCAGATAGTCCTGCTGATACCAGTTCGTAAGGGGAGGGGCCAAAATCATTTCCGCCAAAACTTGTAGGCTCATCTGCGATTAGGTAATGCTTACCTACTTTCATTTGTGTTGTAAATCCATCGTCTGCATCTAAGCTTACAGCAACCTGATGCTTAGATTTTAAAATTTCTTGTGTTGGCACCTCAATATAGCGTTTTGCCCATTCTGAAATAATTTCGCCAGCATAGATAGAGTCTTCTTTTTTAGATAGCATATGGTCTGCACCATCTAATGAGACAAAGCTTTTTGGGTGATGCGCTGAAATATAAATTTCTTCGGCGTTTTTAACCCCAACAATAGTATCTTGAGGTGAGTGCATTACTAATACTGCCTTCCTTAGTTTTTTTGCTACTTCTGGTAGCGATTTTGTTTCTAGGTCGTCTATAAACTGCTTTTTAATAGTAAAATCTCTTCCGCTAAGTTTTACAACGGCGAGTCCTGTATCTTTAATTTGATCAATACTACTATCTAGTAAGTGCGTAACATGCTTGGGGTTAGAGGGAGCACCTACAGTAGCGACTGCTTTTATAGAATTTATTTCTGAGGCAGCAAATATGGAAGCTGCTCCACCCAAAGAGTGCCCTATAATAAGTGTTGGTGCAGCATAGTTTTCTTCTAAAAAACGTGCTGCACTGAGAATGTCTTCTACATTTCCAGAAAAATTAGTGTCTTCAAAATCGCCATCACTTTCCCCTAATCCTGTAAAGTCAAATCGTAGCACTCCAAAACCGTTGTTGGTTAAGGCACGGCTTATATTTCTTACTGCCGATAGGTTTTTGTTACAAGTAAAACAATGTGCGAATATGGCAAAATTATGTGCGGCTTGCTCTGTTGGTAATTCTAGCCGTCCCGATAGGGTTTGTTTTTCACTATTTAAAAAAGATACTTTTGTTAAACTCATGTGTTTTGTATTTTAATCTTAATGATGCTAAGTTATGATTACTTTTTGATATATGTTATCAATATGTTTTTAAAAAGTTGCAACAAATTAAATTTATAACATCTAATATTGTAATAACAGTTTTACTAAAAATTGTATTGATTTTAATAAAAAAGTCGCCTCGAAACTAAATTTCAAGACGACTTTATGGTGTATAAGCTTAAATTAATTTCCGCCTCCTGCTGCTAGATTTTTCATTTCTGTTTCTATCATTTCATAAAATTCATCAATTTTAGGAAGTACAACAACTCGTGTACGTCTATTTTTGGCTCTATTCTCTGCAGTATCGTTATCTACCAACGGAATAAAAGAGCTACGCCCTGCTGCAATTAATTGTTTTGGATTTACGCCTAGTTCTTGAAGAACACGAATAATAGAGGTAGAGCGCTTAACGCTTAAATCCCAGTTGTCTAATAAAACATCTCTTTTGTAAGGTTGACTATCTGTGTGTCCTTCTATCATGGCTTCAAAGCTTGGTTTGCTGCTTATAACTTTTGCAACTTTTGCTAATACCTCTTTAGCTTTTGTTGTTACATTATAGCTTCCGCTTTTGAATAGTAATTTGTCGGCAATAGATATAAATACAACGCCTTTTTCAACATTTACTTCAATATCTGGATCGTTAATGCCAACCTCACGTTTTAAACTTGTAACTAAGGCAAGCGTAACGCTATCTTTTCTGGAAATTGCATCTTGTAAGCGTGTAATTTTTAAGTCTCGTTCTTTAAGGCTTTCTAATGATTTTTCGAGATTAGTAGCTCCTTTTGAGGTTAACTCGGTAAGGTCTTGAGAGCTTTTTATTAAAGCTTCATTACTTCTACGCAAATCTCCCAATTGGTCTTTCATGGATTCTACACGAGCGTTAGATGCCGCAGCTTCAGACAAGCAGTTATTAAGCTTAACTGTTGCAGTGTTTAATAAGTCTTGTGTTTCTTTTTGCTTAGCTTGTAAGGCTATGAATTCTTTTTTGGAAGCACACGAGCTAACGAGCATTAATCCTAATAGGGCAACGAATACATTTTTTTTCATGATTTGAGAATTGTTTTGTCTTTATAAGACTTCAAAAATATATAAAAAATGAAATATGACATTTCTATTAACAAAATTTTACTATTATTTTATAAATTTTTAAAGACCTTTTTGTGTTTGAAAAAATATAACCAAACAATTGAAGTTTTATTGTAATATGTTGTGCTTTGTTTTAATTGTTTTCGTTGGTTTAAAAGTTGTTTTAGGTTTAGGTAATACGAAAAATGTGCTTTTAGTATTGCCAACGTATTTGAAGGTTGCCCTATGAATAAAAAATTAAGCCCTGCAATGCCATCTAGAATTAGTCTGGTAAAAATTAAAAGGCAGATAGTTCCACCAGCATTTTTTGTAAGTGTAAATAAGCTGTTTCTAAAGTTTAAATAAGTTTTTTTAGGATTTACAGCACTAAGCGTTGCGCCCCCAATATGAAACACCGATGAGCTGCCAACATATTTTACATTGTACCCAGTGTTTTTAGCTCGCCAGCATAAATCAATTTCTTCCATATGTGCAAAAAATGAATTATCGAATCCTCCTAACTCGTTAAAAACTGATTTTTTTATAAAAAAACAAGCGCCAGAAGCCCAGGTTATGTCTTGCGTGTCGTTGTATTGCCCTGTATCTTTTTCAATCGTATTAAAAATCCTTCCGCGGCAATATGGGTAAGCATATTTATCAATATACCCACCCGCAGCTCCAGCATACTCAAAACATTTTTTTTGTTTATAATCTAGTATTTTAGGCTGAATTATTGCTGTTTTGGAGTCGTTTTTAAAAGCTTCAATAATGGGTTGTAGCCAGTGTTTTGTAACCTCTACATCGCTGTTTAGTAAGCAGTAGAGGTCTGCATCAATATGTTGTAGTGCATCGTTGTATCCTTTGGCATAACCTCCATTTTGAGTATTTTTTATAACAGTTATGTCAGGATAATTTTTAGCAACAAAAAGAACAGAGTCGTCACTAGAAGCATTATCGGCTAAGTATATTGTCGCTTCTTTGGAGTGTGCAACAACAGAGGGAAGAAACTGTTGTAATAGTGCTTTTCCATTCCAGTTTAAGATAACAATTGCAATTTTCAAAATAATTAGTTTTACTTTAAACTATAGTTAGGCAAATCTTTTAAAAACTCGTAGTGTTCTGTTTCAAGATTCATTATGCAATAATAATGATTAATCCCGTTAGTAATCATTATATAACGTGCCTTTAGTGTAAGATTATAACGAGCAACTTGGTCGAAGGTTGCTTGTGTGATTTTTACGTTCGGCGATTTGCATTCTACAACTAAGTTAACCGTACCGTTAGGATTATAAACTACAATATCGTACCGTTTTTTTAAATTGTTAATTAAAATTTCTTTCTCTACACTAATCAACGATTTTGGGTATTCTTTTTTCAAAATAAGATATTGAACACAATGTTGACGTACCCATTCTTCGGGTTGCAAGCTCACAAACTTTTTGCGAATAGCATCAAAAATGAAAGGTTTATTTTCCTTATTTTTGAATCGAAAGGAAAATTTAGGAAAATTGAGATTTTGCATTAAACAGATCTAAATAGTTTAAGGCTAAATTACAATAAGTAATACTCAAAAAAACATATAAGTTGTACGATACTAAAAAAAATGAAAGCAGACTATTTTGGACGATATTAAACAGCTAATAGCAGGGATAAACCAAGGCGACTTAAAACCCATTTATTTTTTAATGGGAGAGGAAGCTTATTTCATTGATGAAATTTCTAATTATATAGAAAAAAATGTATTGACCCACGATGAGAAAGAGTTTAACCAAACGGTACTTTACGGTCGCGATACAAATATAGATGCAATTGTGTCTGCTGCAAAACGTTTTCCCATGATGGCAGAACGACAGGTTATTATTGTAAAAGAAGCCCAAGAGTTGTCTCGTAGTATCGAAAAACTAATACACTATGCCAATACACCACAGCCAACAACTGTTTTGGTTATAAACTACAAATACAAAAAACTTGATAAGCGTAAAGCACTTTACAAATCTGTAAAAAAAACTGGTAGCGTTTACGAAAGTAAAAAACTATACGATAACCAAGTTGCAAACTGGATTAAACATACCTTGTCGCCTAGTAATTATACCATTGCTCCCAAAGCAGCGCAAATGTTAGTAGAGTTTTTAGGAACGGACTTGAGTAAAATTAATAATGAACTAAATAAACTAAAACTCATTATTCCTAAAGGCAACCAAATTACTCCCGAGCTAATTGAAAAAAATATTGGTATCTCTAAAGATTATAATAATTTTGAATTACGAAAAGCAATAGGTGAGCGTAACGTTACTAAGGCCTTTCGTATTGCTAAGTATTTTGCAAACAACCCCAAAGACAACCCAATGGTGGTAACAGTTGCTTTGCTATTTAGTTTTTTTGCTCAATTACTACAATTGCATGGCCTAAACGATAAGTCGCCAAAAGCGATAGCAAGCGCACTAAAAGTAAATCCTTACTTTGTTAACGACTATATTTTGGCTGCCAAAAATTTCCCAATGAAAAAGGTAAGCAGTGTTATTGCAACACTAAGAGCGTTCGATGTAAAAAGTAAAGGCGTTGGTGCTAATGCAATATCACAAGGCGATTTGCTAAAAGAATTGTTGAGTCGGATTTTTGAGTAATAAACGTTAATTTGCTTAATCATGGTATTTGTGTTCTTATTTTAGGTTTTGTTATAACATTTTGATAATTAAGAGTTAATGTAAAGTTAAGTATAATAATTGTTATTTTTTGTTATACTGAAAGCCTTTTTGACGTTATTAAAATAAGATGAATGAAACAGAGTTTAAACATAGTATATTCTCATTATCAGAACGATTATATCCAATGGTTTCTAGAATGCTAGGAAACAAAGAAAATGTTGAAGACGCTATTCAAGAAATAATGATTAAGCTTTGGAAAAAACGTCACAAAATAGCACAACATCCTAATATTAATGGATTTGTGATTTTGACAGCTCGTAATTATTGTATCGATTTAATAAGGAAAAAGAAATTAGATAGTAGTGATTTTTATTTAAAACTAAAAGCTGTAAAAAATCAAGACACTTTAGAACATATAGAATGGAAGGAACTAAATGAGGTTATTAATAAAATTCTTAAAACTCTACCAAAGCAACAAAGAGAAATCATAACGATGAGAGATTTGGAAGGTTATGAGTTTACAGAAATTGCTTACACGATGCAAATTAAGATAGAGTATGCTAGAGTTTTGCTGTCTCGAGCAAGAAAACAAGTAAGTATAGCGTTAGAAAAAAAATATTATTATGAAAGAAAGTAATACAGAACAATTAATTAAAAAATATAAAGAAGGATATAGTACTTTGCTTGAAGAAAAAAAATTATTTAATAGTGCTAAAAATTTGAGCTTTCCACTTAGCGCATGGACCACTTTTGTAAATAAAAATAGAAAAGAAGTTCCAAAAACGTTTAATGAAAATTTATGGAAATCATTTCAGGGCAAAAAAAGGAAAAAACATAACACATTAACTATTAGCATTGTATCTTTAGCAGCAACTGTTTTACTATTAATATCGTTAAACGTCACCCAAATTAATCAAGAAACAAAACATACTTTTGAAAGCAACGAATTATTAAATTTAATTACAAATATAGCTTCCAATTTATCTGTATCAGAATCCCACCACACCATTATTTATCAGGATGAAATAATTGTGATATACACAACAAAATAATAATCTTAAATAATAATATTATGAACAATAAAAAATTAAGTATCGGAAAAATAATGATAACCCTATTAACAATAGTATTATCAACAGTAATAGTAAAAGCACAAGAATATGAAAAGCTGAAAATCAAAGCTAAAAATGAAAAAGAAATTAAAATTAAGCTTAAAGGAGATGCTGATCCGGATATTTATGTAAATGGAAAAAGATTTGAATTTCCATTAGAAATTATAGACCCTAATGTAATTGAATCTGTGGAAGTAATTAAGAATGATGACGCAATAAAAAAGTACAATTCGCCCAACGGTGTTTTACTTATTAAAACAAAGAAAAAGTATAATTCAATAAATAGCCTTAACAGCGAACCCAATAGTTCTAACACAAACGTTCATAAAGCTTTAATAATAATTGACGGGAAAAAATCTACCTCAGAAGAATTAGCCAAATTATCTGTTGATGATATTAAAACTATAAAAATACTTAAAGACGATAATGCAATAAAAGAGTATAATGCTCCTAATGGAGTTATGATTATAAGTACTACAAAAAAATAACATTCAAGCACTACCATTATGACTCAAAATAAGCGATATCATTCGTTTCTATTGCGTCTACATATCATTATATAACCTAAGCATAACTAAGACTATGCTTAGGTTTTCTATTTTATCTAAACACAATATATTTCAAGATTATTTATAACTCATTTTAAATAACAAATTGGTGTAATTTTAACGTCCTAACGAGTAAACATTAATACTATAGTATTGACTAAATAAACTGGAAATTACTTAGCTAAAACTTTTTTTTTAACAAAAAATAACTTTTGAAGTTTAAAACGAGGGTCGTATTAAAATTTAAACATTTATTTAAGACGAATTTCTATTTAGTTTCATTACTAATTGTTTATTTTCGGTACTTTAAAAATTAAAAAAATAAACTCTAAATAAGATTAGGTTATGCAGCACATTAAAATTATGAATAAAACGACGCTAACAGCATTATTATTTTTGTTTTTTTCTGTAGTAATTGCACAAGAAAAAACTGACGAACAAGAATTTTTATTGGACGGTCCAGAGAGTTGGAGAAAAGAACTCCTAACATTGCCATTAAGATTTGCTCCAGAGTTAGACTACAAAGGGTTAGAGTTTGTTAGATTTTCTAAAGGCTGGTCAGACAAAACTAGCGATGAATTCTGGACTTATAAGTTTGCATGGTATCTGGACGAACCTGCCAACTTAACAACCGAACGCCTAAATAAAGAACTACAAATTTACTTTGATAATTTACTTAACCTTGTAGGCAAAGGAAAAGGTATCGCTAAAGAAAAGATTACAGCAACGAAAGCCACACTTAGCTATAGTAAAAGACGTAAAACTTATAAAGGACAAGTTACTATCTTTGATGTTTTCTTTTCGGAAACGCTTCAAACATTAAATATAAAAGTAAGCCCATCATACTGTGATACTTCAAAAAAGCATATTGTTTATTTTGAATTTTCACCACAACCTTTCAAGCATAAGCTTTGGAAAGTAATGAAAGACATTACTATTGCTTGTGATTAATTACTAAATGCGTTTAGTTTTAGGCAAGACAATACATAAGAAGATAAATCAAATGTTAAAAAGTGCCATAATATTAGAAATGGACTTATGATTATATGAAGCTAATTTAAAACTTAAGCCCTTAGCTTTTAATGAAGGCTGTTATTTTTTTAGAGTTAACATGTTTAAAATAAACAATAGATAATAATTCATAAATTTTCAATTCTTATTTTGTAAATTTGCCTGCGTTTAAAAGCGCAAGATGGTAAGTAACACAAAATATATTTTTGTAACAGGAGGAGTAAGCTCTTCATTAGGAAAAGGAATAATAGCAGCATCATTAGCAAAACTTCTACAAGCACAGAATTACCGTACTACTATTCAAAAACTAGACCCCTATATTAATATAGATCCAGGAACCTTAAACCCCTACGAACACGGCGAGTGTTACGTTACAGAAGATGGAGCAGAAACCGACTTAGATTTAGGACATTACGAACGTTTTTTGAACGTACCCACCTCTAAAGCAAATAATGTTACAACAGGTAGAATTTACCAAAATGTGATTAATAAAGAACGCCGTGGCGAGTTTTTAGGAAAAACAGTGCAAGTTATTCCGCATATTACAGACGAGATAAAAGAACGCATACAAGTATTAGGGAAGTCTAGCGATTATGATATTGTAATTACAGAAATAGGAGGAACCGTTGGAGATATCGAATCACTCCCGTACATAGAAGCAGTAAGGCAACTACAATGGGAATTAGGAGAAAATAACGCCATTGTTATTCACCTAACATTAGTCCCATTTCTATCTGCAGCAGGAGAACTAAAAACAAAGCCAACACAGCACAGTGTAAAAACCTTGATGGAAAGTGGCATACAGGCAGATATACTCGTATGCCGTACAGAGCATGAACTAAATACAGCATTAAAAATTAAATTAGCACGATTTTGTAACGTAAAACAAGAAGCGGTAATACAATCCATAGACGCTTCTACGATTTACGACGTACCTAATTTAATGCTAGAAGAAGGCTTAGATAAAGTTGTTTTAAAACAATTAGCACTCAATAGCTCAATACCAAACCTAACCCATTGGAATACATTTGTATCTCGACATAAAAACCCTAAAAATACCGTAACTATAGGCCTAATAGGAAAATATGTTGAATTACAAGACTCATATAAATCCATATTAGAAGCCTTTATACACGCAGGAGCAGCTAACGAAACACGGGTTAATATAGAAAGCATACATTCCGAATATTTGAATCCGAATACAGTTGCCTCTAAGTTATCGCACCTAGATGCTGTACTAGTAGCACCAGGATTTGGAGAACGAGGTATAGAAGGTAAAATTGAAGCTGTAAAATATGTAAGAGAAAACAAAATTCCATTTTTAGGAATTTGTCTAGGCATGCAAATGGCAGTTATTGAATATAGTAGAAACGTACTAAAACTTAATAATGCTAACTCTACAGAAATGGATGCAACGACACCACATCCAGTAATTGACTTAATGGAACACCAAAAAACAATTACAGACAAGGGAGGGACAATGCGACTAGGCGCATGGGATTGCGAGCTGACTCCCAATAGCATCGTAGAAAAAGTATATAACAAAACATTAATAAAAGAACGTCACCGCCATAGATTTGAGTTTAACAGCGATTATAAAGAAAGGATAGAAGCTGCCGGAATGAAAACCACGGGTTATAACCCTAAAACAGGCTTGGTAGAAATTATAGAAATCGAAGACCACCCATGGTTTGTAGGCGTACAATACCACCCAGAGTACAAAAGTACCGTAGCAGCACCTCACCCCTTGTTTGTAGCATTTGTAAAATCGGCACTAGTATATCATAAAAATACTTAATGTCATAATGACATAATATAACAATTCGGTTAGTACTTTGATGTATAATAATGATTAAAAAAATAGTTTTATAATTAACTTAAATGGAAGAAAAAAAATTAGATCCTAAATCTATAATAGGCTTTGTACTTATTTTTGGTATCCTGCTTTGGATGATGTATAACAACCAACCCACAGCAGCAGAATTAGAAGCCCAAGAAAAAGCTAAACAAGAACAACAAGCAGAAAAAAAACAAAAATCTAATAGCGATGACATCGATACAACAACACAAGATGATTTTTCTGTAGCCACTACAGACTCGTTAGGTTTAGTTAAACTTCAAAATAAAATAGGCCCCTTTGCATACGCTGCGAGTTTAACCTCTGCAACCAACAAAGAAACTGTTTTTGAGAATGAAGTATTATACCTAAAAATAAGTAATAAAGGAGGGTACATAACCGAAGTAAAACTAAAAAAATATGTAGATCATAAGGCAAACCCTGTATATCTAATAAAGAATAAAAATGCGATTTTTAATATTAATTTTAATACTACAGACAACAGAAATCTAAACACAAAAGACCTCTATTTTGAACCTACGTTAACAAAACAAGGCGATAACCAAGTCCTGTCCATGAAGCTTAAAGTTTCTGAACTTAAGTATTTAGAATACCGTTACGAATTAAAACCAAACGACTATATGCTAGGGTTTAACGTTCGTTCCCAAGGATTAGACAATGTCATTAATGGCAACCAAGATGTTGTTTTAGATTGGAAACTAAAAGGCAGACGACAAGCAAAGAGCATTACTTACGAAAACAGATACACACGTTTAACCTACCAACACGATGGCAAAAAAATAGACAAACTAAGCCAAGCAGGAAACGACGACGATACCGAAAATGATGTAAGTTGGTTGTCTTACAGACAACATTTTTTTAGCTCGATACTAATTGCAGACAAGCCGTTTAAGACCGTAAACTTTAAATCGGAAAACTTAGTACTAGACGAAAAAATAGATACTCTGTACACCAAAAGCTATGCAACATCAATACCAATAGCACTAAGTGGAGGCGAATTAAACCAAGCTCTACAAATGTATTATGGCCCTACCGATACAGCAACCTTAAAAGGTTATGACAAAAACCTAGAAGAGAGTATTCCTTATGGCTGGGGTATTTTTGGGTGGATTAATAAATATTTGTTTATCCCTTTATTTGGGTTTTTAAGTGGTTTTTTACCTTACGGCATTGCAATTATTGTCATGACAATTTTAATAAAACTATTAATGTCTTTTGTACAGTACAAGCAATTCTTGTCTCAAGCTAAAATGAAGATATTAAAACCAGAATTAGAAGCCTTAAAAGAAAAATTTAAGGGTAATAAAATGAAAATTCAACAAGAAACAATGGCACTCCAAAGTAAAGCAGGAGCAAGCCCTCTATCGGGCTGTTTACCTGCATTACTGCAAATGCCCGTGTTTTACGCCTTATTTACGTTTTTTCCTACAGCATTTGCATTAAGGCAAAAAAGTTTTTTATGGGCAGATGACTTATCATCTTACGATGTAATTTATCAGTTTCCAGCAGGATTTAGTATCCCTTTTTATGGAGACCACGTAAGTCTATTTCCAATATTAGCCTCAGTGGCCATCTTCTTCTATATGAAAATGACTACAGGGCAACAAGCCGTATCACAACCCACACAAGAAGGAATGCCTGATATGACAAAAATGATGAAGTATATGATTTACTTTTCGCCAATAATGATGCTATTCTTTTTTAATAATTATGCTAGTGGACTGAGTTTATATTATTTTATTTCAAACCTAATTAGTATTGGCATCATGATTGTTATAAAAAATTATATTATAGATGAGAAAAAAGTACTTGCTAAAATAGAGATTAGTAAAAGCAAGCCCAAAAAGCAAAGTCGTTTTAAACAAAAAATGGCAGAAATGATGGAACAAGCAGAGCAGCAAAAACGAAATCAACAAAAACGAAAATAGAATTAAAAGCTGTCATTTTTGGCAGCTTTTTTTTTTGATGATATAATTTTGAATAATAAAATAGCGTTTATAAAGTAAACTAAAAATAATGAAACACTACATATTATTATACATATTGTTTCTCGCAACCAGTATAACCGATGCACAAAATATTAACCAGTTTGATGCCAATGGCAAGCGTCATGGTATCTGGAAAAAATATTTTGAAAACACAAATAAACTCCGTTATGAAGGCGAGTTTAAGCATGGTAAAGAAGTAGGGATATTTAACTTTTATAAGCTCGTAAAAAAGCGAAACGTGCTAAGTGCTACAAAAAAGTTTAATGAGACGAACAATCGGGCAGAGGTCGTGTTTTTTTCGTCATACGGTAGTAAATTAAGCGAAGGACAAATGATTGGAAAAACATACATAGGTCAATGGAATTACTACCACCCTAACTCCAGTCAGTTAATGATTTCTGAAAACTACACTGAAACAGGACTATTACACGGCAAACGATTGGTGTATTACAAAAATGGCGCCTTAGCCGAAGCTATAAATTATGTAAATGGAAAAAAACAAGGTGCCTCAAGATGGTATGCCAAAAATAACACTATTTTAAAAGAACTTTCATACAAAAATGACGAACTACATGGTCTAGCAAAACATTTTAATACAGGAGAGCTTGTTGTAGAAGGGAATTATAAAAATGGTAAAAAAGTTGGTCTATGGAGCTATTACGAAAACGGACAACTTAAAGAAAAAAAAGATTTTAATTACAAACGTAAAACAAAAACCAAACCAAAACAATAAAGCATTGAGTTGATTTTTAACTCATTAAAAGTAAATGTTTTTTTGAGTGGTATAACAAACGTTAATAAATTTTGCTATGAGTTTTTAGTGGGTAACAACTTCAATTTGTAACCCCTTTTTATTTGTAAATTTGTAACCTAAGGATATATAGTCATTATTATGAAACGAGTCGTTGTAGGATTATCTGGCGGAGTAGACTCTAGCGTTGCAGCCTATTTGTTAAAAGCACAAGGTTACGACGTTATTGGTTTGTTTATGAAGAATTGGCACGATGACTCCGTAACAATATCCAATGAATGCCCTTGGCTAGATGATAGTAATGATGCAATATTAGTTGCCGAAAAATTAGGTATCCCTTTTCAAACAGTAGATTTGAGTGAGGCTTACAAAGAGCGTATTGTAAACTATATGTTTGAAGCCTATAAGTCGGGACGAACACCCAATCCAGATGTGCTTTGTAACCGAGAAATTAAGTTTGATATTTTTATGAAAATTGCTTTAAACTTGGGAGCAGATTATGTTGCGACAGGGCATTATTGCAGAAAAGATGAGCTTACAAAAAACGAAAATAAAATATACCGTTTACTCTCTGGTAAAGATGCGAATAAAGATCAGTCCTATTTTTTATGTCAATTATCACAACAGCAATTAGCAAAAACGCTATTTCCTGTAGGTGAGTTACTAAAACCAGAAGTAAGACAAATTGCTACAGAACAAAATTTGGTTACGGCAAACAAAAAAGACTCTCAAGGACTTTGTTTTATTGGAAAGGTAAAACTTCCAGATTTCTTAAAACAACAATTACAACCTAAAAAAGGCAATATTATAGAAATTCCAAGCCATAAAAAAGAATACCTAGCAGCCCCTCCAACGTTTAATACTTTGGAGGCTCGATTAGAATACTTGTCAAAAAAAATTAAATACAACCCTACAGACGGGAAAGTAGTAGGGACACACGAAGGCGCACATTATTTTACAAAGGGACAGCGCAAAGGTTTAGCAGTAGGTGGTATGGTAGAACCTTTGTTTGTGATTGACACAGATGTTGCCGAAAATATTATCTATACAGGACAAGGTAATAAACATCCAGGGCTATACAAATCAGTATTATTTGTTAAGGATAAAGATTTGCATTGGGTACGTCCAGATTTAGAATTAAAAAAAGACGAAACGCTAAATGTTTTAGCGCGAATACGGTATCGTCAAAAATTAGAAAAAGCAATACTTTATAAAGTAAGTAGTGGTTTGTATGTAGAGTTTAATACAGCACAATTAGCCATTACAGAAGGGCAGTTTGTTGCTTGGTATATAGGTGATGAATTGGTTGGCTCTGGCGTGATTTCGTGATTTTTGTAACACACTATGTTTTTTGTTTCTTTTTTCTAGCCGCAGGAAAAAGAACATTATTTAGGATAAGGCGATATCCAGGTGAGGTAGGATGTAGGTCTAATTCCGTTTTAGGATCGCCAACCCGATGCGTATAATCTTCGGGGTCATGACCTCCATAAAATGTAAAGAAGCCCTTTCCTTTAATGCCATGAATATATCGTGCCTCTCCATTAGTTTTGTTTTCGCCCATAACAAGTACATTCGATTTTATTTGTTCTCTATTAAAAGCAGTTGTTTGCCCCATAAAGCCCTTTACTAGTGCAGTATGATTTTGGACTAACATTGTTGGAATAGGATCCCATTTTGCAGAAAAATCCATTAAAGAAAAGTAATCGGTAGTTTTAGGAATTCTGCGTTTGGCAGTCATATCTATGGAGGAAAACTCATAGACATTAGGGCTACGTTCTAGATTATAATTTGTAAAAGCAAATGTTTTATTAAAGTCTATTTTATTTTGGTAATTAGCATCACTACCATCTCCATCAAACATAGGTTCGCAAATATCTACTCCTTCTGCAGAAAGTGCAATATCAAAACTATCTGTGGCACTACACATAGCAAACATAAATCCACCACCAATAACATAATCTTTAATTTTTAGGGCAACATTAAGTTTTTCTGTAGCAACCTTGTTGTAACCTAGTTTTGAAGCTAGGTTTTCTGCCGTTTTTTTTTCTTCAATATA
This sequence comes from uncultured Flavobacteriaceae bacterium, assembly GCA_938011315.1. Taxonomy (GTDB): domain Bacteria; phylum Bacteroidota; class Bacteroidia; order Flavobacteriales; family Flavobacteriaceae; genus AU392. The sequence goes on from CALLUG010000018.1 coordinate 75,876, forward strand.
CCAAGGGGCACTTTTATAAGTTCTGTAAAATTTGCCATATTGTCCAGTAAAATCCTCGTGGTGTAAGTGTAACCAATCGTATAATAATAATCCATCGTTTATAACCTCTTCATCATATACTGTTTCGTAAGGTATTTCGGCATAAGTAAGCACCATTGTTACGGCATCGTCCCATGGTTGTTTGCCGTTAGGAGTATATACTGCAATTTTTGGAGCTTTTTCTAGCACTACAGCTTCCATGTTTTTGCTAGGGCTACTAATTTCTTGTAGTATGCTTGCGGCTTCTGCGTCTGAAATTACTTCGTACGACACACCTCGTATTTGACATTCTTTTTTTATTTCTTCAAAATCGGCTATTAAAAATGAACCTCCTCTATAGTTAAGAAGCCATTGTACTTTTTGTTGCCTTTCTAAAGTCCAAAATGTAATCCCATAAGCTTTTAGATGGTTTTTTTGAGATTCAGAGTCCATTGGGATTAAAATCTGAGATGCAAAACTACTACTGTAAGAGAGTATAAATAAGATTAACAAGAATTTTCTCATTGTTTTTAAGGGCATAATTTTGATTATTCGAAAGATATAAAAAAATAACTGACTAGCATTTTTTTTAAGAAAATATTAGAGAGTTTCTCTATTTGCTAGTCGCAGACATAATATCTGCAATACGTTTTGTACTAGGAAATTGTTCTAAAATAATTTTAATAAACACAGTAATTGGAATTGCCATAATTAGGCCAGGGACACCCCATAAAAATCCCCAAAACATAAGCACTACGAGTACCGTAATAATATTTATAGAAAATGATTTCCCCATAAAAACAGGTTCTAATATAGCTCCAAATAATACCTGTGCTCCTGTAATTGAGAGAATAAAAAAGAATAACATACTAGTAGGGTCTAACTCTACAAACGCAAAAATAGAAAGCAAAATTACAGAAACAAAAGAACCTACCATTTGTACAAAGTTAATTACGAAAACAAATAACCCCCAAAAAATAGGGAAGCTTACATCAAAAAATAAACAGGCAAAACCTGTCGCAACCCCTGTAAAAAGACTCATCAAAAACTTAACTTTTAAAAACTTGATAAGATCTTTTTCTATTTTAATAAATGCTTTTACTGAGGCATATTTTTGTCTTAATATTGTGCGGTTTAACACCTTTTGTACATTAATAGATTCTGCCAACCAGAGCACTACAAAAAAAGCTGTCATTAAAATAGTGGTAAGTAAATTGCCTACAAAACCTATGGTGAGCTTTAAGTTTTTTAATAAATTTTCTTGTTTTAAAAACTGTGTTAATTTAAGCTTTTCTTGTTTAGATTCTATTCCAAAAAGCTGTTGAATAGAAGTAAATAAACTACTTAATTTACGTTCTGCTTTTGTGAAAAATAAGTTATCGCTAGAAAAAATTTGTTTACTAGACAGTTGCACAAGTTCTCCAGTAACTTTTAGTGTGCCAGCAATAATTATAATGACAACAAATATGCTTATAAACTTTGGTACATTTCTTTTATTAAACCACCGCATTAATGGTAAAAAAAGTAAAGCAATAAACATCGAAAAAATTAAAGGAATAAAAATAAACGATAAGGTTTTTAATAAATAAAACACAATTGGAATTACTATAGCGAGTAGTAATAAGTTAGTAGTGCTTGTTTTGTTCATCATAATCTTATGGCTTGCGTATTATTTTGTTTCAAAGTTAACTTAAATCGTATTTTATTATTTACTAAAACAGTATATTTTTTAGTTCTAGTATGTTAAAGTATTATAAAAAGTATTAAAAAGGAATGCCGTCATCGTTATCGAGTTCTGGGGTATCAAAAGCGTCGTTGGCACTAGGGTATGAGTCAGGTTTTAGAGTGTCATCATTAGCTGCCGCATTCATTTTGCTATGAAACTCGTAAGGAGAATCGAAGTCCTCAAGATTATCAAATTTACCTAAGTTACCAATAAATTTTAATCTAATATTATCCAAACCTCCATTTCTGTGTTTTGCAACAATAAATTCTGCTTGTCCCTCTGTTGGAGAACGCTCATCGTCATCCCATTCGTCTATTTTATAATACTCGGGTCTATAAATAAACGATACAATATCGGCATCTTGCTCTATAGCTCCAGACTCTCTAAGATCCGAGAGTAAAGGGCGTTTGCTCCCGCCACGAGTTTCTACGGCACGAGATAGCTGCGACAGAGCAATTACAGGGACACTAAGTTCTTTTGCTAAAGCTTTTAAGTTACGAGAAATTGTAGAAATTTCTTGCTCACGATTTCCTCCATTTCCTGCTGCAGTCATGAGTTGTAAATAATCTACAATAATCATTTTAATTCCGTTTTGTGAGGCTAAACGTCGTGCTTTTGCTCGTAAATCGAAGATTGAAAGTGATGGGGTATCATCAATATATAAAGGTGCTTTTTCTAAGCTTTTTACTTTTACGTTAAGCTGTTCCCACTCGTGTTTTTCTAATTTTCCTGTTCGTAATTTTTCTGAAGATAAGCCAGTTTCAGAAGAAATTAAACGCGTTATTAGTTGTACAGACGCCATCTCTAAAGAGAAAAATGCTACGGGTATATTATTGTTTACAGCAATATTTCTAGCCATAGATAGCGTTAGTGCTGTTTTACCCATACCTGGACGCGCTGCAATAATAATTAAATCGCTTTCTTGCCAGCCCGAAGTTAATTTATCGAGCTTATCAAAACCAGACGGAATACCACTAAGACCTTCTTTGTTTGCAATTTCTTCAATTTTCTTTTTTGCTTGGATTACTAAAGCTTGTGCAGTTTCTGAAGATTTTTTTATATTACCTTGGGTAACATCGTACAACCTTGACTCGGCTTTGTCTAAAAGATCAAAAACATCTTTTGTTTCATCATAAGAATCTTCAATAATTTCGTTAGAAATTTTTATTAAGCTACGCTGAATGAATTTTTGTAAAATAATGCGGGCATGAAATTCAATATGAGCAGAGGAAGATACTTTTTGAGTTAGCGATATTAAATAAAAGTCGCCGCCAACAAGGTCTAACTTACTGTCTTTACGTAATTGAGATGATACTGTTAATAAATCTATTGGTTCACTATTTTCAAATAGTTTAAAAATAGCTTCAAAAATATATTGATGGGCTTCTTTATAAAAAGCGTCTGGGCTTAAAATATCAATAACTTCGTCAACACCTTTTTTGTCGATCATCATCGCCCCCAATACAACCTCTTCCAAATCGACTGCCTGTGGCGGTATTTTTCCTTTTTCTAGGTTTACAATTTTAGATTTATCGACTTTGTAGCCTTGTATTGGTGTGGGTTGTTTCATAGTTGCGAAAGTAACTAAATTGTAATTATTTTGAGGTGTGTGGTTATTAACTATAAATTTGATTATAAAGTTAATAAGTTAAAAATAGTGTTAATAAAGCTAAAAAAAACTGAAGCAGTTAACTTCAGTTTTTTGTTTTTATAGCGTAAAACCTATGCTTAGTCTTTGTACTCTCCCATTTGAGAATATTTATCCATACGTTTGTTTACCAAGTCTGTTGGTGATAAGTTTTTAAGATCATGATACGATTTTACAATTGCTTCTTTTACAGAACTAAATGTAGTTTCTCTATCGCTATGTGCGCCACCAAGAGGTTCTTTAATAATTTGATCTACTAGTTTCATACCTTTCATGTCTTTGGCTGTTAACTTTAAAGACTCGGCTGCTTGCTCTTTATACTCCCAACTTCGCCATAATATAGATGAGCAAGATTCTGGCGATATTACAGAGTACCATGTGTTTTCTAACATTAATACACGATCACCAACACCTATACCCAAGGCACCTCCTGAGGCACCTTCGCCTATTATAATTGTAATAATTGGAACTTTGAGACGTGTCATTTCTAAAATATTTCTGGCAATGGCTTCTCCTTGCCCACGTTCTTCTGCTTCTAAGCCAGGGTATGCTCCTGGAGTATCTATTAATGTAATGACTGGAATTCCAAATTTTTCGGCAGATTTCATTAAGCGTAAAGCTTTTCTATACCCTTCGGGATTTGCCATTCCAAAATTACGATATTGTCGTGTTTTGGTATTATAGCCTTTTTGTTGACCTATAACCATATAGCTTTGGTCTCCAATTTTACCCAATCCTCCTACCATAGCTTTATCATCCTTAAAGTTTCGATCGCCATGTAACTCCAAAAACGATTCGCCAAACAAGGCGTTAATATAATCTAGAGTATATGGACGATTAGGATGACGAGACATTTGTACTCGCTGCCAAGGACTTAGGTTTTTGTATATTTCTTTCTTGGTATTGGTTAGCTTGTCTTTAATTTTTGTACATGTTTCAGAAACATCGACATCACTTTCTTGCCCTATTACTTGACATTTATTTAACTGTTCTTCCAAGTCTTTAATAGGAAGTTCAAATTCTAAATATTCCATAAAAAATGTAAGTTTAGTTTTATTTAGTTTGCAAATATAAAAACTTTTAATTGTGATAACTTATTGAGATGCTTTTCTTTTATCTGAAAGTTTAAAAATTCCATTTAAAATAATAGTGCTAATAATTAAAACAACACCAATGTAAAACTTAGGAGACATCTTTTCGTATTGATAAAAAAATAGAAGTGCCATAATAATACCATAAATTGGCTCTAAGTTGTAGGTTAGTACTACAGTATATGGGCTTATTTTTTTCATAACATGCACTGCAGCAATAAAGGCATAGGCAGTACAGATTGTACCGAGTAAACTTACATATATCCAATCTGGCAATGATAAATTAAAATAGGTCTTAGTTAATGTATTATCAAAAATTAACATAAAAACAGAAATAAAGAAGACCCCACTTAAAAATTCGTAAAACGAAATGACTGAAGCTTTATGTTGTTTCACAAATTTGCCATTAAGTACAGAAAATAAAGATGAAAAAAATGCTGACGATAACCCTAAAGTGATCCCATTAATATAATTGATTTCTGCTTGTACAATTAGCGATATACCTATAATAACAATGGCTCCAAAAAGGAGTTCATACCAAATGATACGGCGTTTGTAAAAAATAGGTTCTATTAATGCCGCAAAAAAAGCTCCAGACGATAGCATTGCTAATGTTATTGAGATATTAGAAACATTAATTGCTTCAAAAAAAGTAATCCAGTGCAACGCAATTACAATTCCTGCTACTGAAAACTTTATAAGGTCTTTTTTACGGATAGTTAAACTTGTGTTTTTTAGTTTTAAATATGCATAGATTAATATTAGCGCAATGACCATACGGTACCAAACTAAATGAATTGCACTAATACTAGTAAGCTTTCCTAATACAGCCGTAAATCCAGCGATAAAAACAAGGAGATGGAGGTGTAAATAATTTTTGAAATTAGCGCTTGGCATTATAAAGTAAATAAACAGCTAAAATACCGAAAATAAAATTGGGAAACCATACGGCTATAATTGGCGAAAAGTTTGACTGCTCTGCCATAACACCAAAAATTTTATCGAAAAACACAAAAACTAAGGCGATAATAATGCCAAAGGCTAAGTTTACTCCCATACCGCCTCGCCTTTTTATAGAGGATACGGCAACGGCTATTATTGTTAAAATAAAAACAGAAGCAGGTAAGCTCCATTTTTTGTACAAAACAACTCTGTAACGTCCTACGTTAGAGGCGCCTCTAAACTCTTCTTTTTTTATAAAATCGATAAGTTCCTTATAGCCCTTAGTTTCTGCGGCGTATTTTACTGGAGTTAGGTCTTCTAAATCGAATGAAAAAATAGTGTCTTTTCGCCGCTCAGAAATAATACTATCGTTGTCTTTGCCTATAATACGCATTGTGTAGTTGGACATCCTGTAAATACTGTCCTTTTCTAAATAACGAATTGCTCTTGCTGTAATTTTATAGGTTAAAATATTGTTTTCAAAATGTTCTAATACAAAATTATTACCTGTCTTGGATTTCGAAATAAAATTGCTAACATATATAATATCGTTATCATTTATTTGCCTAAAAATGTTATTACTTTGACGGTCTTTTCTATATTTACTTAAATGCTCGTATTTAAACTCATTAAATCCTTTACTAGCGTTTGGAACTAAAAAAATACCTAGTACAACAGCAAATGTAGCTACAATAGTTCCGCCTATAAAATAAGGTCTTAAAAACCTACTAAAAGAAACTCCAGAGCTTAAAAAAGCAATAACCTCTGTATTATTAGCAAGCTTAGAGGTAAACCAAATAACCGAAATAAATATAAATAATGGAAATAGTAGATTGGCAAAATAAATAGTGAAATTTAGGTAATACCCAACAACAGCTGAAAAAGGTACGCTGTTTTCCAAAATTTCGTCAATCCTGTCAGATAAATCTACGATTATTCCAATAGGGATAAATAAGAGTAACATTAAAAAAAATGAAACCAAATAACGTTTTAGGATGTACCAATCTAAAATTTTCATATACTATAAACGATTATCCATTTGTTTTACCATATTATCTTTCCAAGATTTAAAATCGCCTTGCAAAATATGTTTTCTAGCTTCACGTGTTAGCCATAAATAAAAGCCCAAATTGTGTATTGTTGCAATTTGTTTTCCTAGATATTCGTTAGCCATAAATAAATGTTTTAAGTAAGCTTTAGAGTATTCTGTATCGACATACGTTATTCCCATTTCATCGATAGGTGAGAAATCATTTTCCCATTTTTTATTTTTTATATTTATAGAACCATGTGCTGTAAATAGCATCCCATTTCTAGCATTTCGTGTTGGCATTACACAGTCAAACATATCAATGCCTAAGGCAATGTTTTCCAAAATATTTATTGGCGTACCAACTCCCATAAGGTATCTAGGTTTGTCTTCTGGCAGTACGCTAGTTACAACCTCTGTCATTGCATACATTTCTTCTGCTGGTTCGCCTACAGATAAGCCTCCTATGGCATTGCCTACGGCACCAGAGTTGGCAATATATTCTGCCGATTGTTTACGTAAATCTTTATAAGTACTTCCTTGTACAATAGGAAAAAAAGCTTGGTTGTGTGCGTATTTTAAAGGTGTTTTTTTTAAGTGGTTTATACACCTATCTAGCCAACGATGTGTCATATGCATAGATCTTTTTGCATAATTATAATCGCAAGGGTAGGGGGTACACTCGTCAAAAGCCATAATAATATCTGCTCCTATACTACGCTGTATTTCCATAACATTTTCTGGAGTAAACATATGGTAACTCCCATCGATATGACTTTTAAACTTAACCCCTTCTTCTTTTATTTTTCGGTTATCGGACAGAGAATATACTTGGTACCCACCAGAGTCGGTTAAAATATTGCGATCCCAATTCATAAAGTTGTGTAAACCACCAGCAGCCTCCAAGATTTGGGTTTTAGGGCGCAAAAATAAGTGATACGTATTTGCTAAAATAATATCTGGATTAATATCATTTTTCAGCTCGCGTTGGTGCACCCCTTTGACGGTTGCTGCCGTACCAACGGGCATAAAAATAGGAGTTTCTACAGCCCCGTGATCTGTTGTAAAAACTCCTGCTCTAGCTTTACTTTGAGTGTCTTTTCCTTTAAGTTGAAATAGCATAATCTAACAATAGTAACAGAGCAAAGATATATAACAAAAAATCAATCCCTTAATAATAATTATAAATTGTTAGCAAATCTAAAGCCTTAGTTAATAACTGCCATAACCCTAACATTGCTTAAGCGGTATTAAACCTTTACTTTTGTACCTAATTTTTTATAACCTTACCCACTATGCCAAGTACTCAACAATTAAAAGACCTTACAACTCAAGTGCGTAGAGACATTCTGCGTATGGTACATAAAGTAAACTCAGGACATCCTGGAGGGTCTTTAGGCTGTGCCGAATTTCTTGTTATTTTGTTTAATCACATTATGCACAGAAAAGAAAACTTTAGTATGGATGGTAAGGACGAAGATCTTTTTTTCTTGTCTAATGGGCATATTTCTCCAGTATTTTATAGCGTACTAGCAAGAGCAGGTTATTTTCCTATAAAAGAATTAAATACGTTTAGGCTAATTAATTCTCGCTTGCAAGGACACCCAACCACTCACGAAGGATTACCGGGTATCCGCATTGCTTCGGGCTCTCTAGGGCAAGGCTTGTCTGTAGCCATAGGTGCTGCGGAAACTAAAAAATTAAATAAAGATCCACATACGGTATATGCTTTATTGGGTGACGGTGAGCTACAAGAAGGACAAAATTGGGAAGCCATAATGTATGCTGCTGCCAAAAAAGTAGATAATTTAATTGTTACAATAGACTTAAATGGAAAGCAAATTGATGGCGCTACTGATGATGTTTTACCTATGGGAAGTGTTAAGGATAAATTTGAAGCTTTTGGCTGGGATGTTATTGAAGTAAAAGCAGGTAACGATATTGAAGCTATACTAGACGGTATAAAACAAGCGAAAGTCAAAAGTGCCAAGGCTAAACCAGTTTGCATACTACTAGAAACAATAATGGGAAATGGTGTAGATTTTATGATGCATACCCACGCATGGCACGGTAAAGCTCCTAATGATGAGCAACTAGCCATTGCGTTAAAACAAAACCCTGAAACTTTAGGAGATTACTAATACTTACGTTTAACTAAAAAAACTACCCTAATCGTGGGTATTACTTATGAAAACTTATACAAATACAGGAAATAAAGATACACGATCTGGTTTTGGAGCTGGATTAACAGCCTTAGGTAAAACCAATGAAAACGTTGTTGCGCTTTGTGCAGACTTAATAGGATCCTTAAAAATGGATGACTTTAAGGCAAACCATCCAGAACGTTTTTTTCAGATTGGAATTGCAGAGGCCAATATGATTGGTATTGCAGCAGGAATGACTATTGGGGGAAAAATACCTTTTACAGGGACTTTTGCTAACTTTTCTACAGGAAGAGTTTATGACCAAATACGACAAAGTGTAGCTTATTCTGGCAAAAATGTAAAAATATGCGCTTCACATGCAGGGTTAACTTTAGGAGAAGATGGTGCAACACACCAAATTCTTGAAGATATTGGCTTAATGAAGATGCTTCCGGGTATGACTGTAATTAATACCTGCGACTACAATCAAACTAAAGCCGCAACTCTAGCTATAGCAAACTATAATGGTCCTGTGTATTTGCGTTTTGGCAGACCAAAAGTTGCTAACTTTACCCCAGATAACGATGTTTTTGAAATCGGAAAAGCCATTAGGTTAACAGAAGGGAAAGATGTTACTATTGTTGCAACAGGGCATTTGGTATGGGAAGCCTTAGAGGCTACCAAAGTGTTATACGAAAACGGAATCTCTGCTGAAGTTGTAAATATACATACCATAAAGCCCTTAGATGAAGATGCTATAATACAATCTGTTACTAAAACAGGATGTGTTGTTACTGCCGAAGAGCATAATATTTTAGGTGGTTTAGGCGAAAGTGTGGCTAGAGTGTTGGCGACCAAAAAGCCTACACCTCAAGAGTTTATTGCAACTAATGATACCTTTGGGGAGTCTGGTACTCCAGCACAACTTATGGAAAAATATGAACTTAATAGTGCGGCAATTATTAAAAAAGTAAACGCAGTAATGCAACGCAAGTAACTATTTTTGGGTAGTTTGTTTAGTTATAATAATACCTAGCTAACAAATCAATGTTTTAGAGCCTCTCGCATTGCTTTGGCTTTAAGTAAACATTCGTCATACTCTTTTTCAGGATCGCTTTTTGCTGTAATGGCACTTCCTACAGAAAATGAAGCATATTTCTTGGTTTGGTTGTACAAGATACTTCTAATAACAACATTAAAGTCAAAATCATCGTTTGGTGTAAAGTAGCCTACAGCCCCAGAGTACAGCCCTCGTTTTGTTTTTTCTAAGCGTTCTATAATTTTCATAGCAGCTATTTTAGGAGCACCTGTCATACTCCCCATTGGAAACGTGGTTTTTAAAACATCTATAGGCTGTGTTGTTTCACTAACCTTAGCACTAATTGTAGAAATCATTTGGTGCACCTGTTCAAAACTGTATATTTTGCAGAGTTCGGTTACTTTTACACTACCTTTTGTCGCTGTTTTAGATAAGTCGTTACGCACCAAATCTACAATCATGATATTTTCGCTACGTTCCTTAGCGTCATTTATTAAGTTTGTTTTTAGTAGCATATCCTTATCTTTATTTTTGCAACGTTTTGCAGTTCCTTTTATAGGTTGCGATATTAAGTTACAACCATCTTTTTTTAAATAACGCTCTGGAGATGCACACAGTAGATACTTATCATCTAGTTTTAAGTAGGTTGCAAAAGGAGTTTTGGACGCCTTGTTTAATTTAGTATAGACTTCCAAAGGATCGATAGTTATATTTTCGCAATAAAATTCTTGACAAAAATTGGCCTCATAAATATCGCCACGTTGTATGTAATTTAGAATTAAATTAACCTGTTTTAGATAGTCATCTTTGGTTACTCGTGGTATAATATTTGGCGTCTTAGTTGTTTTTATATTGTCAATATAATGGAAGTGTGTGCTAGCTGTAGTTGTTATTGCTTTAATATCTAAATCGATTTCATTTTCAAAAGCTTTTAAGTACGAAATTTTAATTTCATTTTTTTTTAAAAAAAACAATTTTTTAGGTTGAAAAAAATACAATTCAGGAAATTCTAAACCATCAAAATTGTTAGACACTAAAGCTTCAATATCATTTTTTAAATCGTAAGTTAAATAACCAAAAACCCAGTCTTTTATGCCCGATTGGTAGTTTTTTAGCTTACTGAAAGCGCTACTACTACTCGATTTTATAAAAGAAGCTGCCCCTATAGCCCATATGCAATCGTAATTTGAATATTCTTTACGATGTTGGTTAGAGTCTAAACATACGACTGTTTTATACTGCCTACTCCATTGCAAGATGTTTTGTTTAACCTCTTCGGGATTTTTAACCAATATAGTTTTTGTAATTCGCAATACGCTATAAATTATACATAAGGCTGTAAAGTTAATGAGATACAAATAATAAACCATTACTTTACTAGAATAGATTACCTTTGTTACTTAAATTTTTGATGTGACTTTTTTAGATTTAAAATTAACCACACCTTTACTTAATGCAATAAACGACTTAGGTTTTGTTACCCCTACACCTATTCAAGAGCAAGCCTTTACCACCATTAGTTCTGGCAAAGATATGGTAGGTATTGCACAAACAGGTACTGGAAAAACATTTGCGTATAGTTTACCTATTTTAAGACACTTACCATTTTCTAAACAAGATATTCCAAGAGTTTTAATACTTGTACCTACTCGAGAACTTGTTGTACAAGTTGTATCAGAAATCGAAAAATTAGCAACATATACCAACATACGTACTTTAGGTGTTTTTGGAGGCACTAATATAAATACCCAAAAACAGGCTGTCGCAAATGGTTTAGATATTTTGGTCGCCACCCCTGGGCGTTTATACGACTTGGCAGTAAGTCGAGTATTACAGCTAAAAAGTATCCAAAAGTTGGTTATTGATGAGGTAGATGTTATGCTAGATCTTGGATTTAAGTCTCAACTTGTCAATATTTTTGACATTTTGCCAATACGTCGTCAAAATATTATGTTTTCTGCAACGATGACAAAAACTGTAGATGCCCTTATTAATGATTTTTTTGTTAATCCTAAACGAATTTCTGTTGCTGTTTCTGGAACTCCTCTAGACACCATTTTTCAGCAACGTTACGAAGTCCCTAATTTTTATACTAAAGTCAATTTATTGAGCTATTTACTTAAAGATAAAAAGCAATATACCAAAGTTTTAATTTTTGTAGCTTATAAGCGTATGGCAGATCGTTTATTTAACGAATTAGAAAATTTGTTTTACGACGAAAGCTGCGTTATTCATTCTAATAAAACACAAAATTACAGACTAAGAAGTATTAAGCAATTTGAAGAGGGGTATAACAGAATTTTAATTGCCACCGATGTTATGGCTAGAGGTTTGGATATTGATAATATTTCTCATGTTATTAATTTTGACACTCCAGACTATCCAGAAAACTATATACACAGAATAGGTAGAACTGGTCGCGCCAAAAAAAAAGGCGAAACACTTTTGTTTTCTACTTCAAAAGAACAAGATAGTATTATTGCCATTGAAACGCTAATGCAAATAAAAATTCCTGTACTGCCACTTCCTAGTGAGGTAGAGATTTCTACTGAGTTAATAGAGGAGGAACGCCCACAGCTTAAAGAACCTAATAATCCTAAAAAACAACGACTAGATGAGGAGGCTCCAGGACCAGCTTTTCATGATAAATCTTTAAAAAATAGTAAAGAAAACTTAGGGGGATCATACAAATTTAAAATAGCACGGAAATAT
>CALLUG010000019.1 GCA_938011315.1 uncultured Flavobacteriaceae bacterium
ACTACTGTCCCTTATATTTGTTTTAATTTTATAAAAAAGGAAATTAAAAAAAATAAAGCACACAACATGCTGTATAGTTAATAGCCCCTACTGGGCTACTAACCATACAGCTGTTCATTGTGTGCAATAGTCCAGTATAACCATATCCGAGTGAACTCTACTTGGAAGAAAAAAGTAAGTGAGAAAACAAATTGCATTCAACTCATTAAAAGATTTTTAACCTAAATTTAAAACAAATGAAAATTTTAAACCAAATTAATGATATTACAATGAAAGTTGCTAAGGGAATGTTATCTGTTTTCAGTATCAAACTGATATTATTACTAAGCATTTTTGTATTCAACTCTTGTCAAACAGAGGACATACAAAATCAAAACATACAAGAAACTAAAAATGAGCTTTCAACCTCACTTAGTAAAAGTGCAGAAGACATAAGCAATACACCAATTACGAATCGTAGAATTTTAAAGAACACAGATAATGTTATACTTAACGCATCGTCATATGAATACTCTAGTGCTCAACCCATTGGACACCAAACCCATCAGACAATATGTTTTTCATATAACCCTAATGATGTAGACTTAGATTCAGTTATGGGAGATACAGATAATCTAGGCGGTGCTTTAGGTATTGATGCAGAATTAACTTCTATTGATGGCGTAGATTTTAATACCAATAATGATGAGACTTAATAATAAAACTAATGGTGATGATTCAGCAGAATTAGAGCAAATCTGTTTTGAAATACCTATACAACCAACTCAAAATACGTTATTATTAGCAACCTCTTCCGCTAGAACGTTTTTTCATTCCAGAGGATTCTCAGATGAAGAAGTTAATGAAATGATTGCAAACGAAAATGGACAAGAAGAAGATTTAATAGCAACAGCAATGTTGATTGCGGCTAGCGAAAGTGGTGATGAGAGTTCTTACGCTAATAATTTTTCCAATTTGTTTTTTAATTCAGCTTATGCACTAGATCCTGACCCAAAATTAACTTGGCGTGAGGTAGGAGCTTGCACCCTGGCAGCAATAGGTGCTGATTTATTATATTCTCTAACTGCTGAAGCTGGTGGTAAAAGTGTTAAATGGCAAAGAAAAGCAATACTAAAGTTTTTTGGAGAAGTTGTAAGTACAGCGCTGAGGGTGGTAGGTGTTGCTATAGCCGTCGTAACATTTGGTACTTGTATCTCATCTATATACACTAATTAATAATGACTATGTTTGTCGCATTACTACCACTTTATTGTTTTTGTATAAGAATAAGATACAAAGCAATGAAAGATGCAATTGATATAAATAATAAAGATTCTATTCGAAAAGAAATTATTTTATCTGTGGTATCATTATTGATAATATTAGCATTAATTTACATCAGCTTTATAGTCTTATAGCCACAAAGCTAAGAATGAACACGTGTGTTTACAATAGGTTAATGACGTATGACTTGTCAAATAGTAGATAAACTTATACTGTTCCTTATATTTGTTCCTGTTAAAGGATTTGGAGGGTATTCTTTAGAAATCTAAGAAACAAAAAGCAATCTACAAAGTTAGAAACTAATTTAGTGTAAACCCTAATCTTTAACTTGTGTAAACGAAGTCCCTTAATGAACATTTGAATGAATCGTAACCATGCTAACACCTTCATATCCAAATAGAGAAACAAACAAAGAAAATTTAATCATTTCTTCAATTTTTGGAGCTTTATCTTATCTACTTTTGATTATTTATCAGCCCTTCGGGACCAGTCAGTTTGAACATTTATATAAATATTTATTACTTTTTCCCTATGCGCTTATTTGTACAGTTTCAATTTATAGTGTCAACTCATTAATATTCACACAAAAACGTAAATGGACAATTAACTTAGAATTTTATAAAGTTTTATCGATTTTATTTTTAATATCTAGCACATCCTATTTCTATAATACACTATTTTTAAGCAAAGTAAAACTCTCGCTTATAAATTACTTATATATGTTTGGGTATACTATGGCATTGGGGTTACCTCTTGCTGTAATATATATTTTAGCAAGATACATCTACCTTACAAAAAAAACAGAAAGACTAAGCAAAACAACGATTTCCGATTATGAGTTTATTACAAAATCTAAAAATTGCTATGAAAACAAAGAAAAACTGACTATTGTTTTTGGGTATTCAAAATATAACTTAAAAATGAGACAAGAAGATTTTATCTATGCGAAAGCGGCAGATAATTACTGTCTTATTTACTTTTACAAAAGCGGAGTTGTTCAAAAAGAAATGTTACGCATTTCGCTAACCAAATTATTAGAGCAAATTCAGACCGATTCCATAAAAAAAATACACCGGTCTTTTATCGTAAACTTAAAAAAGGTATCGAAGTTTAAGGGTAACGCTTCAGGGTATAAAATCTATATTGATAATATCGATAAAGAGCTTGTTGTTTCTAGAAAACATATTCATTTAATTGTTCCCTTTATGAAAAACCTTGTTATTCGTCCCTAATTTTTGTTGCTTACCACTTAATTTTTGTTGATATTTGTTTCAATTATAAGTTTGTGATAATCAAAAATTTATAATGAAGCAAATTGTAAATATTACTATAGATAGAATAATTGCATTAATATTTTTAGCCATATTATCAAGTTGTTCTCCTCTTTTCAGGGCATTGAATTTAGCACCATCTAACTCATTAAAAAAAATAGTTTTTTTAAACAAAAGCATTACACCTCAATATCGTTTTTTTTACTCTGATACAACAAAAAATGAATACCTTAGAAAGTTAAGAACCAATTATGGTCTTAATACAATTGCGTCCAACCACGAAGACGAATTTTCCAAAATAAAGGCAATACTTAATTGGACAAATAAACAATGGTCTCATAGTGGAAGCAATACACCTTCAAAATTTGACCCAATATCAATTTTAGAAGAGGCAAAAGATGGAAACAATTTTAGGTGTGTTGAATATGGAATTGTATCTGCAGGAGCCCTGAGTAGTATCGGAATTCAATCAAGGGTTTTAGCCTTAAAAACATCAGATGTTGCAAAAATAAAATACGGGGCAGGACACGTAGTGGCAGAGTCATACTCAAAAAAGTTCGAAAAGTGGATTTTCATTGGCGGTCAGTATAATGCAATTCCAATGTTAAAAAATATACCATTAAATGCTGTTGAATTTCAAAAAGCAATTCTAGAAAATATTGATGAACTGAAAATAGTAAACAGTAAAGGAGAAGTATCGAATAAGGAAAAAGAAAAGTATATTAAATGGATAAGCAAATATCTATATTATTTCGATGTGAATTTTGATAACAGAAATTTGCCATATGAAGAAAAATTTAAACTCGCTGCTAAATCAAGATTAATGTTAGTTCCATTAGGAGCAGAAAATCCATCTATTTTTCAAAAGAAAAGTGAAATTGATTATTGTTTATATACTAATAACGTAAATGATTTCTATCAAAAACCGAAATAAACAAAATGATAAGACACTATATATTATTTCTATTTGTTTAACTTAGAATTTAAATAACTTAAGCAAAAATAATGAGCACTTTAAAATTCTTTATCCTTTATGTATGAAAAATATGACTAAGTGTAAATTCCAAAGTAAGTGCCTATCAACTGCCCTACTTTTCATATATTAGACCGTTGGCAACACTATAAAACACATCCGATATGATAAGAAGTCTTTCAATTTTATTTTTAATTATCAATATAACATCTTGTAAAAACGAAAATGCAATTGCTCAATTAGGAAAACCTGTTCCAAACTATATGTTTAATAATATTCTTAACAGTAAAAAGAAAGAAATCTCATTAAACGATTTAAAAGGAAAACCAGTCATTTTAGAGTTTTGGGCAACTTGGTGCGGACCTTGTATTCCAGCAATGAAAAAATTGGATAGCTTACAAAAAGAATTTGGAGACGAAATTGAAATAATTTCTGTTTCATCTGAACATCAACAACGATTAGAAAAATTTATAAAAAATTCAAACACATCATTGTCTATTGCTTCCGATACATCACACTACGAAATTTTCAAATATAAAGTCTTTCCACATGCAATTATCATAGACAGAAATGGTATTGTAAGAGCAATAACAAACCCTAAAAACATTACTAAATCAGTAATTGAGAATTTAATATCCAACAATGAAATTGATTTAGATTTAAAGGACGATTTTTACATTGACCCTAGTCAGACAAAAGAGACAATAGTTATAGATAAAGTTTTGAATTCAAACTATACAATTGAATTAAAAGCTTTTGAGCCACAAAAGCGAGGAATAGAGTTTTTAAAAGATGTTGACGGAGAAAATAACGGAATAAAAATGTGGACACGGACTCTAGATGTGCTGTATAAAAACCTATTTGATGTTCCGAGTTTTAATAGAATTACGTATAAAGATAGTTTGAGTGATAAAGATTTTCCGTTTGAAGAATCTCATCGATATACATTAATGATTGAAACCTCCGAAAGGTATCGAGGAAGTTGGAAACAATTAGGGATTGATATACTCAATAAAAACTTTGATATTAATGCAAGAAAAGTCAGAGACACATTGGAATGCTATGTTTTAAAAAATATAGACGACACAATAAAACAATCTAACTCTGAATCAACAGAATATGGATTTATGGGCACTATTCTAAAAGCCAAAAAAATTAAAATGTCTCAACTAACGGAATACATAGAAAATTTCACATCACTTCCTGTTGTAGATAAAACAGAGCTGAACGGAGAATACGATATTGATTTAGAATGGTTTGAATATAATCCAAAAACATTAGATTCCGAATTAAAAAAATACGGATTAAAACTAGAGAAATTTGATAAAAAACTTCCTATTGAAGTAATGGAAATGTATAAAAAGAAATAATACTGTTGCCAATACCGTGTATAGTTCATTGCTAGTCTTAGCCTATTTACGAAAGTCCTCTCGGACTTTCTATATGTGATTTATTTACTAACTTTAGTGTTTTAACACGTAACGAAATCATACACAAACACGTTAGTCAGTAACCCCTCATAGACCCCCAAGAAACTTCAGTACATAAGCTAACGTAAAATTGAGTAAATTGTGGCTGAAAAAATTAAGGAAAGATGAGAAGCGAACACTTTTAAAATGCTGATTTACAGAAACTTAATTTTACGTTAGTTAGAATGAAAAAAAGAATTGAATATTTATTTACATTTCTGATTTTATTTATTTCACTAAATTCTTGTTGTTTTGGTGCAAAAGAGGAATATTTAGGAAACAATATTTACTTATCTGAATACGATAATTATGACATACGAATTTTGTATCAAGAATATAGTTGTGCTACTTCTGGAATTGAAATAGTACCTATGACAGTTTTGGAAATATCTCACAATTCTGAATGGATTATAGCTAAATCAGGAGACAAAAGAAAAAACTCTGATTTCAAATATTGGGTAATTAAAAATAATTACGAAAGTTTACCTAATTCTGAAACAGTAATAAAAAACCGAATTGAATTTAATGACTTGAAAAAATTTGAATTCTATTTGGTGAAAAATAAAATAAATTTAAAATTGAAAGAAGTTGACTGAAAACAAAAAACTGTGCCTAACACCGTACAAAATTAATTGCTTGCTTTTTGCTTACTTACGAAAGTCCTCGCAGATTTTATTTGTCAATCATTATTTCGTAAATTTAGTGCTTAAATCACGCAACTAACTTTGTACAAACACGTTGTACCCAATTTCAAGAAAATCTTGTGTTTTATAAAAATTTCGTGTTTTACCAATTAATTATTAATAATAGAGTATTACATTTGAAATATGTACCAAGAAAAACTAAAATTTATTGATCTCTTTTGCGGAATTGGAGGCTTTAGAGTTGCCTTTGAGGAGGCTTGCGAGGAAAATGAAGTTCAACCTGAATGTGTATTTTCTTCTGACATAGACAAATATGCTCAAGATAGTTATGAAGCCAACTTTGGAGAACGACCTGCTGGAGATATTACTCTAATAGATGAAAAAGAAATTCCAGACCACGATATTCTTTTTGGAGGATTTCCTTGCCAACCATTTAGTATAATCGGGCAAATGAAAGGAATGGACGATACAAGAGGTACTTTATTTTTTGATATTGCTCGTATAATTAAAGAAAAAAAGCCAAAAGCATTTATTTTAGAAAACGTAAAACAACTTGTAGGACACGATGGAGGAAAAACCTTAAAAGTAATTGTTCAAGCTTTAAAAGATATTGGTTATCACGTTCAATATAGCGTTTTAAATGCATTGGATTATGGATTACCTCAAAAACGTGAAAGAGTTGTAATAGTTGGTCATCGTGAGCCTATAATGTTTACGTTTCCAAATCCAGTAAAACCATACAAATCTTTAAAAGAAATTTTAGAAAAAAAAGTTGAAGACAAGTATTTTGCTTCAGAATATATAAAAGAAAAAAGAAAGGAAAAACATAAATCTTCTTATTATCCTTCTATTTGGCACGAAAACAAATCTGGTAATATTTGTTCTTACCCATATTCTTGTGCGCTTCGTTCAGGTGCTTCCCACAATTATCTTTTAGTAAATGGAGAAAGAAGGTTAACACCAAGAGAAATGTTTAGATTACAAGGATTTCCTGATTGTTATAAAATCATAGTTAGTGATGCTCAAGCGAAGAAACAAGCAGGAAACGCTGTGCCTGTAAATATGATAAAAGCAGTTGTAGAAAAACTGTTACCATATGTTGCTACGAGCTTAAACCAAGCCACAGTTTTAAGAGAATATGACTTGCAATACAATCCAACTTAATGGCGAAAAAATCACCAAAATTAAGAACTGTAACAAAGTCTGTTTCAGCTTATCCACTAAATCAATTTAATGCTGATTTTCCATATATTTTAGGTCAAGAAATTGTTTATTTACTTGCAAGTAAAGGTAGACCAAATTTACAAGGAGACGAATGGGAGCAAATTTTTGCTAAATGCATAGGGGCAGATTGGAAACCATCTAATGTCGGTTTAGATGATGTTGTTATGGGCAATACTGCTTGGGGAGCTAAGACAGTAAAATCTAATATAAAGGACTTTAAAAAATTAAAACAAATTCGACTTATTTCAGGACGAAACTCGCCTGTATACTCTTACGGAGAAGCAATAGACACAAATGCTGACCCAAATGTCATTGGTGAACAAGTTTTAGAAATTTGGAACGAAAGAGTATCAGCAATTCGAGAAAAATTCAAGCATCTTCGAACTGTTGTTCTTGTTAAATCAAATGATTTATCACAAGTGGCAGTTTTCGAATTTGATACTGTTAGATATGATTCAGATTTGTACGAATTCATATGGAATAAAAATGGAAACTTGGAAGGTTATGATAAAGGTTCTGAACACAAAAGTGCAAACAAGCGTTTTACTTGGCAACCTCACGGTTCTCAATTTACAATAACTGAAATTGTACCTGAACAAACTCTAGTATTGAAAATAAAGCAACCTAAAAAACTCGACAAAGCGAAAATACTTGAGGCAATCGGATTTGACAAAACTTGGGTAACAATAGAACGGAAATAAAAACTGGGCACAACAATGGCTATAAGTAATTGTTTGTTCTCGCCTACTTTGGAAATTCCTGTGAAATTTCAAATTTGGTGTGTACTTGCAAAGTTAACCGCTAAACCACGCAACTACTCATAGCCGAGACCGTTGTATGTAATCCCCCATAGCCTCCGAAGAAACTTCAGTACATAGGCTAACGTAAAATTGAGTAAATTGTGGCTGAAAAAATTAAGGAAAGATGAGAAAAGCGAATACTATTAAAACGCTTATTAACATCAATTTTCACATCACAATGTTTAATCTAAAGCTCCCTTTAGTTTTAACCTTTCTAGTTGCTTAAATCTAGCAAATAAACTCTGTGGGCAATTTTAATATTAAGAGCTTGGTTGTTGTTATTAAATTTTAATATATTTAGCCTAAATTCGCTCATAACCTATGGTTAAATTTCTAATCAACCGACCCGTTGCCGTATTTATGGCAACCTTTGCTTTTTTATTATTAGGCATTGTTGCCGCGCTACGCATTCCTACCTCTTTAATGCCCGATATTGCGATACCCGAAATTACGGTACAGCTAAGCTACGCCAACAATACCGCTAGAGAGCTAGAAACTAACGTAACCCGACCACTACGCAACCAGCTCCTACAAGTTGCCAACCTAAAAGATATAGAAACTGAAACTCGCGATGGCTTTGCAACCTTAAAACTTTTGTTTAACTATGGTACTAATACCGATTATGCTTTTATAGAAGTTAATGAAAAAGTGGACGGCTCACTTAATTTACTCCCTAGAAACCTAGACCGCCCAAAAGTAATTAAAGCATCGGCGACAGACATCCCTATCTTAAACCTTATTATTAACCTAAAAGGCGATTATAGCGATGAACGTTTTTTAGAGTTAAGTGAGTTTACAGAGTCGGTAATTAAAAAACGTATTGAGCAATTACCAGACATTGCACTTGCAGATATTAATGGCAAAACAGAATCTGAAATTAGCGTTACTCCAAACACAAATAAGCTGCAAAGTCTAGGCATTACAGCCAATACCATTATTAATGCTATTGAACAAAATAATTTTGAATTAGGAAACCTACTGGTACAAAACGGAATTTATCAGTATAATTTTAAATTTTCCAACCCTCTACAAAGCAAAAAAGATATCGAAAACATTTATCTAACGGTAGAGAACAAGCTATTTCAAGTTAAAGATTTAGCAAGTATAAGCTTAGTCCCACAGCTAGATCGTGGTTTGGTGTATCACAATAACAAACGCGCCATTACTCTGGCCATTATCAAACAGGCAGATGCCCGTGTGTATGAGCTTAAAGACGCCTTAGATGAGCTAACACAATCTTTTGTTAGGGACTACCCCGAGCTAGAGTTTAACGTGGTGCAAGACCAAACAAAACTCTTAAAATTGTCTATAGACAATTTAAAGTCGAGCTTGTATATTGGAAGCCTTTTGGCGATTTTAATTATGTTTTTCTTTTTAAAAGACATCAAGTCTCCCTTAATTATTGCAATTAGCATCCCCGTATCGTTAATTTTAAGCTTATTGCTAATGTACCTTTTTGGGCTATCAATTAATATTATATCCTTATCGGGACTCATACTGGGCGTTGGGATGATGATTGATAATGCTATTATTGTAATCGATAACATTACGCAAAAGCTTGAAAGTGGTCTATCGCTATTTGAGGCTTGTGCACAGGGAACTAACGAAATTATTACACCGCTCATTAGCTCTGTGCTAACGACCTGTTCTGTCTTTTTGCCTTTACTGTTTTTAAGTGGTATTACAGGCGCTTTGTTTTATGATCAAGCCCTTGCTGTGTCTATTGGTTTAGGAGCATCGCTAGTGGTTTCTGTGATTTTAATTCCTGTAATTTACAAACAACTAAAGCACAAAAATTTTAAGTTTGAAAAGTGGTTTAAAGTAAACGCCAAAACCCAACATATAGAGCATTGGTACGAAAAGGGCTACCACTTCCTTTTTAGACGAAAGTGGATTATTTACGGCATTTCCATTGCGGGCATTATAACCGCTATCTTTTTATTCAAAATCATGCCCTATTCGTTACTACCCAACACCAACCAAAATGAAATTATAGCACGTATAGACTGGAATCAAAATATAACCGTTAACGAAAATCAGCAACGTATTAATACCGTATTAGCAAGCATTGATAATATCGACATTCAATTTTCTCAAACAGGCGAACAACAATTTTTATTACAGCGCGAAAACACCAAAAGTTTCTCGGAAGCCTCAGTATATATCACTTCAAATTCAGAAGAAAATATTTTGCGCATACAAAAGCAAATACAACTACAATTAACACAAAAATACCCTAGAGCAAATTTTAGTTTTGAAGCACCCAAAACTATTTTTGAATATTTATTTAGTTCCGATAAGAGCGATCTAATTGCTCAAGTACACTCACGAAATACAACCGAACTTCCTACTGAGTCGGCACTAAAAACCATTAAACCGCTATTGCCCCAAGATGTAGCCGATATCCCCCTAAAACAAACTGCAGCAATAGAGATACTACACGAAAACGTACTGCTTTATGATGTGGCTTACGATAACTTAATTAATGAGTTAAAAACAGCATTTAATCAAAACTTTGTTAGCGACTTAAAAACCGCACAGCGATTTATCCCTATAAAATTAAATTACGAGACCAAAGTTTTTGAGAAAATTATAGAAACACTATTTGTAAGCAACACTAAAACTAATGAAGAGGCAGCGCTAATCCCTGTAAAAAACCTTATTAAAATAAATAATATAGAACAATACAAGTTTATTAAAGCCAACAGAAGTGGCGAGTATTTGGGCTACGATA
This sequence comes from uncultured Flavobacteriaceae bacterium, assembly GCA_938011315.1. Taxonomy (GTDB): domain Bacteria; phylum Bacteroidota; class Bacteroidia; order Flavobacteriales; family Flavobacteriaceae; genus AU392. The sequence goes on from CALLUG010000019.1 coordinate 10,379, forward strand.
TACAAACAAATACCATTGCATCTAGCATTGCATCCATTAGTTCTAAATTTAAAACAAACCCCGACCTTAATGTTCGCTTTGCAGGAAACTGGTTAAGTTTAAAAACCCTGAGTAAAGAGCTCGTTGTGGTTATTATAGTGGCACTACTGTTACTCTATTTTATTATGGCAGCACAGTTTGAGTCGTTATGGCAACCTATTATTATACTACTAGAAATCCCTATAGATATTGGAGGAGCTTTACTCCTTTTGTGGCTATTTGGAGGAAGTATTAACGTTATGGCCATTATAGGAATTGTTGTTATGAGTGGCGTTATAATTAACGATAGTATTTTAAAACTTCACACCATTAACCTCCTACAAAAACAAGGTTTAGCTGTAGAAGACGCCATAAAACAAGGTGGCAAATTGCGTTTAAAACCGATTTTAATGACCTCTCTAACCACAATACTAGCCTTAGTCCCCTTTTTGTTTATCGGTGGGCTAGGTGCCGAGTTACAAAAGCCATTAGCCCTTACCGTTATTGGGGGGATGCTTATTGGCACATTTATTAGTTTGTATTTTATTCCCTTAATGTATTATACCTTTAGTAAAAAAAGCAAAAATTTATGAGCAAAAAAATTACTAGCACTCTTCTCCTATTTACCGTTTTAATGACATCGTATGCTCAAAAAAAATGGACTCTGGACGACTGCATTAGTCACGCAAAAACACATAATATAGATATTTTAAGACAGCAGCTACAAAACCTATCGCTTAAAGAAGACATTACTGTTGCCAAAGGCAATTACTTTCCCGATTTTAGCTTTAATGCCTCAGAAGGGATTAGTTTTACACGAGGTGCCTTTAATGCTTCTACAGGAATTACAACGAGCTCTAGTAATTTTACTAACTTAGGGTTTAATACTAGCGTAACCCTTTTTAGCGGCAACAGAAATAACTATACCTTACAACAAGCCAAATTGGCCGTACAAAAAGGAGAAATTGATATTGAGCGTTTTGCCTTAGACTTATCTTTACAAATTACCAACCAATACTTGCAAGTGCTATTTAATAAAGGACTCCTTGGCATTGCTCTAGAGCAAAAAGACATTAGCGACCAAGAGGTAAAACGCCTTACTAAACTTCATGAGGCTGCTTTACGCTCAAAGAGTGAACTACTACAAATACAATCTACCAACGCTACAGACATCAAAAATGTTGTAGAAGCTCAAAACACACTCAATAATAGCTTGATACAGCTAAAACAATTATTGGATATTAACAATATAGATGGATTTGATATTTCAGAAATTAATGTTAGTACATACGATGCACAAGCTGTTTTTGTTGATCCCAATACCGTTTTTGAAAACGCCTTACAAAACAACCCAACAATAGCAGCAACAAGCTTGCAATATAAAATTGATGAAAAAAATATTAAAATATCTAAATCGGCACTTTACCCAAGCCTAAGTCTAAATGCAGGGTATAGTACAAGTTTTTTTGGTATAGAGGGTGGCAATAACTTATTTTTTGAACAGCTCCGTAATAACCAAACACAAAACATTTCGTTAGGTCTAAACGTGCCGATTTTCAGCCGATTTTCAACACGATCTAATATCGATAAAGCTAAGGTTGCTCTTGAGCTTACTAAAACAGAATTGACCAACCAAAAAAGCGAGCTAAAAAACAGAATAGCTATTGCTCACAACGATGTTATGACAGCCAAAGCCGTCTTAAAAGCAGCAGAAACTGCATCTCAGGCACAAACAGAAGTGTTTACTATAGACCAACAAAAATATAGAGAAGGTTATATGACTAGCGAAGATTACTTGTTAAGTAAAGGGAATTACGTTAGAGCAGAATCTGAACTTGAACGCGCTAAATACGATTATATTTTTAAGTTAAAAGTTTTGGATTATTACAAGTAGCAATTGGTTTAGTTTAAACCACTACTGCGCTCACTCTACTTAAATTAAAACTATTGAAACGCATTAAAAACCTAAAATTATAACTATGCACAAACCACTACTATTACTTAGCACACTATTACTATTATGCTGTGGCAAAAGTAAGCAAATTGCGGAGGAAGTCGTCGCTATAGATATGGCAAAGGCAGTCCCTGCCTTTATAGAAGATATTGCAGCACATGTAAGCTATGTGCCGCTTAATCTGCCTGAAGATATTTATCTAGGAGTTGCCTATCATATTAAAACGTATGACAACTATCTATTTATTCACGACCAGTACCAAACCAAAACAATTACCGTGGTTGATGCCTCTGGAAATTTTGTAACTCAACTAAACAGCATCGGAGGTGGCCCCGGAGAGTATGAAAATATTGATGCCTTTTCGTTTGATAGTGCCAAAAAAGAACTGGTAATATACGATAGAAACAACTTTAATTTTATAACCTACTCCTTTCCTGAACTTAAACACCTTAATACCCTAAGAAAAGATGAGTACATTATGAATTTTGAAATTCTAGACAGCAAGCATTGGTTTGTAATTACCGAGTCTGATGCAATAACTTCTAATAATGAAGGTATGCAACTATGGAATAATAACTATGAGTTGGTAAATAAACTAACGCACATGACTAGTAAGCCAGGATCTCTTGAAATATCTTATCCCAATACAATAAGCCGGACACAAAATACGGTGTACTATGCTCATCCGCACGAGTACACTACTATATACCAGCTAGACGGAAACGCACAAACACCAAAAATAAGTATCGATTTCGGTCCAAACAAAATCCCTTCAAAATACTGGGAAACCTTAGATGCTAACGAGTTTGAAGAGGCTTTTACTAAAGGCTTACCAAAAACAGTATGGGTGCAAAACGTAGCCTTAAATACTAAAAAAATTAGTTTTTGGGCAATGCATGGAGATATAGACACAAAATACTTAATAAGTCATAACAGAGACACAAAACAAACCCGTGTTATTTCAGAATTAAAATTAAAAGGAACTGATATGCCAATTACAGAGGCTCTAGGGGTAGTAAACCAAACTCAAATTAGCCTAATCTATCCTGAAGAGTTTGACGATATAGCTATTGCCGAAAACCAAAAACTCTCCAAAGCCCTATTACAAAATAAAGAAAACCTCAACCCTATACTCATATTCTATCAATTATAATTTATAACTATATTCACTTTAAAAATAAGTTGCAAATGCTAAACCATAAAACATATATACTGCTAATATACCTTGCAAGTATGTTTGCAAGTTACGCACAAGACACACTCGAAATTAAGGGCAGATTGACTTCTAAAGAAACCAATGCCCCCGTAATATATGCCTCTATTTATGACATTACAACCTACAAAAACGGAACAACCTCTAACGAGGATGGACGCTTTTTACTAAAAATTTTCAACTATAAGCAAAGTGTCGCCTATAAAATTAAAATCCAATCTATAGGTTATAAAGACACCATAATTGCTCTAAGCGATTTGCAAAAAAATGCTGAAATAAGTCTAATCCCAGAAATATATGAACTCCCAGAAGTGCTAATTTCTTCAGGGAAAAAACTAAAAGAAAACTATATAGGAATCCCCAATGGTAATTTAAGGAAAAATGACAATGGTGAAAATAAAGTGATGTTCCCAAATTATTTAGCAGGGTTTAATTATGGAATTTTTGTAAAACCCAAAAAAAAGACAAGAGGAATACTAAAAGCCATTGAGGTTTTTATTATGGAAAAAGGGGTTCCGGAAGCAGAGTTTTCAATACGCATTTTGTCTGGCAAAAATAAACTTAAGCATAATCTTGTATACCCCTCAAGTGCTTTTGTAGATTATTTACAAACCCCTATTGTTATTAAAGGCAAGGCAGGATGGAACACAATAGATCTTGAAGAATATGAAATCCCTATATCGGAAAATGGCTTTTTAATCCTTTTTATTCCTTTAGACTACGGAGATCAGTACAAATGGACTGATGACCGTGGAGGTGATTGGTATGGTATGGTCATAGGGGTTTATGAAAAAAGAAAAGTGTCGCAACTATTCAGAGCATTTAAATATGAAGAAACTTATGCTTATGATAGTCAATTAAAATCAAATACCCCTGCTGTAGTGGTACGTTACTTAGAGGAAGAATAAATATCGTGGGCTAAGTAGGTTATGTATAATTACCAATTATGACTCAAAATAAGCTATAAATTCATTTTAAATAACAATTGGTATAATGTGGTTCGCAATGTATAAGGTTAATTAATTTTATAAAGTACATTTTGAGTATCTAGCGCTTCCAAAAAGTTTCTGGAAATAGCAACCTTTTGTTTACGGCTTAACAGTTGTAGTTTAATATGCTCTTCATTGTCGTAAATCAAAAAATTGAGAGGTTTATCGCCATAATGCAAATCGACTAGGGTTTTTAAATTTGTTATTTGCTCACTTTTTAGTGCCGTAATGTTTAACTTAATAGATAGTTTTTTGGCATAAGCTTTCATAACCTCTTGTAGTAACTTAAAGTCATTAAACTGTATTCTTGGATCTCCTTTTTTGCCCGTATCGCGGTTTACCCAACCTTCTTTTATAAATGTGCGTATGTGTACAAAATTATTGGGAAGTAAAAAGTGTCTAAACTTAAGGTATTGCTCTCCAAAAATTCTAAACTCAAAAGTGTCTGTATAATCTTCTATAGTAAATAAGGCCCAACTTTTGCCTTGTTTACTTACACGATGCTGCACGCTAGTAACGACCCCTCCAAAGCTAATTTCGCGATTAATATAGGCTTCTAAGTCGTGAAACGCGGTTAGGGTTGCATTGCAAAAGTTTGTCATTTCTAGTTTAAAATCGTCTAGTGGATGCCCCGAAATATAAATACCAACAACGTCTCGCTCTCGAGCTAGTTTTTCCATAGTGCTCCATGGTTCGCATAGGGGTACTTCTGGTTCAGGGATTTTGACATCGCTTGCCTCACCAAATAGACTTACTTGTGCTGAGTTTTCATTATCTTGATACTTATTGGCATAACGAATTGTTTTTTCTAAAAATGTAATTCCATTACCAGCATCATTAAAGTATTGTGCCCTATGTGCTTCAAAATCGTCAAAAGCCCCTGCATTGGCAAGGTTTTCGAATGCTTTTTTGTTGGCTGCTCTCAAATCGATACGTTTTGCCATATCAAAAATAGATTTGTAAGGGCCTTTTTCGGTTTTTCTATTTTCTACAATCGTGGCTACAGCAGCACTTCCTACACCTTTTATGGCCCCCATCCCAAAACGTATAGCATTAGTTTTATTGACCGAAAATTTGTAGTACGATTCGTTTACATCTGGGCCAAGTACATTTAGTTTCATGCGCTTACACTCTTCCATAAAGAAGGTTACCGATTTAATATCGTTCATGTTGTTCGATAGTACAGCAGCCATGTACTCGGCAGGATAATGAGCTTTTAGGTAGGCTGTTTGGTAAGCAATCCAAGCATAGCAGGTAGAGTGCGATTTATTAAACGCATAGCTGGCAAAGGCTTCCCAGTCTTTCCATATTTTTTCTAGCTTAGTCTCGTCCATGCCTTTAGCTGCAGCTTGTGCTATAAATTTTGGCTTCATTTTGTCCAAGACAGCTTTTTGCTTTTTACCCATGGCTTTACGTAATACATCGGCTTCACCACGGGTAAAATCTGCTAATTTTTGAGACAGTAACATCACTTGCTCTTGATATACCGTAATGCCATACGTATCTTTTAGGTATTCTTCCATTTCTGGAAGGTCGTAAGCTATGGTTTCTCTACCGTGTTTACGGCTAATAAAGCTTGGGATATACTCCATAGGCCCTGGTCTATACAAGGCATTCATGGCTATTAAATCGTCAAAGACTGAGGGTTTTAGTTCTTTTAGATGCTTTTGCATACCTACCGATTCGTATTGAAATATCCCTACGGTTTCTCCTCTTTGAAAGAGGGCATAAGTATCCTCATCATCTAGGGGAAAGGCATCAGGGTCTAAATCTATATTGTGTTTTGCTTTTACAATTTTAACGGTGTCTTTAATTAAGGTTAGGGTTTTTAGGCCTAAAAAGTCCATTTTTAGTAACCCTGCATCTTCTACAACAGAATTATCAAACTGTGTGACATACAGCTCGGAATCTTTGGCTACCGCAACAGGGACAAAGTTGGTAATATCGTCTGGAGTAATAATAACGCCACAGGCGTGTATCCCTGTATTGCGTACAGAACCTTCTAGTACTCGAGCTTGATTTACGGTTTCGGCTTGTAGGTCTTCTCCTTCGGAGATGTTTAGGAGTTCGTTTATTTTTTCTAAATCTTCTGCTCTAAATTTGCTTTTGAGTTCTTTTTCGGGCATCCCAAATATTTTGCCTAGCTTGGACATTGTTGGGATTAATTTTGAAATTCTATCGGCATCCCCTAGTGGTAAGTCTAGCACGCGCGCAGTATCTCGAATAGAAGATTTTGCTGCCATTGTGCCATAGGTAATAATTTGTGCCACTTGGTTAGATCCATACTTATTAATAACGTAATCCATAACACGCCCACGCCCTTCATCATCAAAATCAATATCAATATCGGGCATGCTAATACGATCGGGATTTAAAAAGCGCTCAAAAAGTAAGTCGTATTTAAGAGGATCGATATTGGTAATCCAAAGGCAATAAGCAACTACAGAGCCAGCGGCAGAACCGCGCCCAGGGCCTACAGAAACATCCATTTTTCGGGCTTCTCTAATAAAATCTTCTACGATTAGAAAATAGCCCGGATAGCCTGTGTTTTTTATAACATTTAGCTCAAAGTCTATACGTTCTTTTATTTGGTCTGTAATAACTGTATAGCGTTTTTTAGCGCCTTCAAACGTTAAATGTTTTAAAAAAGCATTTTCGCCTCGCTTACCTCCATCTGCAGTATCTTCTTCAAATTTAAACTCTTTTGGAATGTCAAATTTTGGAAGTAATACATCGCGAGCTAACTCATAGGCTTCTACCTTATCAATAAGGTTTTGAATATTAATAATAGCCTCTGGCGTGTGCTTAAACAAGGCTTTCATTTGGTCTGGCGACTTAAAGTAATATTCTTGATTAGGCAAACCATAGCGATAACCACGACCACGACCTATTGGGGTTGCTTGTTTTTCACCATCTTTTACACACAATAAAATATCGTGGGCATTAGCGTCTTTTTGTTGGCAGTAATAAGTGTTATTGGTAGCAACAAGCTTAACCTGATGTTGTTTTGCAAATTGTTTTAAAACTTGGTTTGCTCGCTCTTCATCTTCTTGACCATGCGCCATTATCTCTATATACAGGTCGTCGCCAAATTGTGTTTTCCACCAAATTAAAGCTTCTTCAGCTTGTTTTTCGCCAAGGTTAAGTATTTTGCTAGGGACTTCGCCATATAGATTTCCTGTAAGTGCTATAATGCCTTCTTTGTGCTGTTGTATAACTGCTTTGTCTATTCTGGGAACATAATAAAACCCATCGACATAAGCTATAGAAGACATTTTTGCTAAGTTTTGGTAACCAATTTTGTTTTTTGCAATAAGTACTATTTGGTAGCCATATTCTTTTTGAGATTTGTTTTTGTGATCTTCGCAAACAAAAAATTCACACCCTAAAATAGGTTTTATTTCTTTTGCGGTAGCTGGTTCTCCTTTGTCTTGAGCTAGGGCATTTTTTTCTTTTACGCTTTTATTGTATTCTTTTATTTCTTTTACAAAATGAAATGCCCCCATCATATTAGCATGGTCGGTTAGTGCTACAGCAGGCATATTGTATGTTGCTGCCGATGCCACCAAATCTTTAATACTAATTGTAGATTGTAATACGGAAAATTGCGAATGGTTATGCAGGTGTACAAAATTAGCTTCGTTTAGTTGGGCAGTAGTAAAGGTGTTATTTTGTAATAAGTCTGTTGGTTCTTTTTGTGCTTTGGCAAGGCGTTTGTTAATTTTGGCAGAGGCTTTTTTAAGATTAAGATGTTTTAAGCCTATAAGTTGGATGGTTTTGGGGTTGGCTTCAGAAAATGTTTGGAAATAATCTGGATTAACGTCTAATTGTTCTTTGGTGTACTGCTTTCGTCTCACTAATTCAAAAAAACATCGTGCTGTGGCTTCTACATCGGCAGTAGCGTTATGTGCTTCATTGAAGGGGCTGTTAAACAAAAATTCGTGCAGCTCTGTTAGTGTGGGTAGTTTAAAACGGCCTCCTCTACCTCCGGGGAGTTTACATAACGCTGCGGTATGCTCGGTACAGGTGTCTAAGACCGGCCGTTCTTGTAGCGGATTATTAATGCCTTTTCTAAAAAACTCACAACCCATTATATTAAGGTCAAAGTTTACATTTTGTCCTACTACAAATTTTGCTTTGGCTAAAACTGTATTAAACTCCTCTAACATTTTGACCAAAGAAACACCTTGCTCTTGTGCTAATGCTGTAGAGATGCCATGTATTTTTTCTGCGTCGTAAGGGATATTAAACCCCTCGGGATTGATTAGATACTCTTTATGCTCTAGGCACCTACCCACTTCATCATGCAACTGCCAAGCTATTTGTACACAACGAGGCCAATTGTTGGTGTCTGTAATTGGGGCATTGAATCGCTTTGGTAATCCTGTGGTTTCTGTATCGAAAATTAGGTACATAAATTGGGTTTTAGATCAAAAAAACAAGACTGATAAAGGTATGTATAAATAGGGTTTATTTATACTAAAAGTTATAAACAATGGGGTTGGGGAACTTGATTATTGCGTTTCGATTAATTTTGCAACCCTATTTTTAGCTAGTTTATATACTAACGATAGTACTATGGAGGTAATAAGTAGAAAGGAAAAAGAATTTACATTATAAAATATCCCAAAAACCATTAAAATATTTATTATTAATTGAAATAAAAAATAATAAGTAGAAATTTTAAGGTGATTAATTTTAAGTTCGTTAGCTAGTAATTGATATAAATGATGTCTGTGAGCTTCAAAAATATTTTCTTTTCTAGAAAGGCGCTCTATAATTGTCCAGCCGCCATCTAATAAATACATTGTAAACATTAAAAACACTAGATATGTTTCAGCAACTAGGTATAGTTTTAAAATAAAATAAATTAAAGAGAACCCTATAGTTATACTCCCTATATCTCCTGCAAAACATATTGCTTTTTTTCTAAAATTAAAAAATCCAAAAATTATGATAGAAATAAGAAAAGTGATTAAAAGCCTTGAGTCTGTAAATTGTATAAAGTATTCATTTAAAAATAATAACGTAGCATAACTAACTAGTCCATTCAAAAATGTAATTCCATTTATTCCGTCCATAAAATTATAAATATTTAAAAACCCTATAGAAAAAATTAAAATCGCTAGTAAAAACAACGCATCAAATAATGACGACACTTCAAAAAGATTTAAAGCATATAAAACTAGTGATAAGGCAATTAAGTGAATTAAAATTCTAAACTTTGAAGATAGCATTACAATATCGTCAATAAAACTGACTATAGCAACTAAAAGCACACTACACATGAACAAATAGAATTGAATTTTGCTATAAGAAGGTGTGTATATTATATAAAAAATTATTACCGCTATAGGTATTATTATTCCGCCACCTCTAATTGTTGGTTTTTTATGTGCACTCCTATGGTTGGGTTGGTCTTTTATATTATTTTTAATTGCAATCTTAATATAAATAAGTTCTAAAATTAAAAGAATTAATGATATTAGTAAATAGGTAATCATTAGAATGGAGTAGTTAAAAAATATTAGTTTGTTATTAAAAAAACCTTGGCAGATGATATTAGTTTGCTAAATTACATATTATAATTTGAATATTATTATTACACATCTTTCTTCATATAGTTAGATATTGAATACATAAATATCATTGCACTTATACTTGCAAAAAAAGAACCTGCAAAAAAACCACAAATTAAAACAATTAAAAGTAAACTGTTTTTTAATAAATGCTTAGCCTCAAAAAAATTTAGTATAAATAAGTAGATATATAGTATCATTCCTAAAAAGCCAAAAATTATTATCGGTGCAAACAAATCCATTTCAATTAGCCTATAGTTTATTGTATACCACGAGCCCCCAATAATATCGACAGATAATTGATTTACAATTTTTTTCTTATTTTATTATCTCCAATACTTACAACCATTTTTGCTTCGAGAGGTAAACTCTTCTTGTTTTTATATTTTCCTAAGAAAGGAATTCCCAAAAAGGATTCTATATGCTTATTATCATCAAAAACGCCTAAAACTAGTTCGTCGTTAACAGAGTTAATGACCTCTAGCACTACTTTTGCATGACCACTTGCCCCAAATATATACTTCATTAGTTTTTACCTGTAAATCTATCTATTGTTACTCTATTGACTGCATTTATTCCTTCTGATTTCAAAACTCTTGTAATGGTTTTAAAGAAAATTTTTAAGTCTAATTTTATATTCATATTTTGTACATACCAAACATCAAGTTCAAATTTTTTAGTCCAACTAATCGCATTTCATCCATTAACTTGCGCCCAACCTATCATCCCAAGTTTTACTAAATGTCTTTGTTTTTGGTAATTTGAGTACAAAATTCTATTAGTAAGGGTCTAGGTCCTACCAAACTCATATTCCCTTTAATACATTGATGAGTTGAGGTAATTGGTCTAAAGAGGCTTTACGAATAAAAGTCCTTAATGTTGTTAAGCGTTCTTTGTCTGTAAGTAAATCTCCATTAGAGCCTTTTTTATCGTTCATTGTTTTAAATTTAATCACTTTAAAAATTTTATCTTTTAGGCCTGGTCTTTCTTGAAAAAAGAAAGCATTTCTTCGGTTATTAATAAGCAACAATATTAAAACTATTATAAATATTGAGCTTAATATTATTAGCGTAGTGAGAGCGACGGTGATATCTAAAGCAGGGTTAATAATTATTGTGTACATTATTATCGTCTTAATTCAAAAATATATTTTTCATGTAAACTAAAAGAGGTTAAAAACAAAAGTAACATCGACATAGCACTTGTTAATAAAGCTCCACTTAAAAAGCCACAAGTTAAAATTATAGCAACTAAGATATTTAAAATCGTGTTATGCTTTTTCATAAAGGTTAGTACAAATAATAGTAGGTAAATAGAACTTCCTAGGGCGCCAAAAAACAAAAACAAGTCTACTCCATCTATTTGTGAAATAACAAATGATTTGGCGTAAAAAGCACCTCCTATAAAATAATTTATATTATTCCAGCTATGGCTAATGTAGTCTGTTGCGTTATAAAACAAAATATCTCTCATAGAAAACAACAGGGTCAATAATTCGTGTTTTTCACCTAATTGTTTCCAAAAAGGGAATATATTAAAAACAAAAGTTGCTATTTTTTCAAAACTGATTACAAACCCAAAAAAAGCTAATAAGACAATTGCTTTAAGCTTTGAGTTTTTATTTACAAAAAAAATGTGAGCTAAAAATAGTAAAAACAGGAATAGCAAAATCATTTTTGTCCCTAATAATAAACTAATACTAACCGTAAATAAAAACCAAGCCCAGTGTTTGTTTTTTAAGATGAAAACACAATAATATAAATACATTAAGTAAATAGAGTAAATATGGCTTGCTTCATTTATTTTATTAAAAATACCATCGTAACCAAATCTTACGGAACCTGCATAAGATTCAAATATTTTTAAGTTAAAAATTAATCCTATAATTATTAATAACCCATTAGCTATTAAAATTAACTCTAAAAACTTTAATGCTTTGTTTATTATTAGTGGCATTTCTCTTTGAGTATAAAGGATTACTGTAACTAGAAATATAAACACATATCTATTAAAATAATAAATACTCCCTTTTTGAAAAAGAAAATTAAATTCTGTTTTTAAAATAGGGTTTATCGATAATCCTAATATAAATACAATTGTTAGCGCTAATATTAAAGGCACTATCTTTTTACTTAGGTTTTTAAAATCTATTAAAAGTAATAAAATAACTTGAAAAATTATTTTATATGCCCCAGCAATTCTTGTTTGTTGATGGTTAGAGTAATTAATGTATAACGTAACTAAGATTTCTATTAAGAACAATAAGATAGTTAAGCAAACAATAAGGTTAGCTTTTTTGGTTAAATTAAATTTATTCTCCATTCAGCCCTAGCACCTTATCAAAAACATTAGTATATTTTAATGCAAGAGTTTTGTAAGTAAAATGTTTAATTAGGTAGGATTTCCCTCTATTACCAATAATACTTCTTTCATTTTTGGTCATCGAAGCATATTTAGAAATCTCCATAATTAATTCATTTATATTCTCTGCAGGTATTACACTCCCACAATTTGCCTTTTCAATTACATTGTTTTTTGTTGGCGCAGATAATATAATCGGTTTTCCTGCATACATATAGTCGAAAGTTTTATTTGCAGAAATCCCAAAACGATAAATATTCAAATCTTTTGAACTAAAAAAAAGTAAATCACATTGTTTTAAGAAAGACTGCACTTGACTTTTCTTAATTGAATCAAAAAATATTATATTAGTATTATATTTAGCTCTTTTAATTAAGTTCTCCTTTTCATTACCATTTCCCAATATGCATAATAATATATTTTCGTTTTTAATCGCATTAAAAGCATCTATTATTGTCTCCATACCATTAGCTTTACCTAAGGCTCCTGCGTAACCAACAATAAACTTTTCATTAGGAATTTCCCTATTAATCATTGATGGTAAGGGCTCGTAATAGTGGCTTTTCTCAATATTATAGCCATTAGAAATCCATGTGTAATTAAAATGTCTATAACCTAAAATAGTCTCAATATGATCTTTAGCATCCATTAAAAGAGACACTATATGATTTGATTTTTTGTAACCTAATTTTTCAACCCAACTTAAAAATTTAATCATTACATTTTTTGAAGAATATCCTCCTATCTCAATTAAAGATAGAGGCCAAATATCTCTTATCTCTAAAATAAATTTTAAATTTTTAAATTTTCTTTTAAAAAAAAATACTACATTTAATATTGGTAATAATGAAATGGATGATACAATTATTATGTCTGGTTTTGATAGCTTTTTGGTTGGTATAAAAAACAGTAAAAAAGTGAAAATTAACCAACTCAAAATTCTTGGAAATCCATTGGCATTTTTATATACATTGCCCTTTATAAGAAGAGTTGTAATATTCCCGTTTTTAATGTTGAAGAGCCCTTTAAAGGAGTTGTGTCTGTTTCCTAAGTGAGAGTAAGAAGAGGTTATAAGGGTTACATCATAGCCTCTCTTAGCCCATTCTTCTGCCAAATAAGAATGTCTATGTCCTGTTTCATTTAACTGAGGAGTAGTTAGATATTGATTTATTAACCAAACTGATGTTTTATTATTTTTCAATGGCTTTAATGAATTTTGAAGGGTTTCCTGCTACAACAGAATAACTCCCTACATTTTTAATGACTACAGATCCCATTCCTACTAATGTGTTAGCTCCTATATTTATTTTGTTTAATATAGAGGCTGAGGGTGAAATCCAAGAATTTTCTCCTATGTTTGTACTACCTGCAATCATGGCATTGGCGATAACAACAGAGTTTTCTCCAATTTTAACGCCGTGTGCTATATGTACTAAATTATCTACTTTCACATTATACTCTAAAATAGTACTGCCTAGTACAGCTCTGTCTATACAGGTATTATTACCTATATCGACATTATCCTTTATAACCACATTTCCTAGGTGTGGTATAAGCTCAAAATCTCCTTTAGCATTTTTTTCATAACCAAAACCAACTCCTCCAATTGTACTATTAGATCCAACAGTTACTCTTTTACCTATAATAGTATCCTTTAATATTGTAGTGTTATGAAATATTACCGAATAGTCCTCAATTATACAACCTTCTTCAATTACTACATTGTGACCAATATAAACATCTTTTCCTATTGTTACATTGTTAGCTATATATGCAGTCTTAGAAATACTAGGGGCTCTTTTTTTTAAAAAAAAAAGGGTTAATATTTCTTGAAATGTACGTCTAGGATTTTTAACAATTAAGTAGTTTTTTAAATTTCCGTAGTCTTTAATTGTATTACTAACAACAACTAGTGATAGAGAATGCATATTTTTTAAATAATCACTATTTTTATCACTACACCAACTTATAGCATTATCTATATTCTCAATTTCTGTTATTGGTACAACTTGTTGTATTTCAATAGAATCGTCACCTTCAAAGGCTACATACTCAATACTTTTAAGTAAATCTTTAATTCTTAGCATTTTCATATTATTAAGCGGATAACCTCAAAAGATTCCGCATATTTTGAGCCTATTTGTACCCCTCTTGCCTTTGCTAAAGAAAAAATAAACTCTTCGGATAGATAGTCTCTGAATCCTTGTGACTCATAAGCACCTAAAGCGTATGATTTTTGAGATATATTTTCTTTTTCAAGTTTAACAAAACATTGTGTATCAAAGGATAAGTTGTTCCAAATTAGCTCATATCCTAATATTGTTGTGTTTTTAAAGGCTCTAACACCTTCCTGTGCAATAGTAATATGATCTTGATGTATGTCCTTTAAACTCGGCAATAGCACCAAATCAAAAGTATTAGATTTCTTAAGCTCTATTAGATTCTCTAAAATTTCTTGTCTTTTATAATTAAGCTTTCTGACTTGATAATTATAAATAATTAGATTTTGAATTCCTAATCGTTTTGTTGCCTCTCTAACCTCCGTTTTAAGAATATCTTTTGGTAATCCATTAGGTACGGATTCCTCAGCTGTAGAAAATGCGACATAAGTTATTTTTGATCCTTTTTGTATAAGCTTGCTAATTGTACCTCCAGCTCCTAACTCACCATCATCCGTATGTGGAGCAAGAATTAGAACATTTTTAAAATTAGAAATCATCCGCTTTTTTAAACAAAAATAGTATTTATCTTTTAATTTTGCATCGAATTACTTAATTTTAAATAATTTTGATTTAATTTGTCATCTTTAAAAAAATTATGAAAAAAATATTTAAATTTAGTATAATGCTTTTAATCACAACGATTTCCTGTGATAAGAAAAAGCAAACTCAAGTTACAACAGAAAATATTGTTTCTGTTACAGAAAAAAAAATAGAGATAAATGACTTAACTTATGAATCTCTTTGGAATGACGTTATTAATGAAGGGGAGTATGACATTGTTGTAGGAACTTATGTGAAAAACCGTTTAGGCATTGCAAATAGTGCCCTATCTATGGATGGCTTAAGCGAATCTGTAGAGGTAGAAAATCATGATAATATTAACCCTAAAAGTAGCATTACAGTATCTCTATGGTATAAGCCTATATCTTTTAGAGGTAACGGTAATAATTATTTAGTACTTAAACCTTATATTGAAAATAAGGCTCCATTTATACAATATTCCTTAGCAGTAACTGGAAATGAATACCCAAATCCTAAGGCTAGAGGAGTATTTAAGTTTAGTTTATCTATCGGAGGTAAATATTATTCTATTAAAACAACTCCTGATACATGGACTCCTAATAAGTGGTATAATATTACAGGTACTTATGATGGTAAATATATGAAACTACTTATAGACGGTGAGGTCAAAAATAATAGAACTATCGAGGGCGATCTAGATATATATAATACAAATCTGTTTATTGGAAAGCATGAAAACAATAAGTTTTTTACGCCAGGTATTTATGATGATTTTAGGGTTTACGATAGGGCACTGACAATTGAAGAAGTGTTAGAGATAGTAAATTAATTTACTATCTCTTTATATAAATTAATTAGTTTTTCTTCCTCTGTCAACCAATTATATTTTTTTCAACAGCTTGTCTTCCATTTTTTCCCATTTCTTGAGCTTTTTTAGGATTGTTAATTAAATATCTTATACCTTTCTCTATTGGTTCTGAATCTTTAGGGTCAACACAAATTCCACAATTATTTTTAGAAGCAATTTCTTTCCAGTACGAAAAATTAGAGGCAACTGACTATATTTTTCGATGATTACACATTTTGTTTCTCTAGATTCAAGTTATAAATGCAATTTGTCCGTTATTATTAATTGTTTTTAAAAAATCCATTAGTAAAATAAAGATTATTTTAGTCTAAATACACAATGGAGCTGATATATATGGTATAAAGAATTAAGTAATACGATAAATATGATGTAGTTTTGTTACCGAAAATAAATTTCAGAACCAAGTTGAGAATAAGGTTAAACTTAAATTTTTATACATGTTTGTATTTCTTTGTATTGCTTGTAATATATCATTACAAAGTTAAGACCTATCCCTATTGGAATTATATTGCTTTTAAAAAAAATGCTGACTTTGATTTAACTTGGTTAGGTTTAGTTATAGCTATAATTATATTCTATATAAACTTACAGTCACTTAAAAGACTTTCAACTAAAAAAATATCTTTAGGTATAATCTACATTTTTTATTTTTTAATTACCATTCCTTCTTTAATAAGTTATAGTTCAAAAGGTATTTATTCAGCAGAACTATTAATATATCATCAACTCTTTTTTTATTGTTTAATTATTTTTTCAAAGTTTAAATTAGACTTAAGTTTCTTTCCAACAATTAATAAAAGTCAAGGGTTAATTGTCTTAACAATCATTGTCCTTTTAGGTGCTATCCCCTTTATAATTGTTCTAGGACCACATATAAATTTAAAAAATTTACTTCTTATAGATATATACGAAACTAGAAGAATAATGAGTTATAACACAAACCCATTTTTTGCCTATTTATACTCTCCATTCACTAAAATTATTATTCCTTTAATTATTGTAATGTCTATAGAACAAAAAAAGTCATTGTTTACAATAATAGGGGTTTTACTATTACTTTTATTTTTTCTTTTTGGAGGGCATAAAACAGTATATTTAGGGTTAGGAGTTTTGCTTTTGTTTTATAAGTTTAGTTATAAAAAAATAATTTTAATTGTTGCAAAACTCTCAATAGCATTAGCGATAATAGCTATGGTTCTTGCTTTTTTTAATTATGATATGCTCTGGATATTGATTTTTAGAAGAGTTCACTTCATTCCAGCCTTATTAGATATATGTTATTATGATCTCTTTCAAAATAATTATTTATATTGGTCAGAAGGAATACTTAAAAGGTTTTTTAACTCACCATACGATGTAAATCATGTTAGGGTTGTCGGAGAAATATATTTTAAGAAGCCTAAAATGGCTGCAAATAATGGATTAATATCAGATGGATTTATGAATTTTGGGACTATAGGCGTAATTATACATATTTTTTTAATTTCTTTTTATTTCCTTATAATAAATAATCTAAATATAAAGCCCAAATATTTTGGTTTATATCTCTTAGTTATTTTGTCATTTATTAGTTCTGCATTAACAACAGTTTTATTAACTCATGGGGGGTTAGTTTTAATCTTTATTTCAATTTTTATACTTAATGAAAAAGAAAATTAATAACTTGTCATATTACATCTGTACAGACTAAAACAAGCCTTTTCTATTGTGAAAAATGGAATTCCTTATGATACAAATTACAGAAGTATATTGGTGTAAATAATATGAAAATCACTTGGTTTTTACCTTAGTTCTTTGTCATAAACTGATTTTTCGTTTTATTTTTGCCAAAACTCTTTTAAAACTAGAATCTTTATGGTTTAATGAATCTGTTACTGAAACATAATAATTAAAAAGCTTTAAGTCTTTATCTTTATTAGTTTGAAACCTTCCGTTAACATTAGTTGTTCCGAATCCCCAATTAAATTTTAGACAATAATCTAAAACTTCAGAAGTCAAATATATATTTGTTGATTCTTTCGCTTTACCAATTTGTTTTATTCCATATAATGATGAAAATTTGACAGCTATATTTAAATCTGTCAAATAGAATTTTATTGGGTAAAAAGATAACAAAAGAAGGGATAAAAAATCTTCCTTTTTTAATTGTGATGTTAGTCTACGTCCAGATGTTTTCAAGTTTTCGAGTGAGCTTGGAATAGTTTTTCTACTATTTTCAAGAGTTATATTATTTATATCCTCTAAATAGCTATTAATACTTTTAAGGTTATCATGTACTGTACTAATTTTATATTCGTCTCCTGGATATAAAACGATTGGCTCAACTTTATTAATAAGAGAGAAGTCATGAACTTTATCAATTGTATTAATGCTATCATTCATATAGAAATTTTCTTCATGAGAGAACCATACATAACTAGCTATAGGAATAAAATATTTAGGTTTAAAAGTCTCAAATTGAAGTTTCATTTGTTCGAACTTATCTTTGCTGGCTTTTATTCTTTTTTCAGGTTGATTTATATTACCGTGTTTACTGGCATAAGAGAACTGGGTAAGTAAAACATCAATATCACCTGTAATTTTATGAATTTTTTTAGCCTTTTCTTTTGAATTAATAACACAATCATTGGTGTTTAAAAAACTAAATAATTCAGTTTTAATATATAACCAAGAATCATGGCCAAAAGGTGCATTAATAATTTCAAACTTATCAGTAAGTTTTAAAGGTTTATTGGGTGTTAATTCGATAACTTCTTTAAAATTTAATTTTTCACAAAATTCAACAACTTTTTTATCATTAGTTTTTTGAAATAGAACAATAATATTTTTTCTTAATTCAGATGGGATAGATTTAATATTAGGAGGAAAAAAGTGATCAGGATGTTCGTGTGAAAACCAAATATGTGATATATCTTTAAAATCGTTATATGAAAACTTAGTTTCAGAGAGTAAGGACCATCCATTATGGAACACTTCTCCTTCTAGCCAAGGGTCAGTAATTAAATTGACATTATCATAAGAAAAAATTGTTGAAGCGTGATTTACGAATTTTATTTTCATTTTTTGTTTGTTTATAACGTCCCAATGTATGGGTTTTTACGTGTTTTAGCAGCTAAGATAGTAAATAAATCACGAACGTTGAAATCTGGTAGGATTTCACAAGTGAGCTAAGACCTAGAAATAAACTATACACCTGTTGTGCATTTAGAAAAAGGATTGCCCATGTGGCAAAAATGTCGTATATTTAACTGAATATCAAACAACTAAACACTATGTGCAATTTTATTGAAAATTACGAAATTATTCTTAATAACCTAAAACTAATTTGTGGGGATATAAGTAGCTTTAAACAAATACGAACTCCTAAGTTAAGTAATCTAGAACTCGTAAGCCTTAATCTTGCTGCAGAATATATGTCTATAAACACTGATCTACAGTTGTTTCGCTATTTAAAAGGGACTTATCTAGAATGATCGTTCCCCCTAAATTAAGACAGTAAGTTAAGTTCAAAAAAAAGTATTAAATTTACTGATATGACACGGAGAAAATTCACTTCAAAATTCAAGACAAGAGTTGTCTTAGAGGCTCTAAAAGAGCGATTAACTACAAAGGAAATAGCGCAGCGTTTTAGGATTAGCGTTCAACAGGTAAATCTATGGAAGCGAGAGTTTCTTAGTGAAGCAGAGACCGTTTTTTCAAGGGTTAAAACTTCAAAGAAAAGCGAAGCAGAACTTAAAGAAGAACGCCT
>CALLUG010000020.1 GCA_938011315.1 uncultured Flavobacteriaceae bacterium
AACGCTAATCTTAAATCGTTGCGCTATTTCCTTTGTAGTTAATCGCTCTTTTAGAGCCTCTAAGACAACTCTTGTCTTGAATTTTGAAGTGAATTTTCTCCGTGTCATATCAGTAAATTTAATACTTTTTTTTGAACTTAACTTACTGTCCTAATTTAAGGGGAATGATCATTGCGCTTATATAAAATCACTTCATTATAATATATTTAACTTTATTGGTTAAAATAAAATATACCTTTGCTTTATAAACAGAAAGATTCAATCTCTTAAGCTTTAACATAAGTTAAATGCTTTCTTTGAGTCGCATAGCGTGATTACAAAAACAAAAAAAGAAATGGAACTTGTTTTTGCTACAAACAATAAAAACAAAATACAAGAAGTACAGGCTTTAATGCCTAAGCACATTAGTATTATTGGCTTAAGAGATATTGGTTGTTTTGAGGATATTCCTGAAAACAAGAGCACAATAAAAGGCAATGCTATAGATAAGGTAAGTTACGTTGTAGATAATTATGGATATGATTGTTTTGCAGACGATACAGGTCTTGAAGTCGTTGAGCTTAATGGTGCTCCTGGGGTTTACTCTGCACGTTACGCTGGGGAACAACGCAGCGCTAAAGACAATATTAGTAAGCTGCTTAAGGCTCTAAAAGGAAAATCTAATCGAGAAGCACAATTTACAACCGTAATTGCCTTACACTTACACGGGCAGCTTACCAGCTTTACAGGAATCTGCAAAGGAGATATTACAACAGGAGTTTCTGGAACAGGAGGGTTTGGCTACGACCCTATTTTCAAGGCAAAAGGATATCATAAAACATTTGCTGAAATCCCGCTAGAAGAAAAAAATAACATAGGACATCGTGGTAAAGCTGTAGCACAATTAATTGATTTTTTGAATAAAAAAACCATATAACAATACCAATTATTACTCAAAATAAACCATATAATTCATTTTGAATAACGTTCCGGCTATGGTTAGTGCGGGAATTAAAAGTAGTGAACTTTCGATTAAGCATTTAGCCAAAACTTTTTATTTTGTTTTATCTTTTTCATTTTAAAGCCAAATCAAAAGATTTGGCGGACTTTAAAAAATACTCTAAACTTTGGGTTAAGCACCAAAACCCATATTAATTATAGCCCTTGTTAGGGCAAGTTATTTTTCCGACAACCTCTGTGAATATTTCTTCTCCAAACTCCGTTTTTGTTTTTTCATAACTTGCCTTTCGGTCATTTCTGTAAGTCATAACTTTGTCCGAGTGCGTATAAAAATTCCATAATTCGTTGATTTCATCAGCATAATTTTCGTCAGAAATTACAATTATTCCTCCTAGGTCAAATTCCAATTTCGTTATGTTTTCTTTTGTATTTATTATTACGTTATTTAGTTTTTGATCATTTATAAATCCAAGCGCAAATTCAATTTCATCTCGTTCACTTTCATCGTGAGCCAATTCATTTTCCTTTGCATATATTTTCCAATTAGACATATAAATGAAAAAGGAATGTTCTCCTTTAATTGTTAAATGTCTACTCTCAAATTCGTTGAATGGAAATTTGTTTTTTTCTTTAGGCTTATGAATTCCGCTAAATTCAGTTTTCGGATTCCCAAATTCCAAATTCAAGAATGAACCATACCCTTGTTTTGCTCCCCAAACAAATTGTCCGATTATTGGTTGCAAAATATTTTGAGTTTCTTTCTTTGTCATTCGGTTTCTCTAATTTGCCCTAACAATTGCGTATAACTATTGTCTTTTAAAAAACGTTATCTCTTAAAAAATAAAATATATAAAATCTAATTTTGCTTCAGCATAACCCAAAATTAATAAGATTAACCCTGTAGTAATGAGCAACTGTTTTGTAAGTGATAGTTTAGTGAAATTATGATCAATAAATAAACGTCCTAAGCGATAGCTAAACAAACTAAATAGTGCAATTATAACCACTAAAGTTTCTAATCGAGAAATTTTAAAACTATAAGGGCCTATTAAAAGGGACTTAAAAAATGCCAACGCTTCCAAAAATGTTTCTGCTCTAAAAAACACCCAAAGTAAGCATACTATGTTAAAAATAAAGAATCGTTTAAGCCATAGTTTTATTCCTTTTAATTTGATTTTGTTGGTTCCTAACTTTCGTTCTAATACTAGTAAAACTCCATGACAAAATCCCCAAATTGCAAAATTCCAGCCCGCACCATGCCAAACTCCTGCAATAGTCATTGTTATAATTAAGTTTCTGTAAATAAGCCCTTTCGTTCTACTTCCACCTAAAGGGATATATAAGTAATCTCTAAACCAAATTGATAGTGTAATATGCCAACGTCTCCAAAACTCTTGAAATGAAGCCGATCGATATGGGAATTTAAAATTATCAGGCAATACAATACCATACATAAGACCTATACCTACAGCTATTGTAGAGTAGCCCCAAAAATCGCCCAAAATTTGAAAAGCAAAACCATACATACTAAGCCAAGCGTGTAATGTACTTAGCTCCTCTGGTGTACCAAAAGCATAGTCTACATACTGAGCCAAAACATCTGCAGTACATATTTTGATACAAAGCCCTCCTATTAATAAAAAAAAACCTTTTTGGAAATTTTGGAAATTGAAGTATTGTTTTTTATGCAATTGTGGCAACAACTCTTTAGCTCTTACTATAGGACCTGCAATAAGCTGTGCGTATAGGCACTTAAATACTGCAAAATGCAGTATTGATTTTTCAAATGTAACTTCGCCTCGTTTTAAATCAGTTAAATAGCCTAAAAACTGAAATGTATAAAATGAAATTCCTAAGGGCAGCCAATAGTTTATTTCTGGCATTTGTATATTAGGTATAAACTTACTTAACAGTAATTCTATATTATCAAAAATAAAAGTGGCATACTTAAACCAAGCCAAGTTACAGAGGTTAATAAGTATAGCTATTACAAAAATCCATTGTTTTTTATAATAAGACACCGCCCAACTTAAACCATAGTTTATTGCAATTGTAATACTAAGCAAAATAAGTCCAGGCCAGTAATACCAACCATAAAAAACTAATGAGCTTAACAAGAGTACTAGTAAGCGTAAGCGTTGCGATGCTAATACCCAATACAACAATAATGCTAATATGTGAAAACAAATAAAAGTAACACTATTAAACAGCATAAAAAGTTAGTTTTTTATAAGATTTTGAGCCATTAAATTAGCAACTCGCACAGAAAACAAATCTCTACCCTGTTTGTTTAGGTGACTGTCTTTGTCTCTAAAATAACGTTCTGAGATGTCTAACAATGCAAAATTATATATTTTTTGCTGTGTTACATTTGCTAATTTTTGGTATAAATTAAGTACTTCCTTATGGCTTTCTTCTTTCTTTTTGTTGTTGGCAAGTGGAGGAACTACCAAAAGGACATTAACCTTATTAGCTTTTGCTTTTTGCATTATGTTTTTAAATGAATTAAACACAACACTATAGTCCGCTGTATCTATACTCATATGTTGTGTATTTGGTGCTATAACTAGGGGGGTCCAAGGTTTGAGTAATTCTTTATTAACACTTGTTTTTTTATCATTAAACAAATCTGACACTATTCCTTGTCTATACAGTTCAGACCCTTGCATATAATCTGAAAATAATATAGCTGGAGCGTTTTTAAGATTATCTAAGCGTAAGGCCTTTCGCCATTGTATTAGTTTAGATTTTTCTGCAAAAAAACCAGATAGTTTGGCATCTAAGTCTTTATCCTTTTCTGTTGCGATTATATCCTCTTTTTTTCTGCTTAGTTGCGGCATGGATACTTCTATCACAACATACTTCAACCCCTTTTTTTGTATGGCTTTATTAAAAAAATAGTCTAATCGCTCAATATTAGCTCCTGTAATGGCTCCGTTAAAACTTCGCCAATTTTTACCCGAAATTTCTAAAAAGTGTTTGCTGTATAAGTCTGGAGATATTCCGTCTTTAAAGCGTGAACTTCCCAAAAACAATACTTCTGTATCTCCTCTTAACTCAAACATAGCAGATTTTAATCGAACTCTACTGGTTGTGTTCGAAAAAATCACAGACGCTGTATTAAATAACAATTCTAAAGCAATAAAAATAACAAGCAAAAAACCAAAATAAGGCAATGCTTTTTGTTTAGAATTTGATGATTTAAAAAATAATTTCATTTTAACAATATACGTTTACAAGTATATTCTAATTTAAATAACTGTTGCATACAAATCAAAATCTGCTGCATCTGTAATCTTTACTTTAGCAAATGCTCCTGTTTTTAAGTAAGTTTGTTTAGCATTGATAAGCACTTCGTTATCTACATCTGGCGAGTCAAACTCACTACGCCCAACAAAGTAATCACCTTCTTTTCTATCAATTACCACCTTAAGCTCTTGTCCTATTTTTTCTTGATTTAGTTCCCAAGAAATTTGAGATTGGATTTCCATAATTTCATTAGCGCGCTGTTGTTTCACCTCTTGTGGCACATCATCTTGCAAGTTAAAAGCATGGGTGTTTTCTTCGTGTGAATAGGTAAAACAGCCTAAACGTTCAAAACGCATTTCTTTTACCCATTCCTTTAAGGTATTGTAGTCGTCTTCTGTTTCGCCAGGATAGCCTACAATTAAGGTTGTTCTTATAGTAATATTGGGTATAGTGTTGCGAAAAGCTTTTAGTAGCGCTGTTGTTTTTGCTTTGGTTGTACCTCTACGCATACTTTTTAGGATAGAGTCGGATATATGCTGTAAAGGGATGTCGATATAGTTACAAATTTTTGGTTCTTTGCGCATTAGTTCTAGTACATCCATGGGGAAACCTGTAGGAAACGCATAGTGCAAACGAATCCACTCTATACCATTGACCTTTACTAAAGCTTGCAAGAGTTCGGCAAGATTCCGTTTTTTGTATAAATCTAAGCCATAGTAGGTTAAATCTTGTGCTATTAAAATTAGTTCTTTAACCCCGTTTGCTGCTAGCTTATTGGCTTCTACAACAAGAGCCTCAATAGGTGTCGATTTGTGTTTACCACGCATTAACGGAATTGCACAAAAACTACAAGGACGGTCGCAACCTTCGGCTATTTTTAAATAAGCATAATTTTTGGGCGTTGTGGTTAGTCGCTCACCTACCAACTCATGCTTATAGTCAGCCCCTAAAGCTTTCAGTAGACTAGGCAATTCTGTAGTGCCAAAGTATTGATCTACATCAGGAATTTCTTTTTGTAAATCTGGTTTATAACGCTCACTCAAGCATCCTGTAACAAATACTTTATCGACATCGCCATCTTGTTTTTTTTGAACGTATTCTAAAATTGTGTTAACGCTTTCTTCTTTTGCATTATTAATAAATCCGCAGGTATTAATCACAACAATATTACCGTCTTGCTCATGCACCACATCTTTATTATTGGCTTTAAGCTGACCCATTAGCACCTCGCTATCATAAACATTCTTACTACAGCCTAAGGTAACTACATTGATTTTATTTTTTTTAAGTGATTTTGTTCGCATAATTATTTATGTATTGCACTGCGAAGATACAACCTGTGACTTGGTTGTAATAATTATTGATACAGAATGTTTTAATACAAAATTTACTTTATAGAAAAACAGCTTTAACATCTCATTGTCATTAATCTAAAATAATGATAAGCGTTTCTTTGCTTACTTAAAAAAGGAATCTACAAATTCATATTTATTAAAAACCTGTAAGTCTTCAATTCCCTCTCCTACGCCTATATACTTTACAGGAATTTGAAATTCGTCGCTAATACCAA
This sequence comes from uncultured Flavobacteriaceae bacterium, assembly GCA_938011315.1. Classification (GTDB taxonomy): domain Bacteria; phylum Bacteroidota; class Bacteroidia; order Flavobacteriales; family Flavobacteriaceae; genus AU392. The sequence continues at coordinate 5,759 of CALLUG010000020.1, forward strand.
TTACCACACCTCCTTTTGCTGTACCATCAAGTTTAGTTACTGCTAGCGATGTTACTTCTGTAGCTGCAGTAAACTGTTTTGCTTGTTCAAATGCATTTTGTCCTGTAGAGCCGTCTAGTACTAATAACACATCGTGAGGTGCGTTTTTAATTACTTTTTGCATTACTCGTTTTACCTTGGTAAGCTCGTTCATTAGGTTAATTTTGTTATGCAAACGCCCAGCGGTATCAATAATAATTACATCTGCGTTTTGTTTTACCCCAGACTCTAATGTATCAAAAGCAACACTTGCGGGATCGCTACCCATATCCTGACGTACCATCGGTACGTCTACTCGATCTGCCCAAACTTGTAATTGGTCTATGGCTGCTGCTCTAAAGGTATCTGCAGCTCCTAAAACAACTTGTAAACCTTGTTTTTTAAATTGATGGGCTAACTTGCCTATAGTGGTTGTTTTCCCTACACCATTTACGCCAACAACCATAAGTACGTAAGGTGTTTTTAGACCATTTTCTTGCGGTTCTAATTTTGGAACAACATAGTCTGTTTCTTCTCCCGAATTGGTTTCACTTAGAAGTCCTGCAATTTCTTCGCGTAATATTTTATTTAATTCTGAAGTTCCTAAATATTTGTCTTTTGCTATACGGTGTTCTATACGTTGTATTACTTTTAATGTTGTATTTACACCAACGTCGCTAGTAACTAATATTTCTTCTAAGCGATCTAAAACCTCATCATCGACTTTAGACTTTCCTATTACTGCTTTATTTAGTTTTGAAAAAAAAGAAGATTTAGATGTTTCTAAACCTTTATCTAATTTTTCTTTTTTTTCTGAAGAGAATATTTTTTTTAAAAAACTCATTTCTATTGTGTTCGATTTTATTTTAATGCAAAGTTATAACTAAACACTAATTTTAGTTCTATTTACAGAGGTTTTATCGTTAAAGTACAATAAGAATTAACTACAAAACAAAAAGCTGCTCTCTAATGGAAAGCAGCTTTTAGTATTTCGTACAAAACAAAATTATTTTTTATTAATAAAATCGTTTACTTTGTCTGGGTTTATAATTGATTCTACAAACATATAAGCTCCTGTTTTAGGAGATTTTACCATTTTTATAGCCTTTGTTAATCTTTTAGACCCTGTTTGTAACGATGCTACTGATTTCTTTGCCATGTTTCAATTATTATTTAATTTCTTTATGAACTGTCATACGCTTAAGTATGGGATTAAATTTTTTAATCTCCATTCTATCTGGTGTGTTCTTTTTATTTTTGGTTGTAATATATCTTGAAGTTCCTGGTTGTCCAGATTCTTTATGCTCTGTACACTCTAGTATTACTTGAACTCTATTTCCTTTTTTTGCCATTGCTCTACTGTTTAACTATCTAAGGCTGTTATTTTATTTTAAAAACCCTTTGGATTTCGCTTCTTTTATTGCTGCGTGAATTCCTATTTTATTAATAGTTTTTAATGCAGATGTAGATATTTTTAAAGTTATCCACTTATCGTCTTCTGGAATATAAAAACGTTTCTTAATTAAATTTGCATTAAATTTACGCTTTGTTCTATTTAATGCATGCGAAACATTGTTTCCAACCATCGCTTTTTTTCCTGTAAGTTCACAAACTCTAGACATTGTACTATTAACTTTAAAAAATTATTTTTTTTAAACGAAGTGCAAATTTACAAATTCTTTGATAGTAGACAAACTTAATTTATCAATTTTTAAAAATTTCTTTTTGTAGCATTTCAAAAGCCTTATTTACCGCTTTACCAATAACCTTAAAACGATGTTGCCCTAAGCTAAATTCTTCGACCAAGGTTTTAGTTGGTGTTGCTAAGGCAATAAATACGGTTCCTATATCTGCATTGGAGTCGCCTTTTGTTGGACCTGCATTACCTGTTGTTGCCAAAGCGTAGTCACTCCCAAATAATTGTTGTGTGTTTTTTGCCATAGCTTTTGCGACTTCTTTGCTTACTACTGAGTGTTTTTGTATTAATTGTGCATCAATGTTTAAAACATCGATTTTAGTTTGTGTAGCATAGGCAACTATGCTTCCTCTAAAGTATTTTGAAGCACCTGGGTTTGCTGTAATGCGTTTTGCAATTTCGCCTCCTGTACAGCTTTCTGCAATTGCAATGGTTTGTTTTTGTTTTTGTAATTGTTTTCCTATTACTAGTTCAATAGGTTTATCTTCGTCATAACTAAAAAAGATGCCTTCTAAGAGAGGGGTTAGTTTTTCTAACTGCTGTTGTACTTCTTCTAGTATAGCTTCCTTGTTGTTACCTTTTGCAGATAATCGTAATCGTACACGCCCTAAGCTTGGTAAGTATGCTAGCTTAATAAAGCTTGGTAGGTTATTTTCAAAATTTTCAATACGCTCAGCAATTATACTTTCTCCTACACCATAAACTAATAATGTTTTGTGATAAATAAAGGGTAATTTAAAGGTTGCTTTAAGTTTTGGTATTACGCTATCTGTAATTAATGCTTTCATTTCGTAGGGCACTCCTGGTAGGGATACAAATATTTTATTTCGCCTAGAGAACCAAATACCAGAAGCTGTACCGTAAGCATTAATTAACGCTTCTGCTTTTGAAGGTATTAATGCTTGATCTATATTAACTTGTGCTAGGGGTTGCTTAACGTAATGTTTCCAAAGGTGTTTTATGTTTTTTAAGGCCTCTTTATTTTGAACTAAGGTATCGTCAAAATATTCTGCAATGGTATGTTTTGTAATGTCGTCTTTAGTTGGGCCTAAACCTCCTGTTACAATAATAATATCTGCATTTTCTTCGGCTTCTTTAAAGGCTTTTAGTATATGGGTTTTATCGTCTTGTATTGAGGTAATTTGGTAGACAGATACTCCTATTGCATTGAGTGATTTTCCTATAAAAGCTGCATTAGAATCTATAATTTGTCCAATAAGTATTTCGTCTCCAATAGTAATTATTTCTGCGTTCATTACAGGCTAAAATCTTGTTTTATTTCTTCTACTGCGTTGTTAATAGCGGTTAAAACAATGTTTAGGTTTGCTGTTATATCTTGTTTTGTTTTTTCCAATTTCCCCCAGTCTTGAACTTCTATTAGGTCGTTTAAAACGCCTAATTCAAACAGGTCTATAGTAGGTTTCATTTTATGTGCTGTTTGGTATGTTGCTTTATAGTCTTTGTTGGCTACAGCAGTTTGCAATATTGCAGCATCTTCTGGAACTTCTTGTAAAAAGGTAAGCGCTAGAGTTTCTACAAACTCTATATCTCCATCGGCCAACTCTCGCAATTTATCTAATTTGTAATATTGTTCCATAGGTTTACTTTACTGTTAGCGAAAACATTTCGTTATTATCTATATATCCTTTTAGTGTATCATTTGCAGTTACTTTACTAACTCCTGCAGGGGTTCCTGTAAAGATAATATCTCCAATTTTTAATGTAAAATATTTTGACACATATGCCACCAACTCATCTATTTTCCAGAGCATTAATTTGGTGTTTGCCTCTTGCACAATGCTGTTGTTTTTAAGTAACTTAAAATTAATGTCATTAATATCTTTAAATTTCGTTTTTGGCAGCCAACTTCCAATTACTGCAGCACCGTCAAAAGCCTTTGCTTTTTCCCAAGGATGCCCTTTGTCTTTTAGCTCAGCTTGTAGGTCTCTTGCTGTAAAATCAATTCCTAAACCTATTTGGTCGTAGTATTTGTAAGCAAATTTCTTGTCAATATGTTTTCCTACTTTATTAATTTTAATTAAAATTTCTACTTCGTGGTGAATATTATCTGAAAAGTCCGGAATAAAAAAAGCTTGTTTTTTAGGTAAAATTGCGGTGTCTGGTTTTAAAAATAGAATAGGGTGAGTTGGTTTTTGATTTTCTAATTCTTCTATATGCTCTGTATAGTTACGTCCTATGCAAATTAATTTCATACCTATTTATTGATTGTAGTTGTTTTAATTTCTAGTTTATGTAGCATTAAAAAGCTAATGATTTTAAAAAATGGATTACGGTATAATTATAGTTAACTCAATTTATTATTAAAGGCTCTTAACTTAATGGCTGTTAATACTTTTTTGGTGTACAATGGGAAGTCTGCATTGAGTAGCCAACCAAAATAACTGGGTTCTTTTTCTAAAACTTCGGTAACCAATTTTCCTTTATGCTTTCCGAAAGAAAAACACTCAACACCGTCTTTGTTATAGACTATAAAACCTGCAAAGTCTGCAAATTTTTTGTGCGAACTGTAGTCCGCCAAAAATTTAGTGTCGTTCTCTAAATCGTCATAATGCTCTAATTGTGCTTTTAACACTTGGTAAGTTGCATTGGTGTCTGCCTCAGCACTATGCGCTTCGTCTAAGTCTTTATTGCAATAAAATTTATACGCTGCTGTTAGAGTTCGTTTTTCTTTTTTATGAAAAATGGTTTGTACATCTATAGCCACTCTATTTTTCATATCAAAATCTACTCCTGCACGAAGCATTTCTTCAGCTAATAATGGGATATCAAACCTATTGGAGTTAAAACCTCCTAGGTCGGAATCTTTAATCATGTTATAAATCTCTTTTGCCAAGATTTTAAAAGTAGGTTCGTTGGCTACCTTTTCGTTAGTTACTCCGTGTATGGCTATTACTTCGCTAGGAATTTCCATTTCTGGATTTACTAACCATGTTTTGGATTCTTCTGTTCCATTTGGAAATACCTTTAATATTGAGATTTCGACAATTCGGTCGTGAGAAATATTAACACCTGTAGTTTCTAAATCGAAAAAACAAATAGGATTGGTAAGTTTAAGCTGCATTAATTTTGTTTTAATATCAAATATAACTAAATAATACCAATTGTTATCTAAAATGAGCTATAAATAGTTTGGAGTATATTGTGCTTAGATGACATAAAAAACCTAGACGTAGCCTTAGTTACGTTTAGGTTTCATATTGATATATAGACGCAATAGCCACGAATGATGCAGCTTATTTTGAGCCACAAGCTGGTATAAGTTTATCCTTGTAAAAGTAGTGTTATTAATCACAAAAAGCATCTACGGTAGTGGTAAATGCTTTTTGCTTTTGAAATAGAATTTCTTTTCATTTTATATTTCTCTATTTATATCCCAATTTTCGAGATAGGTTTTTACCGCTTTTGCAAATTGTCCTCCTAAGGCACCATTAATTACGCGATGGTCGTAAGAGTGTGACAGGTACATTTTGTAACGAATACCTATAAAATCGCCTTCTGGAGTTTCAATTACTGCTGGTGTTTTGCGTATTGCACCAAGGGCAAGAATGCCTACTTGAGGTTGGTTAATGATAGGCGTACCCATAATACTTCCAAACGTCCCTACATTAGTTACAGTATAGGTTCCGTCTTGAATGTCGTCTGGTTTCAATTTGTTTGTTCTTGCTCGGTTTGCTAAATCATTAACTTGTTTTGCCATTCCGAGCAAATTGAGTTGGTCTGCGTTTTTTATAACAGGTACAATAAGATTACCGTCTGGTAATGCTGCTGCCATACCTAAATTAATATTTTTCTTTTTAATAATCGTATCGCCTTGAAGCGAGATATTCATCATTGGGAACTCACGCAATGCTTTTGCTACGGCTTCCATAAAAATTGGCGTAAAGGTTAGGTTCTCCCCTTCTCTAGTCTTAAAATTATCTTTATGTTTTTTTCTCCAATTCCAAATATTAGTAACATCGGCTTCTATAAAAGATTGTACATGAGCCGATGTTTGTACAGAATCTACCATGTGTTTTGCAATGAGTTTACCCATACGATCCATTTGTACAATTTCGTCACCTTCGCTAGATGATATAGGTGTTGAAGCTACAGGTTTTATCGGTTTAGTAGGGGCACTAACTGCTTTTGTAGGTACTGGTGCTGTAGGGGTGCTAATTGCTGCTGTAGTAGTTGTAGCTGTAGTGTTCCTAGTTTCAAGGTGTCGTAAAACATCGGCTTTTGTAACACGACTTTCCTTTCCTGTTCCTATAATGGCGTCTAATTCTGTTTGCGAAATACCCTCTTGTTTTGCTATATTTTTTACTAATGGTGAGTAAAATCGATTATCGTTAGAGCTAATTTGTGAAACTGTCTCTTGAGCAACAGCAACAGTTTGTGCGACTTCTTGAGCTCCTGCTGGTATTACCTCCTGCTCTGTAGCCTTTTTGAGTTCTTGAGTTGTGGCTGGCGTAGAGCTTGTTTGTTCTTGAGCATCTGTTTCTATAACAGCAATGGTTTGTCCTACTTGTACAACATCATCTACGTTAAAAAGTATTTCTGTAAGAACACCATCGACCTCACTAGGGACTTCACTGTCTACTTTGTCTGTAGCAATTTCTAGCACTGCCTCGTCAGACTCAATGGTATCGCCTACCTCTTTTAACCAAGATGTAATGGTTGCTTCTGCAACACTTTCTCCCATTTTTGGGAGTTTTAGTTCAAATTTTGCCATATCTTTATTTCAAAGCCTATTTATAGAATTTTAGAGTACAAAACTAATCAAAAATCGTGTGATTTATTAACATTTATCCAAAATAATTACTTAAAAACTATGACCTCGCCTTGACTGTTTTTTTGATGACTCCCTATAATATAATATGATGTTTTGGGGAGTATTTTGTACGATAAGTTATGATTTTTAAATCGCATCATGACATCAATTATATTTTTATAACTAATATAGCTAGCGTCAAAAATAAGTTCATCTTCGGACTTTAAATTATCAAAAACAGAGGTTCGTATTAACTTTTGAGGTAATACTTCTTGAAGTTTATGTTCTGTTTTATCGGAAAGTAAGCAGTAGCGTTTTGGACTGTTGTAGTGTATTTTGGGAGTGCGATTTAACACATACATACTGCGAATACTTAGCCAAATTAAGGTACTCAAAAATACATTTGTTTTGAGATGTTTTTTATAAAACAATTGCATGGCTCCAAAAAATCGACTTGCGTAAATTTTATTTTTCAGGGTACTTTCTCCCTTAAAATGGATGACTGTGCTTGCGCCATAATAATAATTATCTAATCCTGATTTTAACACTCGGTAAGACAAATCAATATCTTCGCCATACATAAAGTAATCTTCATCAAAACCATTCATTTTATGATACACTTCGCGTTTTAGAAGCATAAATGCCCCTACTAAAATCTCTGTTTTAGCTATTTCTGTTTGGGCTATTTGTGTTGCATAATAAGGTTTTGTGTATCCTAATATTTTCAGTAATGCTATTTTTATATAAGGAATATTACGTTTACTTTCTGGTAAAAAGTGTCCAGATCCGTCTATTAATTTACAACCAATTATGCCTAAGTTGTTTTGTGTTGATGCAAAACTCAACATTTTTGTAAAGGTATCTTCTGCAACAACAGTATCGGGGTTTAAGATGCAGATATAAGTTCCTTTTGCGATACGAACGCCTTGATTATTTGCTTTTGAAAACCCTACATTGACTAAGTTTTTAATGAGTTTTATCTTCGGGAAGCACTCTGCCAACATTTGGCAAGTAGTATCGGTAGAGTTATTGTCTATCACTATAATTTCGGCTTCTAAATTATGTATAGCCAACTGTACGCTTTTTATACATAATTCTAAAAAATAACGTACATTGTAACTTACGATAACGACAGATAGTTTCAAGCTTAATTTATAGTTTTAAGGAAGCTTCAAAAGGTATTCTATTTAAGATGCTTCGACCTAGTGTAACCTCATCGGCATACTCTAGCTCATCGCCTACAGAAACACCTCTTGCTATGGTAGATGTTTTTATGTTATACTCTTTTATTTGTTTATAAATATAAAAGTTAGTTGTATCGCCTTCCATTGTAGAACTTAATGCAAAAATAAGCTCCTTAATAGTACCTGCTTTTATTTTATTTACCAATGAGTTAATATTTAGATCATGAGGTCCAATACCATCCATAGGCGATATTTTGCCTCCTAAGACATGGTATAAGCCTTTGAATGAACTTGTATTTTCGATAGCCATAACATCTCTTATATCTTCTACAACGCATATAAGATCTTCATTTCTAAATTTATTGGCACAAATTTCACACAAATCTACATCGCTTATATTATGGCAATTTTTACAAAACTTTATATTATCTCGCATGCTAGATAATGCTTGAGACAGGTGTAAGGTTTGCGATTTGGGTTGTTTTAATAAATGTAATACTAATCGCAGTGCAGTACGCTTACCAATACCTGGCAATTGTGCCATTTCGTTAACTGCGTGTTGTAGTAATTTTGAAGAAAATTCCATAATTGCGAAATTAATGGTTTGTTGGCAAACTTTCAACATATCGCTTTTAACTTATTAGTTATTTTGTATTTTGGCACTAATATTAATCCTAGTTTATGACTGCTACTCAAACTCTTATTCTCATCGTTTGTTATTTTGGGGTGCTTATTGTTATTTCTTACTTTACTGGAAAGAATGATAGTAATGCCGATTTTTTTAAAGCTAGCAAAAAATCGCCTTGGTTTCTTGTCGCTTTTGGCATGATTGGCACATCGCTATCCGGCGTTACTTTTATATCTGTACCTGGTTGGGTACAGGGAGCTCAATTTGGGTATATGCAGGTAGTTTTTGGGTACTTAGTAGGCTACCTCATTATAGCTTATGTATTAATGCCTGTGTATTATAAACACAACGTCACTTCTATTTATCAATATTTAGAAACTCGTTTTGGTACTGTTAGTCATAAAACAGGTGCTTTTTTCTTTTTTGTTTCTAGAGTTTTAGGGGCTTCGTTCAGACTGTTTTTAGTTGCTATAGTATTGCAACAATTTGTGTTTAGTGCTTGGCATATTCCTTTTGAGTTCACTGTTGTTATTTCTGTTGCTTTAATTTGGCTATACACTTTTAGGGGTGGTATCAAAACAATTGTATGGACAGATACCTTGCAAACTTTGTTCATGCTGGTTGCATTAGGTTTATCTATTTATTATATAAATAAAACTTTAAACTGGAGTTTTTCTGAATTTTTAATATCGGATGAGCTCAAACAGTATAGTCAGATTGTATTTTTGGATAGTTTTTTAGAAAAAAATCATTTTATAAAGTCTTTTGTGGGAGGTTTGTTTATTGCCATTTGCATGACAGGGTTGGATCAAGATATGATGCAAAAAAACTTAAGTTGTAAAACTCTTAAGGATGCACAAAAAAACATGATATCTTTTAGTGTTGTTATTGTTATTGTAAATTTTATTTTTTTGCTTTTGGGCGCGCTTTTATTTATTTATGCTCAAAAATTCAATGTCACAATCCCTGTAATAGAAGGTAAGGCAAAAACAGATTTGTTGTTTCCACATATTGCTCTCAACAGTGGTTTAAGCATTACTCTAGCCGTTACGTTTATGCTTGGGTTAATTGCTGCTGCTTACTCTAGTGCCGACTCAGCATTAACATCTTTAACAACATCGTTTTGCGTCGATTTTTTAGCAATAAAAAAACATGGCAAAACCAAACAAAAAACAATACGAAAACAAGTACATATGATGATGAGTTTATTGCTTGTAGTGGTGGTTATTATTTTTAAGCACGTTTTGGATAGAAATGTAATAGATGGTCTGCTTACTGTAGCTACTTATACCTATGGCCCATTACTTGGTTTGTTTGCGTTTGGTATTTTTACTAAAAAAAGTATTAATGACAGGCTAGTTTGGCTAGTTACCTTAGCTGCTGTTATCCTTATATTTAGTATTGCAAATATTCCTTCGGCATATCTTGGGGGTTACAAGGTAGGCTACGAGTTACTTCCTATTAATGGCTGCATCACCTTTTTGGGCTTGTTATTAATTTCTAGAAAAGAGGTTAATACTGCTTAGTAGATAATAACACTAAAGTGCAAGATACTTCCGATATAATTTTGTGGTTTAATAAAATTTGATAAAACTCTGGATTTCCTGTTCCTGGATTAAAAATAACACGCCTTGGTTGTAGTGAAACGATATAATCGTAATATTCTGGTTGGTGTCTTGCCCCAATATATAAGGTTACTGTATCTATATTATCGAAGTCATGTTTTGTTTTGCTTATGTGCACTCCGGCTACTACACCTTCTCTTAAGCCTATAGCCACTACGTTTTGTTTATGGGCCACTAATTTTTTTATTGCCATATTGGCGTATCGCTCAGGTTTTAAAGAAGCACCTATAACTAAAGTTGTTTTATTCATTGGTATTGTAATATAAATTGTTGTAAAATTAATTTTTGTTTCTAAATCATTATAGTTTAATAGGCATGTCTTGTCAATTTAATCACACCAATTGTTATTTAAAATGAGCTATAAAAACCTGGAATACATTGTGTTTAAATGAAATAGAGACGAATGATATAACTCATTTTGAGTAGTAATTGGTGTTACCATCTAATAATGACACTTCCCCAAGTAAAACCACTTCCAAAAGCAGCAAGTACAACAATATCGTTGTCTTTAATTTTATTTTGTTCCCAAGCTTCGGTTAAGGCAATAACAACAGATGCTGCGGTGGTATTACCATACTTTTGAATATTATTAAATACCTGGCTGTCGTTCAAACCAAATTTTTTTTGAATAAACTGCGAAATTCTCAGGTTGGCCTGATGTGGTATTAGCATATTAATGTCTACTGCTTTTAAGTGATTTGCTTTTAATCCTTCGATAATAACCTCACTAAAGCGCATTACCGCATGCTTAAACACAAAGGTCCCATTCATATATGGGTAATACGATTTGTCGTTAGGATCATTTTCTTTCAATAGCTCTGGCACCCATTTACAAATACTCGGTCCTTTTACTGTTAATTGTTCAGCATGTTCTCCTTCAGAGTGTAAGTGCGATGATAAAATGCCTTTTGTGTTATCTTCTGTTCGCGATAATACTGCAGCTCCAGCGCCATCACCAAAGATTACTGATACGTGTCGTCCCGCATCACTTTTATCTAAGCCTCCTGAATGGTATTCTGCTCCTACAACTAGAATGTTTTTGTACATTCCTGTTTTTATAAATTGATCTGCAATAGATAAGGCGTATATAAATCCGGAGCATTGATTTCTTACGTCTAATGCGCCAACGGTTGGCATTTCTAACATATTTTGCAGCTGTACTCCTCCTCCTGGAAAATACATATCTGGACTTAAGGTTGCAAAAATGATAAAATCAATATCAGTTTTAGTCAGTCCAGAACGCTCTATGGCTATTCGAGATGCCTTTGCCCCCATAACAGAGGATGTGTCTTTAGATTCTGGAGCGACCCAACGACGTTCTTTAATTCCAGTGCGTTCTTGTATCCACTTATCGCTGGTGTCCATCATTTTAGACAAATCGTTATTAGTTACCACACGTTCTGGAACGTAATAACCAAGGCCTATTATTTTAGAATTATACATCGTTTTATAATTTACTTTAAAGATACTTTAAAATTTCACAACACAAAAAGGTAATTCTACTAATTTAACACTTACACCTCTAATTTTTAACAAAAATGACATTATAAAAATATATGTCAGTTTGTCACATTGTAATCCTTGGTACTTTTATTGTCATTAAACTTAAAATGATAAGTCTCTCTTTTTAGAGAAAATAACACTATAAAATTTAATTATTATGACAAAAGGAAGTATTAATGTTTCAGTAGAAAACATTTTTCCATTAATTAAAAAATTTCTATACAGCGATCACGAAATATTTTTACGTGAGCTAATTAGTAATAGTACAGATGCAACCTTAAAGCTAAAACACTTAACAAGCATTGGAGAATCTAAGGCTGATTATGGAACACCGCAAATAGAAATTAAAATTGATAAAGACGCCAAAAAACTTCATATCATTGACCAAGGTTTGGGGATGACTGCTGATGAGGTTGAAAAATATATTAACCAAGTTGCATTTTCTGGTGCCGAAGAATTTTTAGACAAATACAAAGATTCTGCAAAAGATTCTGGAATTATAGGACATTTCGGTCTTGGGTTTTACTCTGCTTTTATGGTTGCAGAAAAAGTAGAAATTATTACTAAATCTCATAAAGACGAACCTGCTGCTCATTGGACTTGCGATGGGTCTCCAGAGTTTACCCTAGAAACTTCTAACAAAACAGACAGAGGTACAGAAATTATACTCCATATTGCAGAAGATTCTGTAGAGTTTTTAGAAGACAGCAAAATACGAGAGTTACTCTTGAAATATAATAAATTTATGCCCGTTCCTATTAAGTTTGGAACTAAAGAAGTTAACGACCCCGAGCATACACCTAAAACAACAACAGACAAAGACGGTAAAGAAACCACAGAGCCTCATAGACAAGTTACAGTAGACGATATTATTAATAACCCTAATCCTGCTTGGACAAAACAACCAAAAGACTTAGAAGACAACGATTATAAAGGTTTTTATAGAGAATTGTACCCAATGCAGTTTGAAGAGCCTTTATTTAATATTCACTTAAACGTTGATTATCCTTTTAACTTAACAGGTATTTTGTATTTCCCAAAAATTAGCCAAGACATGGGAATGCAAAAAGATAAAATTCAGCTATACCAAAATCAAGTTTTTGTTACCGATAATGTAGAGGGTATAGTTCCTGAGTTTTTAACAATGCTTCGTGGTGTAATAGACTCTCCTGATATTCCGCTAAACGTATCTCGTAGTTACTTACAAGCAGATGGCGCCGTAAAAAAGATTTCTTCTTACATTACTCGTAAAGTAGCTGATAAGCTAAAATCTTTATTTAATGCAAATCGTGAAGATTTTGAGGCAAAATGGAACGATATTAAAATAGTTATTGAATATGGAATGCTTTCTGAAGAAAAATTCTTTGAAAAAGCAAATGCTTTTGCATTATACCCAACAGTAGAAGGTGCTTATTATACTTACGAAGAACTTTACAATAAAATAAAAGCAAATCAAACAGATAAAGACGATAAACTCGTAATTCTTTATGCTTCTAATAAAGATGAGCAACACAGCTATATTGAAGCTGCAAAAGCTAAGGGCTATGAAATTTTATTACTAGACAGCCCTATCGTACCGCATCTAATGCAAAAGCTAGAGACTACTAAAGAAAATATTTCTTTTGCACGTGTTGATGCAGATGCTATTGATAAATTAATAAAGAAAGATGAAAACATCATTTCTAAACTAAATGAAGATCAAACAAAAGCATTAGACACTTTATTAAAAGATATTATTCCTTCTGAAAAATTCATGGTGCAATTAGAAGCAATGGATAGCGATGCAGCTCCCTTTATGATTACACAACCTGAATTTATGCGCCGTATGAAAGAGATGCAACAAACTGGTGGAGGCGGTGGTATGTTTGGTATGGGTAATATGCCTGAAATGTACAACCTTGTGGTAAACACAAACTCAAATCTTGTAGGGGAATTACTAACTATTAAAACTAAAAAGAAGCAAGAGCGACTAGTTAACCAAAGTCTAGACTTAGCAAGGTTATCGCAAGGGCTATTAAAAGGCGAAGAACTGACAGATTTTATTAAACGTAGCTACGAAATGATAAAATAGAGCAAGACGTTTAAAAACCATAAAAAAAGAGGAATGATAAAAATGATTCCTCTTTTTTTATGATTTTTAGTTATTAATTATTTTGAAAAATAAAAGCGAACAATCTGAATTAAATCATCTTTTTTGCTAAACTTAAGTTTTTTACTTTTTGCATATTGTTGCACTTCTTTTACTGTTTTTTAATACTCTTTACTTAACGTCCATTAATTCTACATCAAAAATAAGTGTAGCATCTGGTGGAATTACACCTCCAGCGCCTCTAGAACCATACGCTAAGTTACTAGGGATTACAAAACGGGCTTTATCGCCTATTTTTAATAAAGCAACACCCTCATCCCAACCAGATATGACTTGCCCTGCACCTAATGAAAAATCTATAGGCGCATTACGTTTGTAAGATGAATCGAAGACTGTTCCATCTAGTAGTTGTCCTTTGTAATGCACGGATACTGTTTTTCCTTTTTCTGCTTTTACCCCAGAACCTTCTTGAATAATTTGATAACGCAATCCACTATCTGTCTTATTAAATCCTGATGCAATTTTTTCTAACTCAGCATCTTGATCAGCTTTTTGCTTTGCAATGCGTTGTTTACGACTTCCTTCAAATGTTCTAAAAGCCTCTACTGCATTAAAGGATTTTGCAGCGTCTCCTACTCTTACAATTTCTAGACTTGTAAGTTGATCGCCCTGAGTTATTGCATCTACAACATCTTGTCCTTCTTGTACTTTTCCAAAAACAGTGTGCTTATTGTCTAACCAGGGTGTTTCGACATGTGTGATAAAAAACTGGCTTCCATTAGTTCCGGGTCCAGAGTTTGCCATAGACAAAACTCCCGGGCCATCGTGCTTTAATTCTGAGTGAAATTCGTCATCAAATTTATAACCTGGATCTCCAGTTCCTGTTCCTTGAGGGCACCCTCCCTGAATCATAAAGTCTGAAATAACACGATGAAATTTTAATCCATCATAATAAGGTTTTCCTTGTGGTTTTACTTTATTTTCTAAATTGCCTTCAGCTAAGGCTACAAAGTTTCCAACTGTTCCTGGGGTTTTTTCATATTCTAAAGAAACAAGTATTGTTCCTTTACTGGTGCTCATTTTTGCGTATAAACCGTCTTGCATTATTCTGTGTTTTTATAATGGGCAAATATACTAAGAAGTTACGCTTAGAAAATACAAGTGTCCTTTTTTTTAATTAGCAACTTCAGTCATAAATTTAATACGGTATAAGCGCAATTCTTCATGGTCATAGTCGCCATCAAATTCTTTTACAGCTGCTTCTATATCGTCAGTTTCAGATTCCATAAAATATTCGTGAATTTCCTCTTGTTGATCTTCATCCAAAATATCATCAATCCAATAATCAATATTTAATTTTGTTCCAGAAAACACGATAGCTTCCATTTCTTTTATAAAATCAGGCATTTCCATACCTTTTGCTGATGCAATATCATCTAACGGTAGTTTTCTGTCTATGTTTTGAATAATGTTTAGTTTAAGCGCAGAGTTTAGTCCTGTAGATTTTACTATCATTTCATCAGGTCTCACAATATCGTTATCATATACGTAACGGCTTATTAGTGCTACAAAATCTTCGCCATATTTTTTTGCTTTCCCCTCGCCTACACCATAGGTATTTGCTAACTCTGCTATACTTATAGGATATTTAAGCGACATATCTTCCAGAGAGGGATCTTGAAAAATAACAAATGGAGGCACTTTTAGCTTTTTAGCATTCTTTCGGCGAAGGTCTTTTAGCATTTTCATTAGCATCTCATCTGCAACAACACCACCTCCTTTTGAGTTTGTAATAATACTATCGTCATTGACCTCATCAAAAACATGATCTTCGGTCATCATAAACGATACTGGCTGTTCTAGATAAGCTTTTCCATTTTCTGTTCCTTTTAATACACCATAGGTTTCAATATCTTTCTTTAAAAGTCCTGAAACTAATACTTGGCGTATTAATGCCATCCAAAATTTTCCTTCTTTAGTTTTTCCTATTCCAAAAAAGGGTTGTGTATGAGTTCGATGTGATATTATTAAAGCGTTTTCTTTGCCTGTAATAACGTTAACTAGATCTTTACTCTTATATTTTTCGTTAGTTTTTGCAACAACGTCTAGCAAGATTTCAACTTCATTTTTAGCCTCAACTTGCTTTTTAGGATGCCTTACATTGTCGTCCAAATCGCCTCCATCGCCCGTTTCGTTATCAAACTCTTCGCCAAAATAATGAAGTATAAATTTTCGCCTAGATATTGATGTTTCTGCAAAAGCTACAACTTCTTGTAGTAAAGCATGTCCTATTTCTTGCTCTGCTACTGGCTTGCCTGCCATAAATTTTTCTAATTTTTCAATGTCTTTATAAGCATAGTATGCTAAGCAGTGTCCTTCGCCTCCGTCTCGTCCTGCGCGTCCTGTTTCTTGATAGTAACTCTCAATACTTTTAGGAATATCATGATGAATTACAAAACGTACATCTGGTTTATCTATACCCATACCAAAAGCTATTGTTGCGACAACAATATCTACATCTTCCATTAAAAACATATCTTGATGCCTAGCTCGAGTTTTGGCATCTAATCCTGCATGATAGGGCACAGCTTTAAGTCCATTAACTTGCAATACTTGTGCTAGTTCTTCAACTCGTTTTCGGCTTAAACAGTACACAATACCTGATTTGCCCTCATTTTGTTTAATAAAACGAATAATATCTGCGTCTACAGTTTTTGTTTTGGGGCGTATTTCATAGTATAAATTGGGGCGGTTAAATGAGGCTTTGAATGTTTTGGCATCAGGAATTGCTAAATTTTTCAAGATATCTTCCTGTACCTTTGGTGTTGCAGTAGCTGTTAGTCCTACTATAGGAATATTGTCACCTATCCGTTTTATAATATGTCTTAGATTTCTGTATTCTGGTCTAAAATCGTGCCCCCACTCACTAATACAATGTGCCTCGTCTATAGCAAGAAAAGATATTTTTTCTTCTCTCAAAAATTCTACATTTTCTTCTTTTGTAAGAGATTCTGGGGCGACATATAGTAATTTTGTGATTCCGCTAGAAATGTCAGATTTTACCTTTTTTATTTCTGTTTTGTTTAATGATGAGTTTAAAACATGTGCAACGCCTTCCTCATTAGAAATTCCACGAATAGCATCTACTTGGTTTTTCATTAATGCAATTAGTGGAGACACTACGATTGCAGTTCCTTCTTTCATTAATGCAGGTAATTGGTAACACAAAGATTTCCCCCCACCCGTAGGCATAATAACAAAAGTATTATTTCCGGCAACTACACTTGTAACGACTTGCTCCTGCAAACCTTTAAAATTAGTAAAACCAAAATACGTTTTTAATGCTTCTTTTAGCTCGTTTTGCTGTGTATTCATTAATTAGTACGCTATAATTTATATTTTTTTAACTAGAGAAAAATATTATTTAATTTCTAGTCTATTTCGAAAGCTCTCCTATTTTTTTTTCGTTTTTTTGTATTAATTTAATAACATTAACCAATGCGTCCAAAAGACCTATAAATATACAAATTTCTTTAAAACTGTCAACTTAAAATAATTATAATTTTGAACACAAAAAAATCTATCTTAAATATAGCCAAAGAGACTATTAATATAGAAGCTAATGCTATTGCAAATCTTTCGCAACTTTTGGACCATCATTTTTCTGAAGCTATTGAGATTATTTTAAATTCTAAAGGAAGACTTATTATTACAGGTATTGGCAAAAGTGCTATTATTGCTAACAAAATTGTAGCGACTTTAAACTCTACAGGGACGCCTTCTGTCTTTATGCACGCAGCAGATGCTATACACGGCGATTTAGGATTAGTACTAAAAGATGATGTGGTTATTTGCATCTCTAAAAGCGGAAATACTCCCGAAATAAAGGTATTAGTTCCGCTCCTTAAAAATGGCCCTAATACACTAATTGCTATAACAGGCAATAGCGATTCTTTTTTAGCACAAAATGCACATTATGTTTTAAATACTTTTGTTGAAAAAGAAGCCTGTCCAAACAATTTGGCTCCAACAACAAGCACTACAGCACAGCTTGTTATGGGAGACGCCATTGCGGTGTGTTTACTTAAGTTAAGAGGGTTTTCTAGCACAGATTTTGCAAAATATCACCCGGGAGGAACTTTAGGGAAAAAGCTGTATCTACGCGTTAACGACTTATCTTCTATTAACAAAAAACCATTTGTTGAACCTAATACTAGCATAAAAGAGGTCATTTTAGAAATTTCTAATAAAATGCTAGGCGTTACAGCTGTAGTAACTAACAATACTGTTGTTGGTGTTATTACTGACGGCGATTTAAGACGAATGCTAAGTAACAACAAAAACTTTATGCAACTAACGGCTAAAGACATTATGAATGCTGAGCCAAAAACAATTCGTGATAATGCTATGGCAGTCGATGCCATGGAGCTTATGGAAGCCAATGGAGTTTCGCAATTATTAGTTACAGACGATGCTGGTCACTACCAAGGTGTTGTGCATTTGCATGACCTTATAAAAGAGGGTATTATATAATGGCAAACCAAAAGAATATAAATACTATGTCCTTTTTAGATCATCTCGAAGATTTACGCTGGCATTTAATTCGTATTACTATGGCTATTGTTATAGCTGGTACTGTTGCTTTTATGTTTAGTTCTTTTATTTTTGAATCTATTATTTTTGCGCCACTTAGCATGGATTTTTTAACCTATGATATGCTTTGTAGGTCTGCTAATTTTATAGGTGTAGATACTAGTTTTTGTGGAGATACGTTGCCTATGATACTGCAAAGTCGAAAAATGGCAGGACAATTTTCGGCAGATATTTGGATGTCTATTGCTGCTGGATTTGTTATTGCCTTTCCATACATTTTATATCAATTATGGAAATTCATAAGCCCCGGACTACATAAGAATGAACGAAAACACTCGCGTGGGTTTATTTTTGTTTCCTCTATACTATTTTTTTTAGGAGTCCTTTTTGGGTATTACATTATTACACCTCTATCCATTAATTTTTTAATTAATTATACAATATCAGATCTTGTTGATAACCAGATTGATATTAGCTCATATACTGCATTAATAAAATCTTCCTCACTAGCTTCTGGCCTTATATTTGAGCTTCCTATTGTTATTTATTTTTTAACCAAAATAGGGTTGGTAAGTCCTAAGTTTCTAAAAAAATACAGAAAATACGCTCTTGTACTAGTATTAATACTAGCTGCAATTATTACGCCGCCAGATCTAGCGAGCCAAATAATAGTTGCTATTCCTATTTTAATATTATACCAAGTCAGCATTTATATTTCTAAAATTGTAATTAAAAATCAAACTAAAAAACACATCTAATTATGTCGAACATTGTAACAGAATTTAATGATTATCGCGAAAAAATGAATGACAAAATTCTAGCAGATAATAATAAAATTATTAAACGTATTTTTAATCTTGATACAAATGCTTACCAAGCGGGGGCTTTAGACACAAAAACAAAAGAATTGCTAGGGCTTGTAGCCTCAGCCGTGTTAAGGTGCGACGACTGCATTCGCTACCACCTAGAAACTAGCTATAAGCTAGGGGTTTCTAAAGAGGAAGTTTTAGAGTCTCTGAGCATTGCAACCTTGGTAGGAGGTACAATTGTTGTACCACACTTACGTCGTGCTTATGAGTTTTGGGACGCCTTAGAGGAAGAACAACGTTAATTTATTAATAACATTTAAGCTTATAAAAAGGATTTCATTACTTTTGATTTTTACACAAAATATATGGTCTTAAGAGCAGATAACTTAATGAAGTCTTATAACGGACGAAACGTTGTAAAAGGAATTTCTGTTGAAGTAAATCAAGGAGAAATTGTAGGATTACTTGGCCCAAACGGCGCAGGAAAAACAACATCGTTTTATATGATTGTTGGGCTTATAAAACCTAATGGCGGATCCATATACCTAGACGATACTGAAATTACAAAATACCCAATGTACAAACGTGCACAAAATGGCATTGGGTATCTTGCCCAGGAAGCTTCTGTATTTAGAAAGCTAAGTATTGAGGATAACATTTTGAGTGTATTGCAAATGACCAAACTGTCTAAAAAGCAACAACGAGATAAAATGGAATCTTTAATCGACGAGTTTAGTTTAGGACATATAAGAAAAAACAGAGGCGATTTACTCTCTGGAGGAGAGCGTCGCCGTACAGAAATTGCCCGTGCCTTAGCTACTGATCCTAGTTTTATTTTGCTAGACGAGCCCTTTGCGGGAGTTGACCCTGTTGCTGTAGAAGATATACAGCGTATTATTGCACAACTTACCAAGAAAAATATTGGTATTTTAATTACAGATCATAACGTACAAGAGACCCTTGCCATTACAGACCGAACATACCTAATGTTTGAGGGAAGTATCCTAAAAGCTGGGCAACCCGAAGAACTTGCCGCAGACCAAATGGTGCGTAAAGTATACTTAGGTCAAAATTTTGAACTTCGTAAAAAGAAATTAGAATTTTAAAATCCTTTAATTGGCTTGGTTATCTTTTTGATTACGCTTTTGTTCGGCAATTAATTTTTTTTGATAACGTCCTTGCACAATATCTGTAACAATTAATACCGCCAACACAAAGTAGAACGTCGTTTTACTCATAGGCACGATATCGTTTCCAAAAATCTTTAAATGTGCTAGATGCCCTCCTTCTGTAACCAACATAATTCCTACAATAAATAAAATAAAAAGCCCCAACACTTCATACATTCTGTTTTTTGCTAAAAACACAGCAATTCTATCTGCCAGTAAGAGCATTAATAAGCCACTTGCAACAATAGCAATTGCCATAACAACAAATGCCGTAGTATCGTTTTCTATACTGCTTGTTAAACCTATGGCAGCCAAAATAGAATCGAACGAAAACACCAAATTCATAATAACAATACTCATAATAACAGCATTGGGGGATTTAGTTCGTTTGTTGTTGGTTTGATCCATAACCTTATTTAGGTCTGGTATAGCAATCATATGCCAAATTTCTTTTATTGCGGTATAAATAATAAAAGCACCTCCTATCAAAACAATAATGCTATGCCCATTAAATGCAAACTTAAAAACATCTTTTATTTCGCCTGTTAAAAAAGAAAAGGGTTCCTGAAAAAAATCGATAATAGACACTAAAACAAATAATAAGACTATACGCAAAACAATAGCAATCAATATCCCTACTTTTCGCACTCTTTTTTGATGATCCTGCGGCGCTTTTTTAGACTCCAAAGAGATATACAAAAGATTGTCAAAGCCAAGAACTGCTTGTAACATTACCAGCATAAGTAGTGTGAAAATAATTTCTGTCATAATTGTTTACTTTAATAATGAAATAAATATATATAATAGTATAATTAAGGGTATGGCTATAAACTTAAAAATAATAAGTAATAGTAACGATAAAAACATAAGGCTATAGCGTTTTTTATTATCCTTAAAAGTCCAGTTCTTAAACTTTAAAGCCAATAGACTAACGTTTGCGTTTAACAAAAAAGCACTTAATATGGTAATCCCTATTAGTACCCATTTATTAGTTAGCATCGTATTGACGATGCCGCTGCCTTGAAATTCAATAATTAATGGTAAAGATAAAATTAAAAGCGCATTTGCTGGTGTAGGCAGACCTATAAAAGAATTATTTTGTTGGTCATCTATATTAAATTTCGCCAATCTATACGCAGAGGCTAAGGTAATTAGTAAACCTATATAGGGTAAAACATTTGTTGTTTTTGTGCTTACAGTCCATTGTTTCGTTTCTTGCACTATATCAAAATTATAATGTGACTGACTTAATAAATAAAACATAACCAACCCTGGGACTAAACCGCTAGTAATCATATCTGCCAAAGAGTCTAGCTGTAGTCCTAGTTCACTCTGCACTTTGAGTTTTCGGGCGAGTAAGCCATCAAAGAAATCAAAAAATATGCCTAAAAACACAAATAATGCTGTTAGCTTCATATTAGCATTTACGGCAAATAATACTGCTATACTTCCGCAAAGTAAATTTAATAGACTAACAAAATTAGGAATATGTTTAATCAATGTCTTAAAATATTAATTTTGGTAAAAATAATAAACTATTTTTGCCTACAACATAATTTAAAGTGCAATCACTCTAAAATTTTAGATCCACATAATACTAACCCTAATTTAAGGACTTTTATTGATAAATTACTTTTGAAGAAACTTACATTTTTTTTACTGCTGTTTAATATCATTTTGGGCTTTGCACAATCAAGAAATTATTCAAACGAATTTTTAAACATAGGTGTGGATGCTGCTGCATTAGGACAAAGTAATGCTGTGGTTGCAAGAACTGGCGATGTTAATTCTGGATATTGGAATCCAGCGGGTTTAATAGAACTAAAGGATAAACAAATTGCTTTATTACACTCCAATTATTTTGCCAATATTGCAAACTATAATTATGCTGCTTTTGCAAAGCCTTTAGACGATAAAAGTGCCATTGCTATCTCTATAATTAGATTTGCTGTAGACGACATTTTAGACACTACGCAGCTTATAGACAATCAAGGTAATATTAATTTCGACAGAATAAGCTTATTCTCTGCCGCCGATTGGGCTTTAACATTTTCTTATGCAAGGCATGCATCATTATTAGGAGGGTTTAATTATGGCATTAATGCTAAAGTTATTCGGCGTATTATAGGCGATTTTGCGTCCTCTTGGGGCTTTGGATTTGATGCTGGTGTGCAGTTTAATTTAGGAAACAACTGGACATTTGGAGCCAATGTAAGAGATATTACAACTTCATTTAATGCTTGGACTTTTGACGACGATCGCCTAGCAGATATACAAAATGCTGTTGAAGGGCAAAATCAAGACATTCCAGAGGCTAACGAAATTACAATTCCTCGCATACAAATAGGTGTTGCCAAGTCACTTCAATTTAACAACGATTACACTTTGGAAGGTGAGTTAGATTTAAATATAAGATTTGAACAAAATAACGACATTATATCAAGCACAATTGCGAGCATAAACCCCGCTATTGGTTTTGAATTTGGCTACGTAAATTTAGTGTTTTTAAGAGCTGGATTAGGGAATTTTCAAAACGAAATAGATATTAGTAATAATGAGCGCTTAAGCTTTCAACCCAATTTTGGCGTGGGATTTAAGTATCGTGGTATTTATGTAGATTATGCGTTTACAGATATTGGAGACCAAAGTGCTGCGCTGTACTCTAATGTATTCTCTGTTAAATTAGATTTTAGTATTTTTAGGTAAAATTACAATATGCACAAACTTTTAGTTCTAGCTTTTTTAAGTTTCCCACTTTTTACAAAAGGTCAAAACACAACACTGTCGGATCAAGCAGAGATTAGTATTATTACTATAGGCCCTGGCAACGAGTTTATAGACTCCTTTGGGCACAGTGGTTTTAGGGTTAAAGATCATAGTATTGATGTGGTGTTTGATTATGGTCGTTTTGATTTTAATGCGCCCAATTTTATTTTAAAATTTGCTAGAGGAAAACTTAACTACAAACTAGGACTAGATTATTTTAGTGATTTCTACAATCATTATCAAAAACAAAATAGAACTATTAAAGAACAAGTTTTAAATCTTTCATTATTACAAAAACAAAAATTATTCAATTTTTTAGTAACTAATGAAAAGCCAGAAAATCGCTACTACCTCTACGATTTTTTTTATGACAATTGTGCCTCTATTATAAGAGATGTGCTTAGTCAAGAAATTGACGGCACTATAAATTTCACAAAGCCTCCAAACTTTAAACCACAAACATTTAGAACGCTTATAAGAAGTCACCTTAATCAAAACTCTTGGGGAAGCCTTGGTATTGATGTTGCCTTAGGCTCTGTAATTGATAAATTTCCTGAAACGAAAGATTATATGTTTTTACCAAGCTATATTCACGAGTTTTTTGAGCATGCAAACTACTCAGATTCCAAAGAGCTAGTTGTAAAAAAAAATGAGATTTTATACCAGTCTATACCTTACAAAAAAAAGACTAATATACTTACCAGTCCACTTGTTATTTTTGGAGTATTAGGTTTTGTGGTATTATGGATAACCTATAACGATTACGTGTGCAAAAAACGAAACAGATTACTAGATATTATACTATTTTGTAGTACAGGGCTTATAGGGCTTTTTATTTTACTATTGTGGTTTGCTACAGACCATACTGCAACAGCTTATAATTATAATATACTATGGGCATTTGCTATAAATATTGTGATGTTAAAACAAGTATGGAGACCTCAACCTAGACCATGGTTTGTAAAATACATTAAGTTTTTAGTAATAGCACTTAGCCTCTTAATATTGCACTGGTGCATTGGTGTGCAACAATTTGCAATAGGCTTATTACCATTACTAATAGTCATATTTTTGAGGTATCTGTTTCTTATACATTATTACAATTACACAAGTGCTTCTTAGAAGTTTATCGACCTCTGTAAAACACTATCGTACTAATGGTTTTTATAATAATATTTAAGTCTAAGAAAAAATTTCTATGTTTTATATAATACAAATCATATTGCAATTTTTTTAAGCTATCTTCTACAGAAGCTCCATACTCTGTATTTACTTGAGCCCATCCAGAAAGTCCCGGTTTAATAGTATGCCTTGTTTCGTAAAAAGGAATTCTTTGCGATAATTCTTTTACAAAAAATGCACGCTCTGGACGAGGGCCTATTATACTCATATCTCCTTTTAATACATTTATAAATTGTGGAATCTCGTCTAACCTAGATTTTCTTAAAAATCGACCAAAATTAGTCACTCTAGCATCGTTTTCTTCTGCCCACTTAGCACCATTAGTTTCTGCATTTTCAATCATTGTTCTGTACTTAATAATTGTAAACAGCTTGCCATCCTTGCCTACACGGTCTTGAACATAAAAAAGATTTCCCCTATTAGCCAACAAGTTACCTACTATAATTAAAGGAAAGATAATACCCCCAAACAACAACCCTATTAATGCAACTGTAATATCCATTAAACGATAATAACGTACATATAGTTTGTTTTTATTACTGTTGCTAAATGGGAAATAGCTATAAAAATCTTTATCCATAAACTGTACTGGGATGCGTTTTGCTATTTCTTCAAACACTTGCGTGTATTCTTTAATAACAAATCCTTTACCCAGTAATTTTGTGAGTTTGGAGTACAAATCTACTGTAATACTATTGGCGTCCTGAATAGCAATAATAATTTCACTAACGCTCTCTGTTTTTACAGCCTCTATTAGGTTTTTTATATTATAGGTTTTAATTTCATTAAGCACCACTGGGTTAGCATCTTGACTTTCGCCACTTTTTACAAAGCCAACAATTCTATAATTAGGGTCTGATGCTTTTAATGCTTCAATTATGCTTTTGATATTCTCAGGCTCCCCAATAATAATAGCCTTTTTATAAAACCGAGGTGATTCTATAAAAACAATATACAGCAATCGACACAAAAAAATAGAGCTAACTATTGTTAGATAAAGATATAGCACCTCTATTTTTTTCGTTGGAAATATTGAAATTACTGGAGTTAAAAAATAACACAATATAGCAACAAAGACCGTTAGGATTATGGCTTTAAAAACACTCTCAAGATGGCGTAATTTTTGAATATTATACAGTTCAAAAACAAGTCCAAATGAAATAAGATATATAATTAACATTACAACCCATGACCAATTGTTCGATAATACCGAAAAACAACTAAATGGAAGTGTATAACATACGAGTTTTAGTCCTCCTAATACAAACAGAACATCGAAAATACATAAGAGTATTTTTCGTTCAAAAACGTCAAAATGAATTCTTTTTTTTAAAAACATTAATTAGGAATAAACATACAATTATTTACGTGAATTTTAAGTTTGTAATGGTTTGTTTCTAAAATAATTTTTTAAGTATTATTTTTATTACTGATTACACTATAAAAGTCGTGTTTTAACTTTAAAATTACATTTCTTTTTTAACCAATTAGTGCGTTTTATGTTTAAACAAAACATGAAAAATTAAACTGTGTTTCAAATAAAATAGTTGTTATTGATTATTTTTGCATAGACTATTAGCTAACACAAAATCAGAGTATTTTTTACAGTATGAAACCCCTTATAGATAACTTACCAAAATTAGCCAAACAGTCTCACAAACAAAACAAAGCATTTTTCACAAAATTAAAAAAGAAGCCGCCTAAACAACTTGACTACTTAATGCAAGACCTACACGACGCAGAGTTTAAAAACACCAATTGTTTGGACTGTGCTAATTGTTGTAAAACAACAGGTCCGCTGTTTACAGACAAAGATATTACTCGCATCTCAAAACACTTAAATCTAAAACCGCAACAGTTTATTAGCACTTATTTGCGTATCGATGAAGATAACGATTATGTATTGCAAAGTGTACCTTGTACTTTTTTAGGATCAGATCATCATTGTGTTATATACGAGGTACGCCCAAAAGCTTGTCGTGAATTTCCTCATACAAACCGAAAAAAATTTGAACAAATTACAACGCTTACCCTAAACAATGTAGCGATTTGCCCTGCGGCATACAATATTGTAGAAGCAATGAAAAAACGTATTAAGGTATAAAACACTAATCGTAGATTAAATATTGAGCTCTAATTTGTTTAAAAGCCTCTAAGTCCTCTTGCCAAGTAGCCTTTATTTCGGCTTCAGTTAAGTTGTTTTCAATTTGTTCTTGTAATTTTGTTGTACCAGCTAGTTTTGTGAAAAATCCATTTTTTATAAAAAAATCATTCTTATTAGCTGTCCCTTGGTAAGCTTCAATAAGATATTTCAGATTAATTTTGTTTAATGGTTTTTCATTACTTAAATCTACTCCAACACACTGTTTTCCTTGATGTTTTGGATACTTAGCTCCTGTATTAGGTTTTGGTACAAAGGTATAATTAAACTTTGTGCGATTTAAGAAAGGGGCACCATAAACCTGAAATTGCTTATCTGTTCCGCGACCTACGCTAATAGTAGTCCCTTCAAAAAAGCACAAACTAGGATAAAGATGTATAGCTGTATCATTGGGCAAATTGGGCGATGGTTTTATGGGAATGGGATAAGCCCTAGTGTGGTTGTAATGCTTAACAGGAATTACAGTAAGCTGCGTTGTTGCATTGTTATTAAGCCAACCTTCGCCTTGTATCATTTTTGCATACTCACCTATAGTCATTCCATGTACCACAGGAACTGGATGCATACCAACAAAACTTTTGTGCTTAGGCTCTAGGGTGGGACCATCAATATAATGTCCATTAGGGTTTGGTCGATCTAAGATAATTATAGGGATATTGGCTTCAGCACAAGCTTCCATCACAAAATGTAATGATGATATATAGGTATAAAACCGAGCACCTACATCCTGAATATCAAAAAGCATAACGTCTATCGTTTTAAGATGTGTTGCAGATGGTTTTTTATTGCTTCCGTAAAGCGAAATAATAGGCACTCCTGTTTTGGTATCTATTCCATCTTTTACAAACTCTCCCGCATCGGCACTTCCTCTAAAACCATGTTCTGGTGCAAATACCTTGGTTATAGTAACGCCTAAGCGTCGTAACGAATCCACCAAATGTGTATATGTACTATCTTGTGTTTTGTAAATAACCGATGTTTGGTTGGCAACAATACCAACACGCTTATTAGTAAGTTGCCCTAAATACATATCGGTACGGCTGGCCCCCACCTCTATGGCTTTAGTCATTTTAGACTTAGTAGAGCTATTGTGTTTTAAAGCACTTAATTTAGATTTGTTTCCGCAAGACATCAGTACAAAAACAAATAATAAAACTGTATTTTTGAAAAACTTTAAAATCATCTATTAATTTTGAATTTTGAGTATTTTATAGCAAAACGCCTTACAGGCAGTAAAGCGCATAAAAATAGTATATCGGCACCAATAATAAAAATTGGTATCGCAGCAATTACTATTGGCATTATTGTAATGTTAATTACAATTTCTACTGGAATAGGTTTACAACGCAAAATAAGCGAAAAAGCAGCTGCGTTTAATGGGCATGTGACACTGTCTAATTTTGACAGCAACACCTCCGATGAATCTCAACTTCCTATTTCAAAACACCAAGCATTTTCAGAAGATTTCAAAGCTATAAAAGGAATTAGGTACATGCAAGGCGTAGCGTCTAAATTGGGGATTACACGTACAGATTTACCCCCAGAGGGACTCATATTTAAGGGCGTTGGTCCAGATTACAACTGGTCTGTATTTAAAGAATACTTAGTAGAAGGTAAGGTTCCTATAGCTTCGGAAACAATAAGTAACGACGTTATTTTATCAAGCGAAACAGCAAACCGATTACAACTAAAGTTAAACGATCGTTTTGAAATGGTTTTTCTACGTGCCGATACCAAAAGATTACCCGCGCAAGTAAAATTTACAATCGTAGGCATTTTTAATTCAGGATTTAAGCAGTTAGACCAAAGTTTTTTATTGGGCGATATACGACATATACAAAGGATTAATAAATGGCAACCTGATGAGATTGGAAATTTCGAGATTTTTTTGGACCAACATAATAACCTAAATGAAAAAGGTAATGAAATTTATAACAATACCCCATCGCAATTAAAAACAGAAACCGTAGCAGAACGTTACGCTGCTATTTTTCAATGGATAACATTTTTTGATTATAATATTTATGGCATCATATGGATTATGATTATTGTTGCAGGAATTAACATGATAACGGCACTTCTAGTACTCATCCTAGAGCGCACACAAATGATTGGTGTGCTAAAAGCTTTAGGGGCCAACAATTGGAGCATTCGTAAGTTGTTTCTATACAACGCATCTTACTTAGTTGCAAAAGGATTATTGTGGGGAAACATCCTTGGTATAGGTCTATTGCTTATACAGAAGTACGCTAAACTGTTTCCTTTAAATCCAGATATGTATTATGTTACCGAAGTACCAGTATATCTTAGTTTAGATTATATCTTATTGCTTAATCTTGGATCCTTTATTATGTGTTTTTTAATGCTTCTAATTCCCTCATATATTATTACAAAAATTTCTCCAATAAGAGCTATTCGTTTTCAGTAATACTAAATAAAAGGCATTGAATTTACACTGTGTTAATTTTAATAAAAACACCTATTTTAAAGCGTAAGCTCTAACATTTATCTTAAATTTACCATTCAAATTACAACTATGGATTACGCAGAAAATATACTAGAAACTATAGGCAACACCCCTTTAGTAAAACTAAATACTCTAACCAAAGACCTGCCTTGCTTGGTTCTTTCTAAGTACGAAACATTTAACCCTGGTAATTCGGTAAAAGACCGCATGGCTTTAAAAATGATTGAAGATGCCGAGGCAGATGGTCGTTTACAACCAGGAGGGACTATAATAGAAGGCACTTCGGGAAATACCGGTATGGGCTTAGCTTTAGCCGCTATTGTTAAAGGCTATAATATGGTTTGTGTTATTAGCGATAAGCAAAGCAAGGAAAAGATGGATATTTTGCGCGCTGTAGGCAGTGAGGTTGTCGTTTGCCCTACAGATGTAGAACCAGACGACCCTAGGTCATATTACGCTACCTCTAAGCGCTTGGCAGAAGAGACTCCAAACTCTTGGTATGTTAATCAGTATGATAACCCTAGTAATGCCAAAGCACACTACGAAAGTACAGGGCCAGAAATTTGGGAACAAACCAAAGGCAAAGTAACTCACTTTATTGTGGGAGTAGGTACTGGAGGAACAATTTCTGGTGTGGGAAATTATTTGAAAGAAAAAAATCCTAATATAAAAATTTGGGGAATCGACACCTATGGGAGCGTTTTTAAAAAATACCACGAAACGGGGGTTTTTGATCACAACGAAATCTACCCTTATATTACAGAAGGTATTGGAGAAGATATTTTACCAAAAAATGTAGACTTTAGTATTATTGATGGGTTTACAAAAGTAACCGATAAAGACGCTGCCATTTATACCCAACGATTGGCTAAAGAAGAAGGAATGTTTTTAGGTAACTCTGCCGGAGCAGCCATAAAAGGACTTTTACAACTCAAAGACAAATTTACAAAAGATGATGTGGTGGTGGTATTATTTCATGATCATGGCAGCCGCTATGTTGGCAAAATGTTTAATAATACTTGGATGCAAGAACGTGGTTTTGTAGATAACAATATTAGTATTGCTGCCGATATTCTTAAAAACAAAAAAAACAACCCTCTAATAACCGTAAAAACAGAGGAATTAATCGCTCACGCTATGGAGCGTATGAAATATTTCAAAATTTCTCAAATCCCAGTAGAAGATGCTACAGGTATTGTAGGTGCTATTGACGATACTGTACTTTTACAAAAAGTTGTTACAAACAAAAAGTTGATTAACTCACCAATAAAAGATGTAATGCACAAGCCTTTTCCTATCGTTACACAAAATACCAGTATCGAGGACATTGCAAAACATATTAACCAACATAATGCGGTATTAGTAAGCTTAGATAACGGAAAACACCAAATTATTACAAAACACGATATTATTAGTGTATTGTAATGCTTTAGTATTTAGAACACATTAAACCCTAACTTTGCAAATGTAAGTTTAGCGTATAACACAAATTTATTAAATATCAATATATTAAATAAATTTGTGTTTTTGTTATACACTTACAAAACCAAGTTAAAAAAGCAGTTTGTTTTCACATTACTGTTTAAATTGTGTTGTATCCTTAATAAATTTTTGCCCTTAAGTGTGCAACTAGTCCAATCCTCCCGTCATGTCTTCTGGTCTAACCCACTGGTCGTATTCTTTATTAGATACATAACCTAAGTTAGCGGCTTCTTCTTTTAGGGTTGTTCCATTTTTGTGAGCTGTATTGGCAATTTCGGCAGCTTTGTAATAGCCTATTTTGGTGTTCAAAGCTGTTACTAACATTAATGAGTTGTTTAGTAATTCTTTAATAACTTTGTGGTTAGGTTCAATTCCTGTAGCGCAGTTAGTGTCAAAACTTAAACAAGCATCTCCTATAAGTTGCGCAGACTCCAATAGGTTAGCAGCCATCATAGGTTTAAAAACATTAAGCTCGTAATGGCCTTGTGTTCCTCCTACGGTTACTGCCACATCGTTCCCCATAACTTGCGCGCAAACCATAGTTAAAGCTTCGCATTGTGTTGGGTTTACCTTACCTGGCATAATAGAACTTCCAGGTTCATTTGCTGGAATTATAATTTCTCCAATACCGCTACGAGGCCCAGAGGCCATCATACGAATATCATTGGCAATTTTATTTAAGGACACCGCCAACTGTTTTAAAGCGCCATGCGTTTCTACTATTGCATCGTGGGCAGCTAATGCTTCAAACTTATTGTGCGCAGAAACAAAGGGTAGTTTTGTAAACTCGGCAATATATTTGGCTACTAATGTAGCATAGCCTTTGGGGGTGTTAAGACCTGTACCTACTGCTGTGCCTCCAAGTGCTAGCTCGCCAAGGTGTGGCAGAGTGTTTTTCAAAGCATTTAAGCCGTGATCTAGCTGCGATACATAACCAGAAAATTCTTGTCCTAGAGTTAAAGGGGTAGCATCCATTAGGTGTGTGCGACCAATTTTTACAACATCTTTAAAAGCTTCTACTTTTTCTGCAAATGTATTTCGCAACTGGCTTATGTTGGGGATTGTGTTTTCTACTATTTTTTTGTAAGCTGCAATATGCATTCCTGTAGGAAAGGTATCGTTAGAGGATTGCGACTTGTTAACATCATCATTGGGTTGTATTGTTTTTTCTCCTTCGCCAATAGTATAACCAGCAATTTGATGTGCTCTATTTGCAATAACTTCATTAACATTCATATTGCTTTGCGTCCCAGATCCAGTTTGCCAAATAACAAGTGGAAATTGATCGTCATGTTTTCCTTCTAATATCTCCTCGCAGACTTGGCTAATTAAATCTCGTTTTTCAGTTTCTAAAACGCCTAGTTCGCAATTGGTATAAGCTGCCGCTTTTTTTAAGTACGCAAATCCGTAAACAATCTCTAAGGGCATTGATGCTGGACGACCAATTTTAAAATTATTTCTAGAACGTTCTGTTTGCGCTCCCCAGAGCTTATCTGAAGGGACTTTTACTTCGCCCATTGTATCTTTTTCTATTCTATAACTCATATATTCTGCTTAATTAGTTGTAAAACAAATTTACACTTTTATTGTAAAAATGGAGCAAATATTACAGGATTATAGTTTGCTAATTAGGGTTTAAAAAAACACTGTTTTTATGTATAGCTTAATGTTTTTTTTGTGCTAACAAAGTGTTTAGTTGTAGATTGTAATCGTATTGTAAATCTTCGTGTAAGCTACTTATCACTTTTTTTATATGCAGTATTTGACGTTCATAAATAGCAATTAAAGACGCGTTTTGAGTCATTGCTGGCTGCATTGTTTTGAGTTGAGTACAAAAATAGAGCAGTAATTCTATTTCTGTTTCTTTTTGTTTAGAATAACGGATATAGGTTTTGATGCGTTTTAGTATTTTACGAACACTCTTTTTTATATAGTAGTAGCTAGAGGTATTAATTTGTGAAAATTGTTCAAAAATTTCTTGTGCTACACTTTTTATAAAATTAGCTTGGTCTGCAGATTGAAACAAAATGTAACTTAGTAGCTCTTTATTTTCTTTTTTAAACCGTGATAAATGTAAACACAAATCTACCAAATCACTATGCGAATTGTGATTTAATGTTTCTTTAAGCTGCTTTATTGTTGCTATTTTCATTTTGAATAAGTTATTGTTTTAATGGATTAATTATGATTTACTTCGAAGTAAGAAATTGAATGTGTTTAATTAATATCAATTATTACTCAAAATAATAATTGGCATAAGCATCTAACTCAACTTTTTTATTTTGTCTATTTTTTTTTAACTAGTTTAAAAATTTTGGCAGACTTAGTAAAAATAAACAAAACTTCAAGTTAAGCACTACACCGCCCTATTAATTATAGCTTTTATTAAGCACTGGCTTTTTTAGGTTAAAATTTCAATATATTTGTAAAGTTAGAATTATGAATAAAGATAAAAAATATACAGTCGCTGGTATTTTTTCAGGTTGTGGAGGACTAGACTTAGGGTTTATAAACTCCGGATTTGATGTTGTTTGGGCAAATGACTTTTTTAAAGAGGCAGTAGAAACATATAAAAAAAACATAGGAGATCACATTGTTTTAGGAGATATAACAAAGATTCCAAGTTCAGAAATTCCAAATGATTTTGATATTCTTTTAGGGGGTTTTCCCTGTCAAGGCTTTTCAATAGCCAATATAAAAAGATCCATGAAAGATGAGCGTAATTTTCTTTACAAGGAAATGTTACGAGTAATAAAAGATAAGCAACCAAAATATTTTGTAGCCGAAAATGTGAAAGGGTTACTTTCTATGCAGAAAGGTAAAGTTATAGAAATGATTATTAATGATTTTCAAGAACTCGGTTATGATGTTGATTATAGGCTTTTAAAAGCATCT
>CALLUG010000021.1 GCA_938011315.1 uncultured Flavobacteriaceae bacterium
ACAAAATAAGTTCGTAATTTTAGAGTAACAATACATAGGCAGTTTTTTAGATTAATAAATTGAATTTCAATGCCTTAATTTACTAAAAATCTGCCTTTTTTCCAATAAAAATCTGTCTAATTATTAATCGAACTCAGGTTTATAATTAATTCTAAGCTATCTGTTATATTTTCGTAAATAGTAATTAATGTTACACTATGATAATAAAATACGCTAAATTTAGAAAGGTTTTTTTAGGTAACTATCTCGTTGTTTAAGTACAAAATTCCATCTATAAAATAAAATTCATAAGGTCCATTAAGGTTTGGATAACGGTTTCTAATTTTTGTAATTATTAAATCATTATTTAAATTTATCCATTCCACACTCGGATTTACTTTTTCAAGTTTTAATTTAAATGCCGAAGGATTTCTTGATAAAAAGAAGCCTTTGTAAACGATTTTTTTTGATTTTTCGTAATTAGATATTCTTTTATAGCAAGATGTGCAGTCGGTATCTGAAATAATAATTGTAACATACGTTTTAAACGAATTATCTGGTGCTATAAGTGAGATAATATTCCCTCTTAAATTATCATCAATAGTTTTATCACACGAAAGAGAATTAAAACCAGTAAAAATAATTACTAATACTATCGTTACACGAATAAAGGGTCTGTTTTTATTCACTTTCAGCATCCTTCCCTAATTTACAAATATATAGAGTGGTTATGCCATTCAAATCATCGCCTTTGCTCAATGTCTTGCTAGCAAAAATGCCTTTGTTTTCATTAGGAAAAAAATAGACTGGTATTGTAAGTTGCTCAGGAACTAATATATCATCTACAGTCTTTTTTCCATTCTCTAGCACTTGTATCCGTATGTTAATCGTTATCGGATTAGCATTTAAACTTCCTATGGCGTTATTGTTTAAGTACTCAATAACCTCATCTTTTTCTTTTGCTTCGCTATATACAATATAATCGTATTTTTTAGTTTTAAAATATCCATATATAATAGCATTCATATAAATATCCATAATAGATTCTTGACTGCTTCGAATTGCTGAATTAGTGGTTGCAAATGGTTTCTCTAATCGATTATAGTAGCTTAAACTAAGTGCGGTTTGTTTCACTATTTTTTCTGTAAGAATATTAAAGGTGTAAATACGACTATCGTTTGAGTTGAGCAAAGAATACTCCAAGGTTTCATTGTCAAAATGGGTATAAAAATCGAAAGGATAAGGGTAGTAAAAATCGTTATGAATAAGATCACTATTGGGGAGGGGAAATTTACCAAAAAGGGATTGGGCGTTATTTTCTAAATTTTGTTTTACGATAAGGTTATGATCTTGATTGTAAAAACTTTTTATCGAGGGATTACCTTGTAAGGTCCTAATGGCAAAAAAGATAGAGTCATTAACAAATTCAAAATTTGACAATGAAGCATGGGTGTTTTCATTTTTAACCTTTATATCCTTTATCCATTTTCCATCAAAACTGTATATTTTAACCCCATTAACTTCACTAACTCCAATTAAAGTGTCGTTAATAAACCTTAGATAATGCGAGTTTAACATGGAGTTAAACTCACCTACAGCAGAACCAAATTTGTTAAAGGTTTTTATCTTTTTAGTTTCCATATTAAAAACACCTATATCACTGCTTATATAATTGTAGAACAGGATATTGTTATTGGAAACATCGGCAACAGCTCCGGAAGGAAAATTAATCTTTAGTGAGTCTATAATCGTTATTTTAGACACAGCTAAATTGTTGTTTTTATTTTTTGTAGCCTGATTACAAGATAAAAAAGATAATACAACAATACCTAGTAGTAATTTATTTAAATTCATGGGTTATAAATTGAGAATGCATAAGTTGCTCAGGCTAGTTATTAATATCAAAGCTAATGAAATTATTTAAGTTTTTTCTTTTTTATGCTACACTACAGGTTATCTAATTACGGCAAAGTTTAGCTTGTTTTCTTCAGTGTCTCTCATAGCCATATGCAATCCATTTTTATTTACAAAATAAATACCGTGATGTACGCCATCGCTATATGTAAAATGATCTTCGCCTATAATTTCAAAATCAGTATTAAGCGTTATAACAACATAGGCTTTTTTGTCATTAAGTCTTTGCAAGTCAGACATATTTTTCATGGTTTGATTGGTGTCGTAGTAGGTGGCAATTCGATAAAAAACAGCTCGCCATTTATCGTATATCAAGCCTACATAATTGCCATTCATTTCGGTTTTAATTAAATCTTGCAAGGCACCTGTATTTTTAGATTTTAAAGCCTTAGCATCTTTAATAAATTTTGATCCAGCGTAAGCTTTCTTCTCTAGTTTGCCCTGCTCATCGTAAAGGTATAAGTAATGTGATTTAGAAAAACTGTGCACTAATTTTTTGTTAAACGGGATAGCCTCTCCATAGGTGTCGTTTGTACTCCAAGTCTTTCCTACAAACTCTTTTGGATACTTTAGGATATGTGTAGTTGTCTTTAGGTTATAATCGTATACGGTATATTTTCTAGCCGTTTCAAATGTCTTTGGGTCATCTATCGATAAGTATTCGGTACTATTAAACCCTATTTTTCCGTTATTGCGAAACGTTCTTTGGTTTTTAACAAGGACGCTAATTGAATGTTTATATTTTTCAGAATAGTCTACACTAGACATAACTTGACCCGAAAAATCAATTTTCAATATTTTTGGTGTTGCTATTGGGAAATAACTAATGGTGTTATCGTCGTTAAAATCGAAACTACCAGGGCTATACACTTGGTGGTTTCCTTCTGTATTTAAATCAAAACTACTCCATTTTTTTAAACCAAAATCAAATAAACTTACAGTAATAATATTAGCCTTAGGGTCGTTTGCAAAACCCAAATAAGTGTCGTTATAATTCCAATAACCATATAGGTTTGAACTTGGAGACGGAAGGCTGTCGGGTATTGTAATAGATAACGTATCTTATATTTTTAGCAGCTTGTTTATCGTTTTTGTATTATCTGTTTTACTACAATTTAATAAGCATAGTGCAAGTAGTACACTAATGAGGTAACTATTTTTTTTCATAGGTAGGTATAATGTTTTCTTGGATCTCAGCTTTACAAACTTTACCTAAAGTAGTAAATATAAAAAAAATATTATAGCAATATAAATTATTTTTAATGTTTAAGAATTAAATCAACCAAGTAAACACCAATCTGAACTATATGAATTTTTATTAAAAAAAATTTGCATAACAAAAAAGAAAAACTACATTTGCGAAGTAAAATGATGAATTCTATTACTATAGTAGCTATTATTGAGGCAGTGATTATTATCAATCACAGCTAGAAGGATGGTGCTATTTTAAAATATAACAAGTTAAGCCATCCACAAAGGATGGTTTTTTTATGCTTATTATTTTATAATTTAAAACAAGACTAAACAAAACGATGTATTATAACAACGACACGGTAATATTTCTAGACGGAAAATGGCTAAAAGCCTCAGAGGGCAAAACTAATCTCTATACACAAACCTTACATTATGGCTCTGGGGTTTTTGAAGGCATAAGAGCTTACAAAACTAGCTATGGCACACAAATTTTTAAAGCCAAAGAACACTACGAAAGATTAAAATATTCTGCCAAGGCAATGCATATTGAGTTAGACTACTCTGTTGATGAGCTAACGCATTTAACCTACCAACTACTAGAAAAAAATAAGCTGCAAAACGCTTATATTAGACCCCTAGTCTATCTAGGCGCCAATATGACCTTACAGCCTACAAAGGAAGTACACCTAATGCTATGCGCTTGGGAATGGGGCAGATACCTAGGAGATACACAGCTAGAGGTTGTAACCTCTTCGTTTCAAAGACCAAACCCAAAATCTTGTATTGTAGATGCCAAAGTAACAGGGCATTATACCAACTCCATACTAGCCACAACAGAGGCAAAAAATAAAGGCTATGATGAAGCACTGCTCTTAGACATGAATGGCTATGTGGCAGAAGGCCCTGGAGCTAACTTTTTTTACGAAAAAGGCAACAAACTATTTACCTGCCCTTTAGGCAATATCTTGGCAGGAATAACAAGACAAACAATATTTGAACTCTGCGAAGCACATCATATTGCGCTCGAAGAAACACTGTTTACACCCAGTGATGTTTACGAGGCAGATGGGGCTTTTTTTACAGGAACAGCAGCAGAAGTTGCTCCAATAAAAAGCTTAGACAAGCAGACCTTTAAACTAAACTGGCAAGATACCATTGGTTTTAAACTTGCTAAGGCATACCAAGATAAAGTTCAAAAAAAAGACAATTACCATACCGAGTTAATCTAAAATTATGGCATTAAACACATATAGCAAAAGAGTCACTCAAGACGATTCGCAACCCGCAGCTAAAGCAATGTTACACGCCATTGGGCTAAGCAAAGAGGATTTTAAAAAACCCTTTGTAGGTATAGCAAGCACAGGTTACGAAGGTAACCCTTGTAATATGCACCTTAACGATCTGGCTTTGGAAGTAAAAAAAGGGACCAAAAACAAAGACTTAGTTGGACTCATATACAATACCATAGGCGTTAGCGATGGCATATCGATGGGAACCCCAGGAATGAGATTTTCACTCCCCTCAAGAGATGTTATTGCAGACTCTATGGAAACTGTTGTCGAAGCAATGTCCTACGATGCTCTAGTTACCGTGGTAGGCTGCGACAAAAATATGCCAGGCGCTCTTATGGCAATGCTCAGAACAAATAGACCTGGCGTTTTGGTTTATGGCGGTACTATTGCCTCGGGGTCTCATAATAACAAAAAACTAGACGTGGTTTCTGCTTTTGAAGCTTGGGGGCAAAAAGTAGCAGGAAAAATAACCAAAGTCGAGTACGAATCTGTTATTGAAAACGCCTGCCCTGGAGCAGGAGCTTGTGGCGGTATGTACACCGCAAATACTATGGCATCTGCTATAGAGGCTTTAGGGATGGCACTACCATACAACGCCTCAAACCCCGCCCTAAGTACAGCCAAAAAAACCGAAAGTATTAAAGCAGGAGAAACCGTTAGGTTACTGCTAGAAAAAAACATAAAACCACAAGATATTGTAACCAAAAAAGCTATAGAAAACGCCATTAGGCTTGTTACCGTAATGGGAGGCTCCACCAATGCTATTTTGCATTTTTTGGCCATAGCCAAAGCGGCAAATGTAGTTTTTACCTTAAACGATTTTCAAACAATATCAAACAACACTCCATTTCTAGCAGATCTAAAGCCAAGCGGAACCTACCTAATGGAAGATGTACACAATATTGGAGGTGTTCCTGCGGTATTAAAATACCTTTTAAGCAAAGATCTGTTACACGGAGACTGCTTAACCGTAACAGGAAAAACCCTAGAAGAAAACTTAGCTAATGTTCCCGACTTAACCAAAGGGCAAAAAATAATAAAACCCATAGAAACCCCTATTAAAACAACGGGGCATTTAAGAATTCTTAAAGGCAATCTATCTCCCAAAGGTGCTGTTGCCAAAATACCAGGAAAAGAAGGCTTAACATTTACAGGAACAGCTAAAGTTTATAATTCTGAATACGAAGCCAACGACGGTA
Organism: uncultured Flavobacteriaceae bacterium; assembly: GCA_938011315.1. Lineage (GTDB taxonomy): Bacteria > Bacteroidota > Bacteroidia > Flavobacteriales > Flavobacteriaceae > AU392. The sequence goes on from CALLUG010000021.1 coordinate 5,579, forward strand.
TA
>CALLUG010000022.1 GCA_938011315.1 uncultured Flavobacteriaceae bacterium
TATCTTGACACACATCGCCTATACCATTACCATCGGCATCTGCCTGATCTGCATTAGCGACATCGGGACAGTTATCAACGCCATTTAAAATACCATCGCCATCATCGTCTGCATTAGGGTCAAAATCTGTAAATTGTCCTATAAACATACCTCGTCCAAAAGTTGTTGCTAACACTTCGTTTGTTGAGGGACGTAAATCTAAATCTCTTACAGGAACATTACTCATTCCATTAAAAGACTGTACCCAATTTGGGGAGGCATCCAAAAAGTTATCTGTTCTAAAGACACCAAACTGTGTTCCTACAATAACTTCATTAGAATCAAAAGGACTCTCTAAAACAGCATATACAGGAATATCGACTAGATTTCCTTCTTTAGACACCCATGTTACACCAGCATCCTCAGTATAGAAAATACTATCTACACCATAGTTAGACACTGTTACGATAATCGTGTTTTCATCAGTTACAAATTCTATATCGGAAATAGAACCTACAAAGTTTGCACCTGTAATGTCTTCAAACACAGGGGTACCACTAGCACCATCGGCATTAGTAACTCTTAACAAATCACCTTGATCTGTACCAACTAATAACGTTGTTGATGTGGTTGTAAATGGGGAGACTTGAAAAGCTGAAGGCTTATTCGTTAGTAAAGGATCCGTAATAAGTGTTTCTATTGGAGCTCTTAACTCAATATTTGTGTAACGTCCTATCTGATCAGTCCCTCCCAAGGTCGCATTAATATACAAGATGTCTAGATTAGTATCCACATCAGCCTCATTTATAAAATTACCACCAGCACGCTGTACAATATTAAATCCTGTTGCATTAACAGTAGGAACAGCAGAGGCGCCAAAAGCTGTAGTTGCTCCTGTTATAGGAGTATCTATAAAAAAGTAATTTATGTTTTGTGTTGAAATAATCATATAATCTCCATCATCATCAAACTGACCATAAGTTCCATCGCCTCCTATTGGAGAGAAAAATGGCTCTACTCCTACACTAGCATCTCCTGTCAAATTAATAGGAGAAGCATTATCTTGCGTCCCACCTCCAACAGTACCATCGACATCATTGATATCTCCAGCATAAAATTGTGTTACATTATAATTATTATTACGTACTTGTATTGCTGTTGTAGAGTTTGGAGAGTTTAATAAATCTGAACCATAATATACTCCACCATCAGTTCCAAAAACAGCTTGATTAGGGTTTGCAGGGTTGAATACTATTGAATGAATATCGGCATGCATTACAGAGATATTTAAAGATGGAACAAAACCTGTTCCTTGTCTCGACATCTGTGCCCAATCTGTCGTGGTAATCGACCTTGTTCCATCGTTGGGGTCTACTGTTACCACTCCTCTAAATGAATTGATTCCACCTACATACAATATAGTATCATCTGTAGGATCTACTTCTATAGGTAAGTCGTAAAAGGCCTGACCTCTAGTATAATCTCCGGTTTGAACACTGGTATCTGCGTCATCAGGCTCAGTCAACGTTTGTATTGTAGCAAAAGCATCAGTAGTAACAAATAGGTTTGCAGTACTTTGTACGCCACCAGCAGGTTGACTTACTGCAATGTAAAACACGTTAGGGTCTTGAGAAGATGCTTCTATTTCTGTTCGTGCAGAATTTCCTGGAATAACATTTATTGATGTGAAATTAATTCCATCTGGAGACATAAATATTTCCCCTCCAGGAGATGATATTCCAAATCCATTGGTTGTAGCTACCCAAATATTATTATTTGCATCTAATTCTAAATCGTTAGGATTAATATTATTACCATTATTTCCAGCTATAGGTATTTGAGTCCAACTATCACCATTATCTGTAGATCTGTATATGCCTCGCTCATTAGGACCAAGTATTCCTATTGGGTTTCCATCCGTACTCCCCAAGCCTAATGTCGCTGCAAAATACACTTCTGTTCTACCCATTACATCTCTGGTTATAATGTCGTTAACATAAAATATACCATCAAGATCTAAGTTAGCTCCTCTAGGAGATGATGTTCCTGTTGGGCCACCAAAAATCATATCCCAATTCACACCACCGTCTGTAGAACGATATACTCCATTACCTATTGCGTCGCCTCCTGTGTAAGATTCTCCAGACCCTAAATATATAATATTAGAGTTATTAGGGTCTACGGCAAATTCACTTACCGCTATATTTTCCGGTACACCTGGTACTAATGTCCATACAGAGTTTGGATCAGTAATATCATTATTAACCCATAAACCACCACTTACTCCACCTGCAAACACACGTTGATTATTTGGATCATTTGGATCAAACAAAAGTCCTCTTGTCCTTCCTCCTATATTGGAAGGACCACGCTCCACCCAAGCATTTGTTGTACTCTGTCCAGGAACACCAAATTGTTCAAATTTATTTTTATTTGCTTGAATTAAATCGTGCTGAATTTTTAAAGCCCCTTTAGTATTAGGGTAGCCTAAGTTAGGATCTAGTGTGCGTTCCCAAAGTTTTTCAAAATACCCATTAGGAGGTAAAGCTTTTGCTTTACGATCCTTTTTACTAAGATCCCTTGTGTCTTTGTAAGGACTGTTATCCAAGAAGTACTTGTGCCTTTCTCTTAGTTTCGTTATTTCTGAAACTTCTTCTGTTTCATTTTGTTCACCATTAAACTTTACAAAAATTACACCTAAAATAAATATAAAAGGTATAATAAATAGTATTTTTCTTTTCATACAATTATTTTTTAATACGTTTTAAATACTTTTCAAGGGACTAAAGTACATTTAATTTAATCTTTTTACAATGTATAGGGAAAACTTTAACAAAGTTATTACGATTTAATGTGCTTTTTTGTGTTTTTGATACAAAATGTCACTTTAAAATATAATTAATTCTGTAACTATCACTTACACTAAGTATTTCATGAAAAAGTGATACAACAGGTAAAAATTAAAACAATGCTACTCAAAAGCCTAGCAAATTATTTCAAAATTTAAATTAAATTTTTTTTCTAAGCCTTCCAACAGGAATATCTAACTGCTCCCTATATTTTGCAACGGTACGTCTAGCAATAGGGTAGCCTTTTTCTTTTAGGAGTTTTGCTAATTTTTCGTCTGTTAGTGGTTTTTGTTTATTTTCTTCTTCAATAACGGTTTCTAAAATTTTTTTTATTTCTCGAGTTGAAACATCTTCGCCTTGATTATTTTTCATAGATTCACTAAAGAAGTCTTTTATTAGTTTTGTGCCATAAGGTGTATCTACATACTTACTATTAGCTACGCGAGAAATAGTAGAAACATCCATATTAATTTTATCTGCTATATCCTTAAGAATCATTGGTTTTAGCTTACGCTCATCTCCAGACAAAAAATAATCTTTTTGATAGTTCATTATCGAATTCATGGTTGTAAATAAGGTCTGCTGACGTTGTTTGATAGCTTCAATAAACCATTTTGCACCATCTAGTTTTTGTTTTATAAATAAAACAGCATCTTTTTGATCTTTTGATTTTTGTTTAGTGTCTTTGTATCCTTTTAGCATATTACTATAATCTCTAGAGACACGGAGTTCTGGAGCATTTCTACCATTTAGCGATAAGACTAATGCGCCTTCATTAATTCTTACTGTGAAATCTGGAACAATATGCTCTATCATTTTGGTATTTCCTGAATACGAACTTCCTGGCTTAGGGTTTAAACGTTCTATTTCTAGAATAGCATTTTTCAATTCAATTTCATTTATATTAAATTTTTTAAGTATTTTTTTGTAGTGTTTTTTCGTGAATTGTTCAAAGGTCTTGCTTAGTAATAAAATTGCTAATTCTACATTGGCATTTTTAGGTTTACGTAGTAACTGAATTAATAAGCATTCTTGCAAATCTCTAGCTCCAACTCCTGCTGGGTCTAACTGTTGCACTATTTTTAAGATGTCTTCAATTTTGGTTTCTGTAGTAAATACGTTTTGCGTAAAAGCCAAATCGTCTATAAGATCTACCAATGGCCGCCTTAAGTAACCACTTCCGTCAACGCTACCAACCAAAAATTCTGCAATTTTATAATCGTCTTCATCAAGCCTGTAAGTACTAAGTTGATTTATTAAATGCTGCGTAAAAGACATTCCTGAAGCATAAGGAATACTCTTTTCTTCATCATCGACACTATAATTGTTGGTCTGCATTCTGTAATCTGGAATCTCATCGTCGCTTAAATAATCGTCTATATTAATGTCATCTGTACTTATGGATTCGCTATCATTAATGGTCTCGTCTGTATTATCAAAATCGCTATCAAAGTCGTCTGCACTATCCTTCTCGTTTTCTAGGGCAGGATTCTCTTCCAACTCTTGCTTAAGTCGTTGCTCAAATGCTTGTGTAGGCAACTGTATCAATTTCATTAATTGAATCTGTTGGGGAGATAACTTTTGAGATAATTTGAATTGTAAAGATTGCTTAAGCATAATTGTTATGAGGTCTATTCTTAATTTGATATAAAGATAACAAAAAAACCTAATGAATTTTAAAAACTTAATATTGGTTTATTGTTACGGTAAAAAATCTAGTGTTGCGTATTGAGGTATCTTAGCTCGTTTAGGTTATATTTGATAATTATTTTATTTTTATGACTTTAATAATAAGAGAGGCTATAAAAACTGATATGCCTTGCGTATATCAGCTAATTAAGGCATTGGCAAGATTCGAAAAAGAACCAGAAGCCGTACAAATAACAGTCAATGATCTAAAAGACAAAGGTTTTGGCGAGTCTCCTGCTTTTAAGTGTTTTGTTGCCGAAGTGAACAAAAAAGTAGAAGGAATAGCCTTGGTATATCCAAGATATTCTACATGGAAAGGTGTTGTATTGCATCTTGAAGATTTGATCGTAAGTCAGAACATGAGGGGTCTAGGAATTGGCACTGCCTTACTAGACAAAGTTATTGTTTATGGAAAACAACAAGGCGCAAAACGCATTAGTTGGGAAGTACTAGACTGGAACGACCCCGCAATTGGATTTTACAAACAAAAAGGAGCATGTATTATGGATGACTGGAAACTTGTACAGCTTGATGAACAGGGAATAAAGAATTATATATCTAAACTTAATTAATGAAAATATTCAAATTTGGTGGTGCCTCTGTAAAAGACGCTAATGGTGTAAAAAATATAGCTAAAATTCTTAAAGAGTTTGGCTATAAAAACACCCTTGTTGTTGTTTCTGCAATGGGGAAAACAACTAATGCATTTGAAAATGTTATCGACAATTATATTAACACACCTGCACAATTACACTATGCTATTAATGATATTAAAGCATACCACAACACTATTTTAGTAAATCTTTTTAAAAACAACCAGCATCCTGTATTTAATAATGTTGCAAAATTGTTTGAAGAATTATCGTTTTTTTTTAGCAGTAATAAGTCGCCTAATTACAATTTTATTTACGACCAAGTTATTGGTTATGGAGAGTTAATCTCGACAACAATTATTAGTCATTATTTAAACGAAGTAGCTATAAAAAACACTTGGTTAGACGTTCGTAAATTAATAAAAACAGACACTTACTATCGTAATGCTAAGGTCGATTGGGAAGCAACTCAAAAGTGTATTTCAAACGGTATAGATCATTCTGTGCTACATATTACCCAAGGTTTTTTAGCTAGTGACGCCAACAACTTTACTACGACTTTGGGTCGAGAAGGTAGTGATTATAGTGCGGCAATTTTTGCATATTGCCTAAACGCAGAGAGTGTTACCATTTGGAAAGACGTTCCAGGGGTATTAAACGCAGATCCTAGAGTTTTTAGCAATACTCAGTTGCTCAATCAAATGTCTTACCGAGAGGCTATAGAGCTGTCTTTTTATGGCGCTTCTGTAATACATCCTAAAACCCTACAACCTTTGCAACGAAAAGAAATTGTACTTTTTGTCAAATCTTTTTTAGACCCTAAACAAGATGGTACAAAAGTTTGTAAAGGCAATGATCTAGCCCCCAAAGTACCTTGTTTTATTCTCAAAAGTAATCAAGTTTTAATTTCACTATCTTCATTAGATTTTTCATTTATTGTAGAAGAAAATATTAGCGAAATCTTTAGGTTACTACATCAATTTAAGATGAAAGTGAATCTAATTCAAAATTCGGCAATAAGCTTCTCGGTGTGTGTCGAAAATAAATACAACCAGCTAGACGATTTGTTACAACACTTAAAAGCAAAATTTAAGGTTACACACACTCAAAATGTAGCTTTATTCACTATACGTCATTACAACCAAGACGCTATACAAACTTTAGAAAAAAACAAAACTATCTTACTAAAACAACTCTATAAGGAAACAATGCAAATCGTTGTTAAGTAAGCTGTTGTGCTTTACGTATATTTGTAATAAATCAAAAAAAAAATAATGAGCTTAGTTAATGCCAAAGAAGTTTCGGTTGCCATAAAAACAGACAAATATGGTGTTTTAGGCACTGCACTAGGATGGTTACTTATGCGGGTTTTAAAAATTTCTAAACTCAATAAATTTTATAATCGGCATAAAAACCTAAAAGACCTTGAGTTTTTAAATACTATTTTAGCCGAGTTTCAAATTAAATTTGAAATCCCTAAAGAGGATTTTAATCGTCTTCCCAAAAATGGGAACTATATTACAATCTCTAATCACCCGTTAGGGGGTATAGATGGCGTTTTGTTATTAAAACTAATGTTAGAGCAGCGTTCTGACTTTAAAATTATTGCCAATTTTTTACTCCATCGTATTACCCCACTAAAACCATATATTATGCCTGTAAATCCATTTGAGGATCGTAAGGATATAAAATCTAATATTACAGGGTTTAAACAAGCCTTGCTACATATCAAAAATGGAGGCCCATTAGGTATTTTCCCTGCGGGAGAAGTATCCACCTATAGAGACGGAAAACTTGTTGTAGACAAACCCTGGGAACCTGCTGCAATGAAACTCATACAAAAAGCAGAAGTTCCTGTAATTCCTATTTACTTTCATGCAAAAAATAGTAAATTATTTTATAGGCTATCAAAAATTAGTGACACTTTTAGAACCGCTAAATTACCCTCTGAGGTGCTAACACAAAAGCGTCGAATTATAAAAGTTAGGATAGGTCGTCCTATTTTAGTGAAAGATCAAAAGAACTATCCAAACTTAAACGATTTTACAGATTTTTTAAGAAAGAAAACCTATATGCTTTCTAATGCTTTTGAACAAAAAAAGCGTTTAGAAAATATTTCGTCTAGCCTAAAAACCCCCTTAATATCTAAAGTTCCTAAAAAAATTGTAACACCAATCAGTACCACTGTAATGCTTAGAGACATCGAAGAGCTTAAAGATAGTGATTACCGCTTACTGAAAAGTAAAAATTATGAGGTTTACTTAGCACCAGCAAAAAAACTCCCCAATATATTACAAGAAATAGGACGTTTAAGAGAAATTACATTTAGAGAAGTTGGTGAAGGCACAAATCAATCCATTGATCTCGATAAGTATGATACTTACTACCACCACATGTTTCTTTGGGACGAAAACAAGCAGGTTATAGCAGGGGCTTATCGTATGGGACTAGGAGCAAGAATTTATGAGAAATCTGGGATTAACGGGTTTTATCTTCAAGATCTGTTTCGTTTTGAACCTGAATTACATAAAATGATGAGTGAATCGATAGAACTCGGTCGTGCATTTATTGTAAAATCATATCAACAAAAACCAATGCCTTTATTTTTGCTTTGGAAAGGCATCGTACATAGCACTATACGATTCCCAGAACATAAATATTTAATTGGTGGTGTGAGTATTAGTAATCAATTTTCAAACTTTTCAAAATCATTAATGATTGAGTTTATGAAATCACATTATTATGATCCTTACTTGGCACAATATATTCATCCCAAAAAAGAGTTTAAAGTCGTTTTAAAAGATGCAGATAAAGACTTTGTGTTTGATGCTACCGAGGCAGATTTAAATAAATTTGATCGTATTATTGACGAGATTGAACCAGGTAATTTGCGATTACCTGTACTACTCAAAAAATACATAAAACAAAACTGCAAACTCATAGGCTTCAATGTAGATCCTTTATTCAACAATGCAGTAGATGGTCTTATGTATATTAAAATTTCGGATTTACCAGACAGCACTGTTAGACCCGTTATAGAAGAGTTTGAGGCAGAGTTAGAACGTAAATTTATGGCAGGACAGGTAGAGTAAAATTTGGGTTATTAGTCGTCCAACTCCATAATAAAAGGAAATAAACTAAGTGCTAAAGACTTAACAGGGACGTAGAGTATAGATTGCTCCAGTTCCTCTTGTTTAGCAAAAGGAATTGTCGTATTCAGTTTATTAAACACAAGCAAAATAATACTCAAAATTAGGGCAATTTTTGCAGCACCAAAAACACCTCCCAATAGCTTATTTACAATGCCTAATGAGGCAAAGTTAGCTAGTTTAGTTAAGATTTTTCCTGCCATTGCAATGGCAACTACGATACTAATAAAAGTAATAGCAAACGCTACAATAGTTATGTAACGCTCCTCCCAAGTTACTTTACTTTGCAAAAAAGAAGCTGCAAAATTACTAAAGTGTATTGCGCCATAAATACCTAAAATCAATGCTGCCAGCGAAGCTATTTCTACAAAAAGCCCTTTTATTAAACCTCTAACCAAGCCAAATAAAATTAAAGCTCCCAAAATAATATCGATAACATTCATTAATGTAATAGTTTTAACAAATATATAAATTAAACTTGCTTTTTTCTATAAAGCATACAAAGAGATGTTTTTGCTTCACTAACTTTGTGTTTTACATAAAATCGTATGGCAAGAGACGAACAATTAAAAAAACGCTGGGAACATGTGGTGTATAAATTATCGCAACAATTTGCAGATGGTGATCAACTAGATCTAGACGCTATCATATACCTAATAGGCGTTCAAGAATTAGGGCAACTGAATCGAAAATTTAAAAAAGACGATAAAATTAGTCTTATGCATATTTCTATTTGCAAATTACTAGAACCCTATGGCTATTATGAATTTGATTACTTTGATGACGATGGCTGGCCACATTACAAAATCCTTGCTCAATTACCCGCTTTAAAAGCTGGAGAACAAAGTGTGTTAATGAAAGAAGCTATCGTAAATTACTTCCTAAGCGCAAGCTATATTGACTAGCCCCTTAATGTTATAAGGAGTGTTACAATACAATTTCTTTTTACCTAAAATTATAAATCTATTATTTTAGGGCGTTAGTCTTTTTAATTTAAATTACAAATTGGCCTTTAGTATCGATGACTTTGCAGTGATCTTAAATATAGTAGTATCTTTGCAAGGCTTACAGGATATGTAATGCAGATTAAACCTTATACTTATGAGTAATATAGTAGCCATAGTTGGTCGCCCCAATGTTGGGAAATCGACTTTTTTCAATCGTTTAATTCAAAGAAGAGAAGCCATAGTTGATGCCGTAAGCGGTGTAACCAGAGATCGCCATTATGGTAAAAGCGACTGGAATGGCAAAGAGTTTTCGCTTATTGATACAGGAGGCTATGTTGTAGGAAGCGATGATATTTTTGAATCTGAAATTGATAAACAAGTTGAACTGGCTATCGATGAAGCCGATGCCATTATTTTTATGGTCAATGTAGAAGATGGTGTGACAGGAATGGATGAAGATGTTGCCAAGCTACTTCGCAAAGTTAACAAACCCGTATTTCTTGCTGTTAATAAAGTTGATAACGGAAAACGTGCCCAAGATGCCGTAGAGTTTTACGCCTTAGGCTTGGACAATTACTACACCATAGCTAGCATAAGTGGTAGTGGTACAGGCGACTTACTAGATGCTGTTGTCAATGCCTTACCTGATAAAGATGAGGACATTAAAACAGAACTTCCACGCTTTGCCGTTGTAGGACGTCCAAATGCAGGGAAATCGTCATTTATAAATGCTTTAATTGGAGAAGACAGATATATCGTTACCAATATTGCAGGTACAACTAGAGATGCTATAGACACTAAGTACAAGCGGTTTGGTTTTGAGTTTAACTTAGTCGATACTGCTGGTATACGGCGTAAAGCTAAAGTAAAGGAAGATTTAGAGTTTTATTCCGTAATGCGAAGTGTTCGTGCTATAGAACATGCCGATGTGTGTATGCTAGTTGTTGATGCTACAAGGGATTTTGACGGTCAGGTACAAAATATATTTTGGTTGGCAGAGCGCAATCGTAAGGGAATTGTTATTTTAATAAATAAGTGGGACTTAGTAGAGCACAAAGAAAGCAATACTATGAAGGCGTTTGAAAAACACATTCGTAAGCAAATAGAGCCCTTTACAGATGTCCCTATCGTATTTATATCTACCTTAAACAAACAACGCATATTTAAGGCTATTGAAACCACTGTAGAGGTTTATAAAAATCGTACAAAACGCATTAAAACCAGTGTTTTAAACGATGTGTTATTGCCTATTATAGAAAATTATCCTCCCCCAGCAACTAAAGGTAAATTTGTGAAAATTAAATATATTATGCAGTTACCAACGCCTCAACCACAATTTGCGTTTTTTTGTAACTTACCACAGTATGTTAAAGAACCCTATAAGCGTTTTTTAGAAAATAAACTCAGGGAGCATTTTAATTTCAACGGCGTTCCTGTAAGTGTATATATGCGTAAGAAATAAAATTTTTTATTTTGAATTTAAGAAAAAAGGTTTTTTCTTAAAAAATACCTCCCAAATAAAAACGCTATATACAACCAAGTATTCTAGAGCTATAATCCATAAGTTTTCAGTATTATCTGTATTTGCATAAGCAAGGTAACTAATAATTACAATAAAACTCCAAACTAAAGGAAACTTATAATTAGTAAAGATAGAGAGTATTAATAAGGTAGCAACATACCAAGGATGTACAGTTGTTGCTGTAAAAAAGTAAAAACTTAGAGCAAACAACATTGTTGTTATAAGTTCGAGTAAGCTTTTATTTTTCTTTAAAAAACTTAAATACATTACGTACAAAAACACTAACACAGGAAATATTTTGCCAATAGTAGCAATTTCATTGTAGCCTCTAAACAGGTATCCTATTGCCCTCACAAGATAATAAATACTCGCATTAAACTCAAAATTTTGAAACCAAAGTCCAACCGTCTGGGCGTAGTTATTTACAAACTGTAAGGAGAAAAACGGCAAAAATAATAGTGCCACTGTAACAAGTAGTATACTGTAAAATACCGTTAGGTTTAAAACTCCTTTTACAGTACTAAGCCCTAGTTTTCGACTTACAAACCACTGATAAAATAAGGGTAAAAAAATAAGTGGTATTAACTTTACCGATATTGATAAGGCAATAACAATTGCGGCAAGCTTCCATTTTTCAGAATATAACAGATATAAAGCCCATATGATAAAGAAAATCATAACACCTTCAAAATGAAGATTCCCCGTAAGTTCAATAATAATAAAAGGGTTTAAAATAAACCAAAAAATACCATGCGTAGGGCGATTGAGTTTTTGTAACAATTTTTTTCCAAAATACAGAGTTCCTACATCTGCTGCTATTATAATTAATCGCATCACTATTGCAGAGCCTACAATACTTTTGCTTGCAAATAGTGCTGCTATTGCAAAGCACAATTGATTAACGGGAGGGTAATTTGTATAGTGTCCAGCATTTAAGTTTCCCATTCCATCGTACAATTCTTTAGCCTGTGCTATTGGGTAGTTGCCCGAATTAATAAATGAAGTTACGGTATGTAAGTAAGGGTTTAAACCTTTAATAAGCATACGTCCGTCCCAAATAAAACGATAAAAATCTTGAGATAAGTTGGGTATGGCAAACAAAAATAAGAGTCTAAACAAAATAGCCGAACCTATTAAAAAGTTAGTTTTATTTTTATAATGTGATATTAATTTATAAAATAAAACAAAAAGACCTGAGTATAACGTAACCAATTTGATATAATCTGTACGAACTAAATTATAAGAAAAAATTAAGTATAATAAAGCACAAATTGCAGTATAGCATAAAGCTATTTTGTGTTCTTGAAGATAGTCTTTAATCATTATACTAACTTTTTTTAAAAAGTATAAAAACCTTATTTTACTTTTGAGTTTAACGATTTAACAAATACAAATCCAAAACCTAAGAATAGCATAAGATGGAAAGGGAACAACCCAAAGTCGCCACCTTGATCACCTACAACAAATGCACTATACATCCCAAATGCAAAATAAAGTGTTAGCACACCTTCAATAATAACATTAAACGAGATTTTGTTTTTAAGATAAATATTCCCTTTCCAACTATCTTTAAGAGTATTAATATTGAATTTTGGTGTGCGCACAAATTCGCTTCGTTTACCTAAATGCCCCTCCAATACTGCAATAGAGTTATGCAGTGAAAAGCCCATTGCTATTGAAAAAAATGTAAAAAACAAAGCTATATATTTTAGAAAACTTTTAATTCCTGCGCCATAAATGTTTTTATACATAACCCAATAACAAACAAAAAATATAATTGTACTAATTACAAAAAAGCTCATTACAATAAAGTAGCTTTTTAGGTGTGCATATTCATTTTTTATGTAAAGCATAGGGATACTAAGAACGGCAACAATAAATATGTTTAAAAACATCGTGCTATTTAGCAAATGTAAAATTCCATGAATTTTGGTCTTAGCAGAAATGTTTTTACTTACTAAAACTCGCTTAAGCATTTTTCTAAAGTTTTCTGCACCTCCTTTATTCCATCTAAACTGTTGTGACCTAGCAGCACTTATAACTACGGGTAGCTCTGCTGGAGTTTCTACATTTTCTAAGTATTTAAATTTCCATTTTCTTAACTGCGCTCTATAACTTAAATCTAAATCTTCCGTAAGTGTATCGCCTTCCCAGTTACCTGCATCAACAATGCACTCTTTACGCCAAACTCCAGCTGTTCCGTTAAAATTGATAAAATGATTTTTACTATTTCTTCCTACTTGCTCTAGGGTAAAATGGGCATCTAAGGCAAAGGCTTGTACTTTAGTTAATATAGAATAATTACGATTAATGTGCCCCCACCTTGTTTGCACTACACCAATGTGTTGATCTTTAAAGTAAGGTATGGTATGGTTTAGCCAATTTGGTTGTGGTAAAAAATCGGCATCAAAAATAGCGATAAACTCTCCTTTTGCAATTTCCAAACCTTCTTTTAGGGCTCCTGCCTTGTAGCCTGTTCGATTTTTTCGGCAAATATGTACGATATCCAATCCAGTAGCTTGTAATGTTTTAATCTTTGCTGCGGTTGTCGCTACAGTATTATCGGTAGAGTCGTCTAGTACCTGAATTTCTAGTTTATCTTTAGGATATTGTATTAAAGCAATATTATTTAATAAGCGCTCCATAACATATAATTCATTGTATACAGGTAACTGTATGGTAACGTATGGTATTTCGCTGCTATTATTTAGGTTAAAAAGAGGGGCGTTAATTGTTGTTTTTTGAGCTGATATATAGTTAAACATTAAGTTTAATTGGGCTATAGCATACATAAGAATTAATATGAGCGCTACAGAATAGATTAACATCACAAGAGTTTCTATAATCATTATTTAAAACTATATTTAAAAATCCAACCTAAAATTTTTATCCCTGCAAATATAGAACCTTTTAGTGTTCCTGAAACTTTAGAGACTCCTATTCTTTTTTTATAGTTTACAGGAACTTCTTGGTAGCTTAATTTTTGTTTCAATGCTTTTAGTTGCATTTCTACGGTCCAACCGTAAGTTTTGTCTTGCATATTAAGTGCCAAAAGCTTAGTATATTTTATAGCTCTAAAGGGCCCCAGGTCTGTGAATTTGGCTCCAAAAAATAAAGTCATTAAAGATGTAGCCAACCAATTACCAAATATTTGTTGTGGCATCATTGCCCCTATTTCTCGCAAATGCTTTACTCTTGCTCCTATAACAAAATCAATATTATTATTTATGATAGGTGCCACAATTTGAGTTAATTGCTCTGGGTAGTCGCTATAATCTCCGTCTAAAAACACAACAATATCTGGTTTTTCATCGGACTTATGGATGTATTCTAAACCCTTTAAACAAGCATTACCGTAGCCTTCTTTTGGCTCTCTCAAAACGGTAGCTCCTGCACTTAACGCTAAGTTTTCTGTATTATCTGTTGAGTTGTTATTAACTACAATAATTTCGTTTACAAGCTTTGGAATATCGTTTATTACGCTAACGATAGACGCTGCTTCATTAAAAGCAGGAATGATTACTTTGATAAGGCTCATTTGAGGTCGGATAATTTATTGTCTCTTTTGAAGGATTTTAAGTCTGTCCATTCATTTAGTTTTTTGTTATTTTCATATTTTTCTGCTTTAGTAAGCTTTGTGTTTTTATATCTCAAGCAGTAGCCGTTTTTTTTGTCGTTTTTTAATTGACACTTATGTTCAATTTGGTTCATTGTATTATAAGAAACCCACCAACTTTCTTTTAAACCAGAAGCGTAACGACCCTCGTTTTGTTTATGTCCATTCGTATGATAAAATTTCCAATATCCAGTTTCTAAGTTATTCTCGTAAAAACCATGTTTTTGTAACGTTCCATTGTAGTGATAAAACGTCCAATAATCTATTTTATCATCATTTAAAAAACGTCCTTTTTTTTGAATCGTATTGTTATTGAAATAAAACACCCAAAATCCTGTTTTTTTATGAGAGTCATAAAACCCTTTAGATTGCAGATTTCCATTTGCATGATAAGAGGTCCAGTACGCTGTTTTATGATTTGCTTTATACCGCCCTTGTTCTTTTAAGACACCGTTGTTATAATAAAATTTCCAAAAGTCTACTTTTTTATCATTATAATAAGTTCCCTCTTTTGCAAGTGCACCATTATTATGGTAAAATTTCCAGTAATTTATTTTCAGTGTACCGTTTAACCATCCTTCTGCTTCAAGTGTTCCATTATCAAAATAGGTTTTTTTATAGGTTATTTGTGCACAAGCAAAAGCAATGTTAAAGCTAAATAAGTATATTAAAACCGACTTCAATATTATTTCTTATTTACTAAATTCATTAAATCGACATCATTTCCTAATAAAACTTCGGTAGGATTAATACGTCCTTCTAATGCTCCATTTTCTAACTTTAAAACACCTCTTGGACAAACAGCAGAACAAACGCCACAACCAACACAGCTAGACCTTACAATATTTTCTCCTTTTTGGGCATAGGCACGTACATCGATACCCATTTCGCAACTATTAGAGCAATTACCACAAGAAATACACTGTCCGCCATTGGTTGTAATTCTAAACTTAGATAGCATTCGTTGTTGGAAACCTAAAATTGCCGCCATAGGACAACCAAAACGACACCACGATCTATTTCCTAGTATAGGGTAAAAACCTGTACCAATAACTCCAGAAAATATAGATCCTATATAAAAGCCATAGGCCGATTTGAGCGTGCCAGAATTAATAAAAAATATATCCCCCCCATTAGTACCTGTAAAGTAAATAATGAATAGCGATAGTATAACCAAGGCATACCCAATAGCACCATATCGTGCATCTTTTCCTAGTTCATTTTTTTTGAATAACATTACACCAACAAATATTAAGGTTAAAAACAGCCCAATACTAATAAGAAATGTTTTATTACTCAACCAATAAGTCGCTTCTACAAACGTGCCATCTTGCCAGCTTCCTTTTAAAAAAGTGCTAACAACTGCAACCGTCATGATTACAGAAAAAACTAATACGGTATGAATTAACCAACGCTCTAGTTTCCACGCAGACATTTTTTTTGAAGATAACTGCCTAAAGGCATCTCCTGCGGTTTCTGCCAATCCGCCACAACCACAAACCCACGAACAATACCAACGTTTTCCATACTTGTAGGTTAATATAGGGGTAATGACTAAAGTTGAAAGGATACCAAAAATTATTAATGCAATGCCTATATTTCCAGCGTTTAGAAATTCGCCCAAATGGTAGTCTTGAAAAAGGTAGTAATTAAGTGGCCATACGCTTTTTAAATCATAATAAGGGATATCGCTATTCATAACATACATAAACTCAGGAATTAGGTAAGCAAAACCTAGCTGAAAAAAGATAACTGAAATCGTACGTAATTGCTGATATCTATTATGTCTGTACTTTAAAATAAATTTATACCCAAATGCAGCTATTGCCACTGTATAAAGTGTGCCATAAACAAACCACTGACTAGCGTTTCTGCCACTAAGCAATTGACTTAAAGGATCAAACAATGCTATAAGCCCTGTGTTTGTTCCGTCTACGCCTTGACCTAGCCCTAATAAATCTGAAAAAAAGTAAAGTACGATGTAAAATGCAGTTAAAACAACGCCTAATGTCCAACCCCAAAATCCACGAGATGAAATAGACTTAAACCAAACACCGTCATTTTTAATACCTTCTAATTTTGTTAAATAGGCGTCTCTTGAATACACAACAGTTCCTAAAGTAATTAAACTCAAAGACAGTGCTAAAAAGACAGTTGTATTTGGCAAATCAATATTTAGTAAAGCTAGAGTTAAAATAAATAATCCAACAATACCAGTAGCCAAGGCAATTTTTTGTTTTTTTGAAATATCTTGTGCATCTGGTTTTGCCAAAGACATACTATGGTTTAATTTATTACTCATATTATTTTTTTATACAGTTTGTAATTGGTTTTTGTAGGCGGTTAAAATAGCTGCTTCATAAGTTTTATAGAATTCTGGATCGAAATTTGCTTCACTCAATTTATCCATTACAAAATCGACAGTCTTTTTTTCGGTTAACCAACGGTCAAAAACATCGTGGCGCATTCGTATTCCAAAGGTATTAATACCTAAAAACAAATTGGTTGTGGTATCATAACATACTGTAATACATTTTGTGTCGTCTTCATGTTTCCAATGGAAGTGCGCCTCGTTCTCTCCGGGCTTAGTAAATACCCACCCATAAGTTTGATATTCGATATCCAAAAACTTAGCAGAATTAAACCAATGTCCAGGATTGTATTGTGTTCGATTACCACAAATGGTCTGTGCTAGGGTTTCCCCCATCATCCTACCTGTGTACCAAACAGCTTCTATAGGACGACGTCCATTAATGCCTTCATGTTGTTCTGCACAATCTCCTACGGCATAAACATCCTCTACATTGGTTTCTAGATAGCGGTTTACTTTAACCCCTCTACTTATTTCTATGCCTGAGTCTTTTATAAAATCTATATTGGGCGATACTCCGGCAGTTAAGCCTACAATATCACAAGCTATTTCTTCGCCAGTTTCGGGAATAATAACTGATTTTACTTTACCATTATCATCTGCTTTTATTTCCTGAAGGTTTACCCCCAAACGCAGGTCGATATGATGGTTTTTAATATGCCTATTTATCATTTCAGATTCTCCCTTTGGCAATACACTACCCCAAAAACTATGTTCACGAACCAAAAACGTAACAGGAATATTACGGCTATTAAGCATTTCTGCCAGCTCAATACCTATAAGTCCTCCGCCAACTATAACCGCACGCTTACAAACATTATTATTTGGTGCATACGCCTCTAGGGTTTCCAAATCTTGTTTGTGGTACATACCCATAACGCCCTTTAAGTCCTGCCCAGGCCAACCAAATTTATTGGGTTTACTGCCTGTAGCGATTACTAACTTATCGTAAGATAGTGTATCGTTGTTCTCAAAATATAGTTGCTTGTTTACACTATCTATTTTAGATACATAAGCGCGTTTAAGTTCAATATTATTTTTTTTCCAAAACCAATTTTCGTAAGGTTGTGTATGTTCAAATTTCATATGCCCCATGTAGATATACATTAGTGCCGTTCTAGAAAAAAAATAGTCGGTTTCTGCAGAAATTATTGTGATTTTTTTATCGGAAAGCTTACGAATATGTCTAGCCGTGGTGACACCAGAAATACCATTTCCTATTATAACAATATGCTCCATAAGTTTTGTATGTTTGAGTGACTACTATGTCGGATTTAAATATACAACCTTAATTAATACTAGTTATTTATAATTTGTATAAATAATGTGAAAAAGCATTTTTTATAAGTGTGGTATTCAATACGTATAGCCATTAAAAGCGTTCTTTTTATTTATGCCTGAGTACTAAATAATACTAAAAAAACCTTTAAAAACATCCCGTTTTTGTTATAAAGCAAAAGTTTAAATAACTTCATACAAAAAAGAATAACGAAATTGAATAATATTGCAAAGTAAAATAATTTTAAGTACATTCTGTAAAAACACATTTTTCTAATGAAACATAATATCGATGCTGTAAAAGCATTTCATACTGCATTTAAAATAGGTTACAGAGATAAGCCTAAAGCTAATCTAGGACTCGACAAAAACACACTTCGGTTTAATTTAATGAAAGAAGAAAATGAAGAATATCTAGAGGCAGCAAATGCCAATGACTTGGTTGAAGTCGCAGATGCTCTAGGCGATATGCTATACATATTGTGCGGTACGATTATAGAACACGGAATGCAGCACAAAATAGAAGAGGTGTTTGATGAAATACAACGTAGTAATATGAGTAAATTAGGTAATGACGGAAATCCTATTTACAGAGATGACGGTAAAGTGCTTAAAGGCCCTAATTATTTTAAACCTGATATAAAACAAATATTAGAGTCTTAAAATGCACAATATATGAGTTTAAAACGAGAAATTATTACAACATCCGATGGTTCTAAAACCATACAAATTAAAGATTGGGACGAACAATACCATTCCAAACACGGTGCCATTCAAGAAGCCAAGCATGTGTTTATTAAACAAGGGCTAACACACTATGTAAACAATCTTCCCTTAATCGAAAAAGAAACCAATAAAATTTCTATTTTAGAAATTGGTTTTGGCACAGGGCTTAACGCCTTTATAACTCTTATAGAGTCGCTCTCTTATAAATTAAACATAAATTACGTTGGCATTGAAGCTTACCCTGTTTGTAAAGGCGAGTTAGAAGCCTTAAACTATTCCGAATTAATTTCACCAAAGCACAGTCAATTATTTAAGCAATTACACACTTCAAATTGGAATGAACCAAGCATTATATCCTCAAACTTTAAGCTCACTAAGCAAAAACAATTATTTTTTGATATTAGTGCTAATAATGATTTTAATATAATTTACTTTGATGCTTTTGGCCCTAGAGTACAGCCCAAACTATGGACAGAAGTGATGTTTAAAAAAATGTATAAAGCCTTAAAAAACAAAGGCGTATTAGTAACTTATTCTGCAAAGGGAAGCGTGCGTCGTGCGATGCAAAGTGTAGGTTTTGTTGTAGAACGGCTAGAAGGGCCACCGGGAAAACGTGAAATGCTTCGTGCCACTAAAATTGAACATTAAATAATGAAAATACTTATTACAGGAGCAACAGGTCTAGTAGGAAAAGCTATTGTAAAGCAATGTGAATCACAAGATATTTCTGTGCATTACCTAACAACAAGTAAGGCTAAAATTAAGACCGAAAAAAACTATAAAGGATTTTATTGGAATCCAACTATAGGTGAGATTGACCTTAATTGTTTTAAAGATGTTGATGGTATTATAAGTCTTGCAGGCGCTAGCATTGCAAAACGATGGACTAAAGCCTACAAAAAAGAGCTTATTGATAGCAGAGTAAAAGGTCTAGAGTTGCTAAAAACAACTATTGAAAAACATAATATTGAGATACAGCAATTAGTTTCTGCTAGTGCTATTGGTATTTACCCGCACTCTTTGTCTCAGCATTATTACGAAACAGAGCAAAATGTATCAAATAGTTTTTTAGGAAATGTGGTAAAAGAATGGGAAAAAGCAGCCGACTTGTTTACCACTCTACAAGTAAAAGTCACAAAAGTACGAGTGGGTCTAGTGCTAGACAATAACGAAGGCGCATTTCCTAAAATTGTAAATCCAACACGATATGGTTTAGGCGCTGCCTTTGGCAACGGTACGCAGTGGCAGTCTTGGATTCATATTAAAGATGTTGCTACACTATTCTTACACTGTATTTCGCAACGCTTAGACGGCGTGTACAATGCCGTTTCTCCAAGTCCAATAACAAACAATGAGTTAACTAGCAGTGTTGCAAAACATTTAAAAAAATCGCTATTGCTACCCAATGTCCCTAAGGTAATAATGCGTATGCTACTAGGGGAAATGCACATACTCTTGTTTGAAAGCCAAAAAGTAAGCTCTAAAAAAATAGAAGCTACCAATTTTAAATTTGAATATGATACTATTGATAAAGCTATAAATGACTTGCTAAAATAACACCAATTATTACTCATATTAAATAACAATTGGCATAATCACTTAATAAAAAAAGCTCCTAAAATTATTATAGAAGCTTTTTTTGTTTATCGTGACCTCGGAGGGATTCAAACCCCCAACCCTCAGAGCCGAAATCTGATGCGCTATTCAGTTGCGCCACGAGGCCTGTTGTTGTTTTTATAAAAGAATACTACTATTTAGCCTAGCTTTTCTTTTACTAATTTAGAAATTGTTTTTCCGTCTGTTTTTCCTGCCAATACTTTACTTACAATCCCCATAACTTTGCCCATATCCTTCATACTTTCTGCACCCGTGTCTGCTATTGTTTGGCTCACTACTTTGCCAACTTCTTCTTCGCTTAAAGCTTCTGGCAAAAACTGGCTTACAATTTTTGCTTCTGCTAGTTCTGGTTCTGCTAAATCTTGTCGTCCTTGTTCTATGTATATAGCGGCACTATCTTTACGTTGTTTTAATTGTTTTTGAAGAATTTTTAATTCTTGACTTTCTGTTAATTCGCCTGAAGTACCGTTAGCTGTTTTTTCTAACAGAATTGCCGATTTTATAGACCTCAACGCCGTTAATGCTGTTTGATCTTTTGCTTTCATCGCAACTTTCATTGCTGTCATTAAATCACTCTGTAAACTCATTTTGAAAATGCTTGGTTTAAACTACGAATATATTATATTAATTTTTAAATTAATCTACATTATCATGCAAAAAAGAATTGTTTTCTCTTAGCTGTACGTCGTCATTATCATCTGTTGTAACAGATAGTCTTGAAATTTCTGTTGCTTCTGAGGAGTGTTTAGCTTCGTTTAAGTCGACACCTTGTCGCTTATATGCAGGTTCTTTTTCTATGTCGTCAATTTTTGCATTATTAAATTTATAATTAAATTCTTTCATGCGTAACCGCCTTTGGTCTGCTCTCTCTTTTAGCACTTTAGATATTGAGCTATTCATGGGGTCCAATTCTTGATCTTCTTTTTCAGTTTCTGTTTTAGGAGTGTCATCAACAGTTTTTCTTTCAAAAACCATATTTTCGTCAGCTTCGATTATAAGTTCTTGTGTGGCTAACTGTTCTTTGGGCTTATTGTGATCTGTTGTAGGGCAATCGTCATCTAAACTGTATTTTTTTTCTCCTTGTTCGTTTATTTCTGTAATAGGGACAAGCTCTGTATAATCGTTAACAGGAAGGTTTTTAATATCATCATTTAGGTCAAACGACACTTTTTCTTCCTCCTCTTCTATTTTTTTAGCAGGCGCTATTGGTAAATCAAAAGTTAAGGTTGTTTGCTCTTCTTTTGCTATAGGCTCGTCAGTTTCAGGGTTATTGGAAACGTCATTGATAATGAGATCGTTTGTTTTTGCATTGTTAAAGATAATGTCTTCGTATTGTATTTCAATATTTCTAATGGCTTCAGTCATGCTAATTAAGTCCATTTCTGGAGTGTCATTATCATCATTTAATACATGAATAATCTTAGGGTCTTTTTTATCTACTATTGTTTTATCTGTTACCGTCCTTGGTGTCGTTGTAGTAATTTCTTGCTCTGGGCTTAAGGTTTGTTTTGCTAAGGAAGTATCGTCTGTAAGTGAGTGGATTACTTTTTTTGTTTCGGTATTAGTAATTTCGTCTTGTTGATCTACATCAAAGCCTGTAGCGATAATAGTTACTGATATGGATTCTTCTAGGCTATCATCTTCTCCTACGCCCATAATAATATTTGCTCCGTATCCTGCTTCTGTTTGAATATGGTCATTAATTTCCCCTATCTCGTCGATAGTAATTTCTTGTGAACCAGAGACAATGAGCAATAGTACATTTTTGGCTCCTGTAATTTTATTATCATTTAGCAACGGAGAGTCTAAGGCTTTCATAATTGCATCTTGAGCACGGTTAGATCCTGAAGCTGTTGAGGCTCCCATAATAGCGGTTCCGCTATTGCTGAGTACTGTTTTGGCGTCTCTTAAATCTATATTTTGTGTATAGTGATGCGTAATAACTTCTGCAATACCTTTTGAGGCTGTTGCAAGGACTTCGTCTGCCTTAGAGAATCCTGCTTTAAAGCCAAGATTACCATATACTTCTCTTAGTTTGTTATTGTTTATCACAACCAACGAATCTACGTGAGCGCGTAGCGTTTCTACACCTATTGCTGCTTGTTGGTTACGTATTTTCCCTTCAAACAAAAATGGCATGGTTACAATACCTACGGTTAGGATATCCAATTCTTTTGCTATTCGTGCAATAACGGGGGCTGCGCCTGTGCCGGTCCCGCCACCCATTCCTGCGGTAATGAATATCATTTTTGTATTGGTATTTAACAGTTGTTTTATTTCGTCTAGGCTCTCTACTGCGGCTTGTTCTCCAATTTCCGGATTTGCTCCTGCTCCTAATCCTTCGGTAAGGTTTACGCCTAGTTGTATTTTATTGGGTACACCGCTATTTTGTAGGGCTTGGGCATCGGTATTGCATATTACAAAATCTACACCTTTAATCCCTTGCCTAAACATATGGTTAATAGCATTACTCCCGCCACCGCCAACGCCAATCACTTTTATGACATTAGATTTGTTTTTAGGTAAATCGAAGGTAATTCCAAAATCGTTATTGCTGCTCATAAGATTTTTTACTTTTTAATCTGTTATGTGTTTTATAATGAAACTTACTCTGCGTTATCTAAAAAATCCTTAACACGGTGGGTAAGTTTATCTAAAAATGATTTTCTTTCTTTTGTTTGTTTAACAGGATTTTCCTGAGTAACATTAGTATCTGTTGTATTGTTTATTGTTGTTTCGCTAACTTGTTTTTCTTGCGTATTTTTCTCTTTGGTTGCAATATCATCCATAACTAAACCAACGGCAGTAGCGTATAGTGGGCTTGTGATTTCTTGATCGCTATCACCTGCTAAATGCTCGTTAGGGTAGCCTACCCTTGTATCCATGCCTGTAATGTACTCTACTAATTGTTTTAAATGCTTTAATTGGCTACCGCCTCCAGTAAGTACAATTCCTGCAATTAGTTTTTTCTTTTGTTCTTCGTGACCGTAATTTTTAATTTCTACATATACCTGCTCTATAATTTCTACAATACGCGCATGTATAATTTTTGATAAATTTTTTAAGGTAATTTCCTTTGGTTCTCGGCCTCTTAAGCCTGGAATAGAAACAATTTCGTTATCTTTATTTTCTCCTGGCCATGCCGAGCCAAATTTGATTTTTAACAACTCGGCTTGTTTTTCTATAATGGAGCAACCTTCCTTAATATCTTCGGTAATAACATTACCCCCAAAAGGGATAACGGCGGTATGTCTAATAATATCGTCTCTAAATATGGCTAAATCTGTTGTTCCGCCACCTATGTCTATTAGGGCTACTCCTGCTTCTTTCTCTTCTTGGCTTAGTACAGCGTTTGCAGAGGCTAAGGGTTCTAGGGTAATTCCTTCTAAATCTAACCCTGCACTTTTTACGCAGCGACCAATATTTCTAATTGATGGAACTTGCCCGACCACCACATGGAAATTGGCTTCTAACCTGCCACCGTACATCCCAATGGGTTCTTTAATTTCTGCTTGACCATCTACTTTGTATTCTTGTGGGAGTACATGAATAATTTCTTCTCCTGGAAGCATCACTAATTTATGAACTTGATTAATTAATCGTTCTATATCGTCTTCATCAATTACTAAGTCTGAGTTAGGTCGGGTAATGTAATCGCTGTGTTGTAAGCTTCTTATGTGTTGTCCTGCAATTCCTACAGTAACCCTTTCAATTTTTTGTCCTGAGGTCGTTTCTGCTTCTTGAACGGCTTGTTGTATCGATTGGATTGTTTGTGTAATATTATTAACCACACCTCGGTGTACACCAAGGCTTTTGGATTTACCAATACCAAGAATTTCTGCTTTAGCATATTCATTTTTTCGTCCAATCATTGCCACTATTTTTGTGGTGCCTATGTCCAATCCTACCGAAATATTGTTACTCTCCATTAGTTTACTTTTTTGTACACACAACTTGATTTTCAAATTGTAAATTCACTTTACTATAGCTATTTAACGACTTATCTTTTTTTGCTTTTTGATAAAACGCTTTTAGGTTATTTATTTTTTTATCTAAGGTTTCTAAATTTCCTATTAAAATTTCAAAATCGTATAATCTAGGTTTTAAAATAATCGTTTTATTTTTTTCTTGACGAATTTCAATAATATGTGTTTTTAAAAACGCATCGTTATAAATTTTGTTTGCAATTACTGTTATATTTTTTAAATTATTTTTATCTATAATCCCTGTTGCTAAAGGAACTCTAGCGCTGTGGTTTTTAGACAAAGGCATTTGCAAGCCATCTTCATCTATGTAATAAGACGTTGTACCGCTTACTCTTACTATTGGTTTTTTTTGAACGATATCTGCTTTAATTTCCCCATTAATACTAAGGGAAACGTTTGCTGTTTTTATCATTGGATTAGATTTTAACCGCTGTTCTAATCTATTCAAATCTAAAGTTTCTTTAGCCACTCTCGGAGTATCGTTCTTATTTTGTATTAACAATTTATTAACCGTTGTTTGACTAATAAATAAGTTTTCTTGACCATAAAAATTAACTACAATATCTGGTGATATTATCCTAGAGTTATTTCGGTTTGATGAAAACGAAAACAAGCCTCCTACCAGTAGTAGCAAACTTCCTGCTTTTATGTAATTCCAATTAATCTGCCGCATTTAATTGTTCTTTAATTGAGCTTACCAATTCTCCTATATCACCTGCACCAAGAGTGATAATTACCTTGGCTTTACTTTTTTGTATTTCTGAAACAATGTTTGTTTTAGAAATTAATTTTTTATTTACGCTATGTATTTTATCTAACAACCACTGCGATGTAATGCCCTTGATAGGAGCCTCCCTTGCAGGGTAGATGTCTAACAATAAAACGGTATCAAATTTAGATAGGCTTTCAGCAAATTGTTCTGCAAAATCTTTGGTACGACTATATAAGTGTGGTTGAAAAACAACTAACACTTCTGTATTGGGATACATTTCTGATACAGCTTGGTGTACGGCATTAATTTCTTCTGGGTGGTGTGCATAATCGTCTATAAACACTAGCTCATCTGTTTTAATTTGATAGGTGAATCGCCGTTTAACGCCCCTATATGATGCTAATGCTTTAGCAAGGGCATTGGGTAAGCAGCCAAACTCTATTGCCATCGCTATCGCAATTAACGCGTTTGATAAGTTGTGCCGACCAGGCAGACTAAACATAAAATCTTTATGGTATGTTGTAGGGGTTTTTATATCAAATAGGTAGCTCCCATTTTGTATTCTAATGTTTGTTGCTGAGTAATCGGCATCGGCATCTACAGCATAAGTAATTCCAGAGAGAGGTAAGCCTTTTTTTATAAACAATTTGCCTTTAGGCTTTAGTTGTTTAGAAAAGGTTATGAATGATTTTTGTAATGTTTCGGCTGTTTTGTAGATGTCTAAATGATCGGCATCCATAGACGTAATGCAAGCATAGTCTGGCGATAAGGCTAAAAACGATCTGTCAAACTCATCGGCTTCTACTACAGAAACTTTAGAGCCTTGAAGGATGAGGTTTGAATTGTAATTTTCTGAAATCCCCCCCAAAAAAGCAGTCATCTCCACTGCACATTCTTTAAGTAAATGACCCAAAATACTTGTTGTGGTTGTTTTGCCATGCGTTCCTGCTACAGCTAGACAAATTGTATGTTTTGTAATTATTCCTAATACCTCCGAGCGTTTTAAAACAGTAAAGTTTTTTTCTTGAAAATACAATAGCTCATTGTGAGTTCTAGGCACTGCAGGGGTATATACAATTAAGGTTGTTTTTGGATTTAAAAAACAAGATGCAATTTGCTTAACATCGTCGTTAAAGTGAATTGAAATCCCTAAAGTTTCTAAATCGTTGGTTATAGCCGTTTTGGTTTTATCATAACCAGCCACTTGTTTATTATTGGCTACAAAATAACGTGCTAATGCACTCATGCCGATACCGCCAATACCTACAAAATAAACGTTATGAATGTTGCTTAAAGTCATAATAAAATTCTTGACACTATAATTATTAATGTTTTAGAAGCTTTTCAACCTCATCAACAATATCTTTTGTAGCATTAACTAATGCTAATTTTTTAATGTTAACTCCTAACTGTTTTTGCTTTTCTTTTGAATTGATTAGTTCTGAAAATTTATTTTTAAAATCGGTTTCTAAATCGGTTTCTTTGATTAAAATTGCTGCATTTTTACTAACTATAGCATTAGCATTTTTGGTTTGATGATCTTCTGCAACATTAGGTGATGGGATAAACAATACAGGCTTACCAACAACACATAGCTCTGAAACTGAACTTGCCCCTGCCCTAGAGATAATAATGTCTGCCGCAGCATAGGCGGTGTCCATAGTGTCTAAAAATGAATGGACTTGAATATGATCTAAACTACTATATGTTTTGTACTCGTTGTAATAAAGTTTACCGCATTGCCAAATTAACTCTAGGTTTTGAGCCTCAAAAAAGGCGATGTTATCTTCAATTAATTGATTAATGCGTCTTGCGCCCAAACTACCCCCTAGTATTAATAATGTTTGTTTACTATGCTTTAGATTAAAATAATCTTTAGCACTAATTGTATTTTTGTTTACTGACAAAAAATCTTTACGCACTGGATTTCCTGTTTTTATTATTTTTTCTTTAGGAAAAAATTGTTCTAAACCATCGTAGGCTACGCAAATTGTGTTGGCAGTTTTAGAAAGAATTTTGTTGGTTATCCCAGGATAGGAATTTTGTTCTTGTATTAAACTAGGAATTTTTTTTAAGGCTGCCATTTGTAGCAAAGGTCCGCTAGCAAATCCTCCTGTGCCAATAACAAGATTTGGAGTAAATTGCTTTAATAATCGTCTAGACTTAATTAAGCTACTTAGCAGCTTAAAGGGAAAAATTATATTTTTTAGGCTAAGTTTTCGTTGAATTCCAGAGATCCACAGCCCTTCTATATTGTAACCTGCTTGTGGCACCTTTTCCATTTCCATCTTATTAAGCGCTCCAACAAATAAAAATTTTGTGTTTGGATAGCGCAATTTTATCTCGTTTGCAATAGCAATGGCAGGATAAATATGCCCCCCTGTACCGCCTCCAGATAATATGATTTTGTAGTTGCTCATCAGATTGTTTTTCTTAATATATCAAGGGGATCAGTAGCCTTATTTTCTTTTGTTATTTTTTGATGTTTTACACTTACACTTAGCACAATACCTATAGATAGGCAAGTCATCCAAATAGACGTTCCTCCGCTACTAATAAGAGGGAGTGTTTGCCCTGTTACAGGAAATATTTCTACAGCAACCCCCATGTTAACTAAGGCTTGAAAAATAATTGGTAAGCCTACTCCAACAGCCAAAAGTTTTCCAAAAAAAGTATTTGATTTTTGTGAAACGATTAGAATTCTAAATAGCAGCCATAGATATAATGAGATTAATACGACTGCACCTAACAAGCCATACTCCTCAATAATAATAGCAAAAATAAAATCGGAAGAGGATTGTGGCAAAAAGTTTTTTTGTTTACTTTTTCCAGGGCCTAAACCTCGTATGCCTCCAGAGGCTATTGCAATTTTTGCTTTTTCTATTTGGTAATTTGCTTTTGTGTCCTTACCGTTCATAAAACTTTCTATCCTGCTAGTCCAAGTATCAATTCTGTTAGGCATAGCCTTAGGATATGCCTTGGCTAGTAAGATAAATAGCGCTAATGTTAATGCTCCTGTTAGTAAAATTAAGCCTATATACCGTTTTGGATAGCCTCCCAAAAAGACTAATACAATAACCATAAAAAAGATAAGTGCTGCTGTAGAGAAGTTTGCAGGCAAAATACACCCTAAAACCAAAAATACAGGAGTCCATAACGGAAAAATACTTTCTCGAAACGTAATTTTCTTTGCCTTAATTTTTGATAAGTATCGCGCTACATACACCATTAATACAACCGAGGCTAAGGTAGAAGGCTGAAATGTAAACCCAATAAAAGGGATGCGAATCCAACGCCTTGCATTGGTTAAACTTTCTGAGTTATCGCCCTGAAACATCGTTAAAGCTAAAAGCAATAAGACTACAGGAATCATAATTATCGATAAGCCCCTAAAATAACGATACGGAATTTTATGGACACTATACATAATTATAAATCCTAAAAGTAGGTGAACAAAGTGTTTTATAAAAAATGCAAAGGTATTACTACCACCACCAATATAAGCTAAGTTACTGGCAGCACTATACACAGGCAAAAAAGACACTATAGCTAACAAAGTTGCTATTGCCCATATTAATTTATCGCCTTTAATTTTTTTTAATACTATCGTCATATTACAAAAACTAGATCTTAGCTCTAGATACACTATTATTTTTTACAACTGTCGTATGGCAGCCTTAAATTGGTTTCCTCTATCTTCATAATTTTTAAATAAATCAAAACTTGCACATGCAGGCGATAGCAATACGTTGTCGCCTGCCTTAGCTATATTATAAGCAATTTTAATAGCCTCACTCATGTATTCGGTTTCTACAATAACATCGACCATATTTGCAAAATTTGCAAATAGCTTTTCATTATTGACTCCTAAGCATATAATTGCTTTTACTTTTTCGTTTACAAAAGGAAATAATTCGGTATAATCATTGCCTTTGTCTTCGCCGCCAACAATCCAAACTGTAGGAGCGTCCATACTCTCTAAAGCAAAATATGTTGCGTTTACATTTGTTGCCTTAGAGTCGTTGATGTACTGTACTTTATTAATACGAAGCACATGTTCTAAACGATGTTCAACACCTTCAAAATTTTCTAAGCTTTCTCTTATCGTATTTTTTCTTATTTTAAGTAAGTGTGACACGGTTGAGGCTGCCATGGCGTTTTTAACATTGTGTTGTCCTCTTAAAGCAATTGTATTGGTAGGCATAATGATTTGAGTATTATCTATAGTTATTTGTATGTTTTTATGTTTTAAGCAAGCTCCATTTTCAATATGTTTTGTTACAGAAAATGGGAGTAATCTTGATTTTATGGGATGAGACTTTAAGTAGTTTTCTATCACGCTATCATCGGCATCATAAATTAAATAGTCGTCTTGTGTTTGGTTTTTTGTTATTCTAAACTTTGAAGCAATATAGTTTTCAAAATTATAATCGTATCGGTCTAGATGGTCTGGAGTTATATTGGTAATAACAGCAATATGTGGTGCAAATGTTTGTATGCCATCCAGCTGAAAGCTGCTAAGTTCTAGCACATAGTGATCAAAATGATGATTTGCAACGCTCCTAGCAAAACTGTCGCCAATATTACCTGCTTTTTCTACATTTAATCCTGCTTTCTTTAAAATATGGTGCGTTAGTGCGGTGGTCGTGGTTTTTCCGTTACTTCCTGTAATTCCTATAGTGTTAGCATCGGTATATTTTGATGCAAATTCTATTTCTGAAATTACTGGAATTCCTTTTTTTATAAGCTTTTGTACTAGGGGTGCTTGGTCAGGTATTCCGGGGCTTTTCACAACAGTAGTTGCTGTTGTAATTTGGGATTCTGTATGTTGTCCTTCCTCCCATTTAATAGTGTTATTTATGAGGCTTTTTTTGTAATTATAACTAATCTTTCCTTGGTCAGAAACAAAAACTTCAAATCCCTTTTGTTTAGCCAAAAGCGCTGCACCTACACCACTCTCACCTGCACCTAGTATTGTTAGTTTTTGTTTTTTCATTTGTAGTTTAAATTGGTGTACTTGTTTTGTTTATCGTATTTTTAGTGTTACCACAGATAGTATTGCTAATAATATTCCTACAATCCAAAAACGTGTTACTATTTTACTTTCATGGTACCCAGATTTTTGATAATGGTGGTGTAAGGGCGACATTTTAAAAATACGTCGTCCCACACCAAATTTTTTGCGCGTGTACTTGAAGTAGCCTACCTGTAATACTACGGATAAGTTTTCTGCTAAAAATATACCGCACAGTAAAGGGATTAGCCACTCCTTACGTATTGCAATTGCAATTACGGCAATAATACCTCCTATCGTTAGGCTACCGGTATCTCCCATAAACACTTGAGCAGGGTAAGTATTGTACCACAAAAACCCTATTAATGCACCTACAAAAGCTGCAATGTAGATGGTAATTTCTCCAGCTCTAGGGATGTACATAATGCTTAGGTAATCTGAAAAAATAATATTACTCGACACATAAGCAAATATGCCGAGGGTTAATACAATTATAGCCGAAGAACCAGCTGCCAAACCATCAATACCATCTGTAAGATTGGCGCCGTTAGAAACGGCAGTAATAATAAAGATAACAACGAGTATAAAAATAACCCAAGTGTACTTGGATAAACTAGGGTGAATCCAAGTTATTAAATCGGCATAGTCAAACTCATTTGCTTTAATAAATGGGAGTGTTGTTTTTGTAGACTTTATTTCTGATTGATGCTTAAAAGCGTCTACTTTAGATACACTAGAGCTTAGGTTTTCTTGCTGAACTATTGAAGGCTGTTCTTTTATGGTAATTTCGCTGTGTAAAAATAATGTTGCCCCAACAATAATACCTAAGCCTACTTGCCCTAAAACTTTAAACTTTCCTTTTAAACCTTCTTTATTATTTTTAAACTTCTTAATATAGTCATCAATAAAACCAATAAACCCCATCCATATGGTTGTAATTATAAGTAAAAGGATATAAATATTTTCTAGCTTAGCAAAAAGCAACACAGGGATTAAAGTTGCTATAATAATAATAATCCCTCCCATTGTAGGCGTTCCTGCTTTTTCGGTTTGACCCTCTAGACCTAAATCTCTTATGGTTTCGCCTACTTGTTTTTTTGTTAAAAACGAAATGATACGTTTTCCGTAAATTGTAGAAATTAACAACGAAAACATCATAGCCATCGCAACCCTAAAGGAGATATAACCAAACAAGGATGCTCCAGGTAGCTGGAATTGATTTTCTAAATATTCAAACAAATAGTATAGCATATTATGAGTGTCGTTGTTTTAGGAATTCTTTTACTATTTTGTAATCATCAAAGTCATTGCGTACACCATTGATTTCTTGGTAAGTTTCATGCCCTTTACCCGCAATGAGTATAATGTCTTTCGGTTTTGCTAATTGACAGGCTGTTTTTATGGCTTGTTTTCGATCTAGAATACTTATTGTTTTTTTGTAATATTGAGGTTCTACTCCAGCTTCCATTTGTTCTATAATTGTATTGGGATTTTCTGTTCTAGGATTATCGCTAGTAAAAACTACTTTAGAGCTTAAATGAGATGCAATATTTGCCATTACAGGACGCTTTGTTTTATCACGGTCTCCCCCACAACCTACTACAGTAATTAAAGTTTCGTTTTTTGTACGAATGGTATTTATGGTTTGCAGTACATTTTTTAGAGCATCGGGGGTATGTGCATAATCTACAATAGCTGTAATTTGGTTTTCAATGACGTACTGAAATCTTCCGCTAACGTTTTGTAAATCACTAATTAATCGTAATATTTCTACAGTTTCTAAACCTAATAAGTTTGCCGTAGCATAAATTGCTAATAAATTATAGGCATTAAAATTGCCTATTAACTTGGTCCAAACGTCATGGTTATTTATGTTTAATAAGAGCCCACTAAACTGGTTTTCTAAAATTTTGGCTCTGTAATCGGCATAGGTTTTTAGGGCATAAGTATAGGGCTTTGAAACTGTATTTTGCAGCATATACGCCCCATTTTTATCATCGATATTTGCTAAAGAAAATGCTGTTTTGGGCAGCTGGTCAAAAAACTGTTTTTTTACATCTCTATATTCTGCAAATGTGCTATGATAGTCTAAATGATCTTGCGAGAGGTTAGTAAAAATTCCTCCTGCAAACTGCAATCCCTCTGTTCGGTTTTGATGAATCCCATGAGAGCTTACTTCCATAAAGCAAAACGTAACCCCTTCGCTTAGCATTTGGTTTAGATAGTTATTTATACTAACAGAATTTGGGGTGGTGTGTGTGGCTTTATAAATTTTATTATGAACTGCAATTTTAACGGTTGAAAGCAAACCGACCTTATGTCCTGCGTTTTTAAATAATTGATACAATAAACTCGCTACTGTCGTTTTGCCATTAGTACCAGTAACCCCAACTAATTTTAATTTTTCTGAAGGATTATCGTAATAATTTGCCGCCATTATAGCCAGGGCTTTGCTAGAACTTTCTACGGCGATATAGCTTATACCATCTATTTTTTGCTCCGGAATAGTTTCGCAAACTATAGCGGTTGCTCCTTGCTGTATTGCAGTGGTTATATAATTATGCCCATCTACTTCCGTGCCTTTAATGGCTATAAAAACATCATTTTTTTGCACATTTCTAGAATCAAAATGCAAACGGTTAACGCTTATAGTTGTATGCCCTACAACAGCGTTAAGAGTTACCTTATACAATATGTTTTTTAAGAGCATCATGACAACTCCAATACAATTAGCTGATTTTTATTTAGTTTAATTCCTTTTGCAACAGATTGTGTTTTTACGTTTCCACGACCTATTAGTTTTACTGTTACTCCCATATTTTCTAGTAGGGCAACAGCGTCCATAGCTGGCATCCCTTTTAGGTTGGGCATAATGGTTTTGTATGTTTGTGCTACGTTATAGTACTTATCGTAGTTTTCTAGAGCGGCAGTGTTTTTCGTTTCTAGGTTTTCTATAGTGTCAACTACGGGAGTATCTGAATATATTTTTTGTGCTATTTTTTTAAATACAGGTGCTGCAACAACGCTGCCGTAATATCCAATATTTTTGTCTGGTTTATGAATTACTACAATACAGGAGTATTCAGGGTTTTTTGCAGGAAAATATCCAGCAAAGGATGCAATATACAGACCGGGTTGTTTCCAGTATTCTGTTTGGCAAGTTCCTGTTTTGCCCGCCATTGAAAAACTAGGAGTGTATATGTTATGTGCTGTTCCATGCTTTTTTTCTACAACATTTTCCATCATTTTTTGGACTTTTTTTGCTGTTTCTACACTGCAAATAGAGGGGTTAATAATTTCTTTTTTGAAAGGAATTATAGTGTTATCAAATTCTTTTACTTCTTTTAAAAATCGTGGCTTTACCATTTCGCCATTATTAGCAATAGCATTGTAAAAGGTTAGGGTTTGCAGTGGGGTTAATGCTACACCGTAACCAAAAGCCATCCACGGTAGGTCTAGACCGTCCCAGTTTTTACTATCGGAAGGGTGTGTAATTAAAGGAGTGCCTTCGCCTATAATAGGGAGTTGCAATGAGTTGTTTAAACCCATTTTGTAAAGTCTATCTACAAATTTTGAAGGGTTATTTTTATAATTATTAGTTATTAACTTTACTAAACCTGTATTTGAAGACACCTCAAAAGCTTCCGATGCCGATAGTTTCCCATAACCGCCTTTTTGGGAATCTCTTACGTTTCTTCCGTAAAATGTAAGCACTCCTTTTTCTGTATCTACAACATCGCTAGTATCAATTACCTTATCTTCTAGAGCCGCTACCATAGCCATTAGCTTAAAGGTGGATCCTGGTTCGTGGCTTTCGCCTACGGCGTAATTAAGTTTTTCGTAATATGTTCCTTTTGATGTGCGCCCAAGATTAGAAATTGCCTTAATCTCTCCTGTTTTAGTTTCCATAACAACAACACTACCATGGTCTGCTTTAAATTTTTCTAGTTGCCATAATAAAGCGTGGTGTGCAATATCTTGTATATTTACATCAATGGTCGTATATACATCGTAGCCATCTTTGGGTTCTATTTGATTATTATCATTAATGGGTTTCCATTGTCCTTTTCCTATTTTTTGTTTTAACCGCCTGCCGTTTCTACCTCTTAAATATTCTTCACCAAAAGCGCCATCAATGCCGGGACGTGTAAGATTTCCATTTTTATCTTTACGTTCATACCCAATAGTACGCTCTGCAATGCCGCCCATAGGGTGTTCTCGTTTGGTATTTTGCTCTACAATTAGACCGCCCTTAAAAGGGCCTAACTTTAGGAGTGGAAATTTTTTAAATCTTAGATAATCGGAATACCCTAAATTTCTTGCTAACAAAAGGTATCTATTTCTATTAACTCTTGCTTTTCGTATAGCGCGCTGGTAGTGTCCTTTGGGTTTATTATGGTAACGTGCTAAAGAGTCGTCTAGTGCACTAATATATTTTTCGAAATGGCGTTCTGAAATGGTCAAAGCATCAATTCTGATATCATACTTAGGCACTGAAGTGGCTAATAAGCTACCATCTGCAGAGTACACATTACCTCTGTTGGCGGGAATGGTAACGTTTTCTATAGTTCGTTTGTTTGCAAGATTACGGTATTTATCTCCTTCAATAAATTGAATTTTTGTGAGTTTAAAAATTACCAAAAACGCAAATACAAATAGACATGCTACTACAAAATATAAACGATTTAATATGTTTTTTTCTTTAGCTGACAAGGGTCTAGTTTTGTGATTTTACCTTAATTTTTTTTGGGGGTATGCTAGAGGGTTTTAATCCTTTTTGCGCCATTTTTTTCATAATTGCTGTTTCCATTTTTAATTTCATCAAAATGGTTCTGCCATCTATCATTTCTGATCTTAATGCCTTTACTTGCTCATTAAGTCTTGCAATATCATACACTTTTTTATCTGCACTATGAGAGCTCGCAATCATTATAATAGCTAAAAACAAAACAAACAGAATGCTTTTCCAGTACTTAAACGAATCGTCGTTTATTAAAAACGACCCTCTTAGTATGTTATACAATCTTTCTTTCATAGTGTTAAATACGTTCTGCTATCCTTAATTTTGCGCTTCTAGCTCTGTTGTTTATACTAATTTCTTCTTGTGTTGGAACAATTAGTTTTCCTACATTCTTAAAAGGCACAGTTACGTTACCATAAATATCTTTTTCTGGCTCACCTTCAAACAAGCCACTTCGCATATAACGTTTTACCAACCTATCTTCTAAGGAATGATAAGAAATTACACTTAATCTTCCTTTGGGTTTTAATAGTGCTTCGCTTTGTTGCAAAAAACTTTTTAGCACTTCTATTTCTTGATTTACCTCTATCCTAATAGCCTGATATATTTGGGCTAGTAGCTTGTTTTCTTTTCTTGGGGGAAGAAATTTTTTGACTATTTCTTTCAGTTCGTTGGTTGTTTTTACGGGCTTATGTTTTCTTTCTTCTACAATAGTTCGTGCCAGTAAAGGTGCCTGTCTTAGCTCGCCATATTCCCAAAACATTTGTCGCAAATCAGCTTCTTTGTATTGGTTGATGATATGAAAAGCCGAAGACGCTTCATTTTGATTCATTCGCATATCCAAATTTGCATCAAAACGAATTGAAAAACCTCGCTCCGGAACATCAAATTGGTGAGATGAAACACCAAAGTCTGCTAAAATACCATCTACAGTTACTACACCATGGAATCGCAAAAATCGTTTTGTATGTCTAAAATTTTCTTGTATTAAAACAAATCTATTGTCGTCAATCTTGTTTAAAGCAGCGTCTTTATCTTGATCAAAGGCAAATAACTTGCCTTTACTTCCTAAACGTTTTAAAATTTCTTTGCTATGTCCGCCACCGCCAAAAGTTACATCAACATATACGCCATTTGGGTTAATATTTAACCCATCTACGGTTTCTTTTAACAATACAGGGTTATGATATTCCATCACTTTCATCGTCTTGTCCCATTACGTCCTCGGCTAAATCGGCAAAATCTAGAGTAGCGTCGTCAATGGCTTGTTCGTACTTATTTTTGTCCCATATTTCTAAAATGTCGATAGATGAGGACACTACAACATCTTTAGAAATTCCAGAAAACACAATCAAATCTTTAGGAACTAATAGCCGTCCGGAAGCATCTACTTCTACAATTTTTAATCCCGCCGTAAAACGTCTAATGAAGTCATTATTCTTTTTTTTAAATCGGTTTAGCTTGTTTACTTTTTGCATTAATTTTTCCCACTCTTGCATAGGATAAAGTTCTAAGCAAGGTTGAAAAACAGCACGTTTTAATACAAAGCCATTTTGCAGTATTGGTGCTAACTGTTTTTTTAGGGCAGCGGGGAGCATTAGCCGTCCTTTAGCATCTGCCTTGCATTCGTATGTTCCAATGAGTGCGTTCAATGTTTTGTAACCATCTGTTTATACAATTCAAAATTAATTAAATTATTGCACTTTTTACCACTTTATGACACTTTGTTGATAAGTTTATTGAAAATCTCTGTCCTAAAACAAGTCTAAGCAATCTGCTAATTTTTATTAGGTTAGGTTAAAAACAACTTTAACTCACGATTATTTTGCAGCTTGTTTTGTGCTTTTAGCTTATTTAAAAAGCTAGATAATCTTCATTATTTACGAAAAACTGTTTTTATGAAAAAGCAAATATTGTAACTTAAATAAATTATGTAGATTTGCTTCGACTGAAAAACCACTAGTCTAGATATGGCATATATTTTAAAAAAAGAGGGCGAGTATAATTATATAGAAGTTGGGGAGGGCAGACCAATAATAGTATTGCATGGCCTAATGGGTGGTCTTAGTAACTTTAATTCTGTTACAGATTTTTTTAGTACTCACGGGTATAAAGTCATCATTCCAGAACTACCAATCTACACATTACCTTTACTAAAAACTAATGTTAAAAGTTTTGCTAATTACTTAAACGAATTTATTGAGTATAAGCAATTACGAGACGTTATTTTGTTAGGAAACTCCTTAGGAGGACACATAGGATTGTACCACACTAAGCACTATAGTGATAAAGTAAAAGCACTGGTTATAACAGGAAGCTCTGGTTTGTACGAGAACGCAATGGGTGGAAGTTACCCTAAACGAAGTGACTATGAGCTTATTAAAAAGAAATCTCAAGATGTTTTTTACGACCCTAAAATTGCTACAAAAGAAATTGTTGATGAGGTTTATGACACGGTAAATGACAGAAACAAACTGATTAGAACGCTTACAATTGCAAAGAGTGCTATACGACACAATATGTCTAAAGATTTGCCCAACATGACAACACCAACCTGTATTATTTGGGGGGAAAACGATACCGTAACACCACCGGAAGTTGCAGAAGAGTTTAATAAATTACTTCCAGATTCCGATTTGTTTTGGATTGAAAAATGCGGCCATGCTGCAATGATGGAACACCCAGAAACCTTTAATGAAATTTTGTATAAGTGGTTAACCGATAGGGCGTTTTAAAATAATACTCTTAAGACTCTATTCTTTATTTTTTGATATAAATAACTATGCAAATCAAACACGCAGCGTTTGTTGTTAGCAACCAAGATGTGCTAAAATGTCCAAAACACAACTTGCCAGAATATGCGTTTATAGGAAGGAGTAATGTTGGTAAGTCTTCGCTTATTAACATGCTAACTAGCCGTAAAAGTTTAGCAAAAACCTCGGGAAGACCGGGCAAAACACAGCTCATTAATCACTTTATAATTAATAAAAATTGGTATTTAGTAGATTTGCCAGGCTATGGCTATGCACGAGTATCAAAATCGTCAAAAAAAACCTTTCAAAAATTTATTACTGAATATTTTAAAAATCGTGAACAACTTATTTCTGCCTTTGTGCTTGTCGATATCAGACATAAACCACAGCCTATAGACTTAGAGTTTATGCAATGGATGGGAGAAAATACGATTCCATTTTCAATTGTTTTTACAAAAGCAGACAAATTAAAACCACAGGCTATACTAAATCATGTTGACGATTATAAAGCTGTACTTCTACAAACTTGGGAAACCATGCCTAATTACTTTGTAACCTCCTCCTCAACAACTATGGGTAAGGAAGCACTACTATCTTATATTGGCAGCATCAATACATCGCTTTAGTGGTACTTGCTACAGTTTAAGCCTACTTACATTTATGCAGTGTTTGTAAAGTAAATTTTATATAGTGTGTGTTTTAGTATAGATAGAGTATTACTGCCTAATTAATCTTATTTTTAAATAATCGCTATAATACTGCGACTAATTTCATAATTTAGCCATAACTTAATTTACTTATGACTTATTTACACAACATTGGTCTTTATTTTTTAATGATAAAACAAATTTTCAGAAAACCTGTAAAGTGGTCTATTATGAAGCCACTAATTTTTAAGGATATCGATGATTTGGTCATTAGTTCTATAGGCATTGTTGCCTTTATTTCCTTTTTTGTAGGAGGTGTTATTGCTATACAAACCGCGCTAAATATGTCTAGCCCTGTAATTCCAGATAATCTAGTGGGCTTTGCAACAAGGCAGTCTATTATTTTGGAGTTCGCTCCCACATTTGTATCTATTGTTATGGCAGGAAAAGTAGGCTCTTTCATTACCTCAAGTATAGGTACTATGCGTGTTACAGAGCAGATTGATGTTCTCGATGTTATGGGGGTTAACTCTATAAACTACTTGGTATTTCCAAAACTTATCTCGTTAATGCTGTATCCGTTTTTAATTTCTATAGGAATGTTTTTAGGCATTATTGGAGGTTTTACAGCTTGTTATTTTGGAGGTTTTGTATCAATACAAGACTATATTATTGGTGTTCAGTTAGATTTTATCCCATTTCATATTGCTTACGCCTTTATAAAAACATTTATTTTTGCGTTTATTCTAGCAACAATTCCGTCGTTTCATGGGTATTATATGAAAGGGGGCGCATTAGAAGTGGGTAAGGCAAGTACCACAGCATTTGTATGGACTAGCGTTGTTATTATTTTATTAAACTATGTACTAACCCAAATGTTATTAAGCTAATGATTACTGTTAAGGATTTAAAAAAATCGTTTGGAAACACCCATATCCTAAAAGGAATTGACGCGTCTTTTGAAATAGGAAAAACAAATCTCATTATAGGGCAAAGCGGTTCTGGTAAAACAGTGTTTTTAAAATGCCTACTTGGTCTTTTTGAGTATGAGGAGGGTTATATTTCTTACAACGGAAAAGTTTTTTCTCAATTATCGACCGATGAAAAACGCGCCTTACGTGCCGAAATAGGTATGGTATTTCAAGGCAGTGCCTTGTTTGACTCTATGACGATAGCCAAAAATGTGATGTTTCCCCTACAGATGTACACAAAACAAAGTAAAAGCGAAATGGAAGACCGTGTTAACGTAGTTTTAAAACGTGTTAACCTTGGCGATGCTCACTACAAATACCCCTCTGAAGCCTCTGGAGGAATGCAAAAACGTGCCGCTATTGCAAGAGCCATTGTTAATAATCCAAAATACCTGTTTTGTGATGAACCTAATTCTGGTCTAGACCCAAAAACCGCTATTGTTATCGATAAGCTAATACAAGAAATTACAGACGAGTACCAAATAACAACCGTTATAAATACACACGACATGAACTCTGTAATGGAAATTGGAGAAAAAATACTTTTTTTAAAAGATGGCTTAAAAGCTTGGGAAGGCTCTAATAAAACCATTTTTAAAACCGATAACGAAGCTGTTACCAATTTTGTATACTCATCTGAATTGTTTAAAAAAGTTAGAAAAATGTATATTGATGAAAATCAATAATTTGACATCTAATAGTAAGAGTTAGCCTAAATGCTCAAAAATAGATGTTCCCAATTGGTAAATCCCTTATAAAAGAAATATAATACTATAAACTATTAAAAAAACTAAGCATTAGAATTTAATAGTTACAGTAGATTTTATATCAAATTACAAACCAAAGAATACTCTTATACAAACAAAAAAAAAGATGAACTTTCGTTCACCTTTTTTGCCCCAAATTTACCATAAACTTAACCTACTTAGGTTTATGGTATAGCAAATATAAAGTTTATTTTAATAACAAATCTCATTAACACGACAAAATGTATTATTTTTTAGTTTAAAAACAATGATACTATAATAAACATATGGTCTTAATACGACAAAAAGTCTCTCAACTACATAATATGCGATTTATTTCGTGATTTTGGCACATATAGAATGTAAGTGAGACAAAATGCACCATAAAAAAACCTTGATAAATTACCTCCAAAAAGAGAGAAAGTAGAAACTTTAGAAATACTAAGACAATTAAGTAAATCATCCAAAGCCTTAGGAAAATTAAAAAGGTATTACCCAAACAATGCCCAATTAAGAAATGCTAATTAATGCAATAGTTTTTCAAGAAGCTAAAGATAGCTCTGAAATTGAGAATATTATTAGCACTCAAGACGAATTATATAAAGCATTAGTTACCAAAACAAGGAACTCAGACAAAAGAAGTTATAAACTATAGAAAGGCAATTTTTTTAGGTAATAACCTATTAAAAATACAAGGCTTTCTAAGATTAAAAGATATTGAATTTTTAAAAAAAACAATTATCAAAAATAATGTTGGAATAAGAAGTGCTCTAGAGCTGTTTTAAAAAATCATAAAACAGGAGAAGTGGTATATACTCCACCACAAGAAAAAAACTAATCCTAGACTTATTAAACAGTCACTCCTTAACCCCGCACTACTCATAGTCAAGACCATTGTATAGTGCTTATTACTAGGGTTGTTCATTAAATTATAGTGTTATTACGCAAGCACTTTTCTCTCTTTATTTAATAAGTTCATTAACTTTTTGGTACACCAAATGCGATTCCCAGCCATGGTACAATAAATAGTCTGCCAGTTTTTTTCGTTTTTTTAAAGTAGTTGTATGTTGTAATGTTAGTGCCTTTTTTTGGGCTAGAGTGTTAAAGGTTTCTAAGTAATCTAAATCATCAATTTCTTTAAGAGCTGTATTAATGTTTGTCGGGCTAATGTCTTTTCGTTTAAGCTCTAAACGAATTTTATTTTTGCCCCACTTTTTTATTCTAAATTTTCCTCTAGCAAAGCTTTTCGCAAAACGCTCTTCATTTAAGAAATTGTGTTTTATTAAGTGTACTATAATAACATCTATAGCTTCCGGAATCATGCGCATATCTTTTAGTTTTTGCTGCACTTCTTTATGGCAGCGTTCTTGATATGCACAGTAGCTTTCGAGTTTTTTTTTGGCGTCTTCTAAAGTAAATACGGCTAGTTTATTCAATTTTTAGTCTAGCTT
Source organism: uncultured Flavobacteriaceae bacterium (assembly GCA_938011315.1). Taxonomy (GTDB): domain Bacteria; phylum Bacteroidota; class Bacteroidia; order Flavobacteriales; family Flavobacteriaceae; genus AU392. The sequence continues at coordinate 41,358 of CALLUG010000022.1, forward strand.
ATCTGTTAATTTTTTGAATGCTTTTTTTGCATCTTTCCCTTGGTATAAAATATCGTAAACGGTATTAATAATAGGTAGTCGTGTTTTCTTGGCATTTTGTTTGTTTAACAAAAAAGCACTATTAGTTGCGTAGTAACCCTCCGCAACCATATTCATCTCCAGCATAGCAGACTTTACAGTATAGCCCTTGCCAATCATATTACCAAACATACGATTTCTTGAAAACACAGAGTATCCTGTTACAAGCAAATCGCCTAAGTAAGCAGAGTTATTAATATTTCGTTTCATTTTGTGCATTTTTTTTATAAACCGTTTCATTTCGCGTATAGCGTTACTCATTAATACACTTTGAAAATTATCGCCATACCCCAAACCATGTGCAATACCGGCAGCAATAGCATAAATATTTTTTAGCATAACGGCATACTCTGTACCAATAATATCATCGCTAATTTTGGTTTTAATATAATTGCTAGAAAAGGTATTGGCTATGTCTTGCGCTTTTAGGGCATCGGCACAAGAAATGGTGAGATACGACAAACGCTCTAGGGCTACTTCTTCTGCGTGGCAAGGCCCTGCAATAATTCCTATATTTTGAAAAGAAATATTATATTTATTCTGAAAATGTTCGCCTACTAATAAACCGCTTTCTGGGATAATTCCTTTTACGGCAGACACAACGGTTTTATTCGTAATATCGACACTCAATTTTTGTAATTCGGCGTGTATAAATGCCGAGGGGATTACAAAAATTAAAACATCGGCATAGGCTGCAGTCTCATTTATATCGTTACTTAGCTTTAACTGCTCTAACCGAAACTCAACAGAACTTAAGTAACTAGGATTATGTTGTTCTTTTAACAGGTGTGCTTTAGTTTGTGAGCTACGCATATACCAGCCTACTTCTTCTAGGTTTTCACAAAGCATTTTTACAATTGCAGTTGCCCAACTTCCACTTCCAAAAACAGCATATTTTAATTTTGAAGCCATAAACGGTTACGATTTTTTCGTTTTCAAAAGTACATAAAATATTAGTGCTTATTTTTCGAAAACTATTGTGGTTTGTGTCGTGCCAACTGTTAGGTTAATTTGTCGTCCCAGAATTAGAGCTCTATTATCTTTATCATGACCAGAGGGCATATGAAATGCTATCGGAAAATTATAATCTGTTAATGCGTCTAAAACTAATTGTTCGATGGGACTGCCCCAAGACGTTGTGTTTTTTTTAAGCTTTGTCATACCACCAACAATAAGAGCTTTACAGTTAGTAAAATACCCAGCGCGCTTTAGACTTTGTAGCATTCGGTCTATATGGTATTTATATTCCCCGATATCTTCAATAAATAAAATTTTTTCGGAAGTATCTATACTTGTTTTAGAGCCAAGCATACTGTGAAGCATTGTTAAGTTTCCACCAACTAAGGGGCCTGTGGCAGTACCTGTTTTATTGTATTTAGAACTCTCAATAGTATAAACTAGAGGATTACCAAAAAGAGCTGTTTTAAAACTAGCAATGGTTTTTTGTATTTCAGAGGTATCCTTGGTTAGACTTGTAGGCATCATAGCATGCAAAGATTCAAACCCCTTATTATGTAGTTGATTGTGTAAGGCTGTAATATCGGAATACCCAATAAGCCATTTTGGGTTGTCCTTAAATTTGGAGTAATCTAGCTTGTCTAAAATTCTAACGGTACCATAACCGCCACGAGCTGCCCAAATGGCTTTAATTTTTGGGTTGTCCATTGCGTTTTGTAGGTCTTCAGCGCGTTGCTTATCTGTTCCGGCAAAGTGATTATCTTTACTAAATACATGTGCACCTAAAACAACATTTAAACCCCATTGCTCTAACAACGCTTTAGCCTGATTGATTTCTCTCTCCCTATGGTTCAAAACCCCAGACGGCGCAACAATAGCCACAGTATCTCCCTTAGCTAGGTGGGAAGGACGTATGTATTGCTTTTTCATAGTTGTCGTTGGATTGAAATTTGTCGATGGTGATGGCGAAAAAAAAGCGCATTTACTTACAACCATAAAAAAACATAAGGAGTAATGTATTTGCTTTAAAAACATAATATAAGGTTTTTGTAAAAATACATTTTTTTTAAATACAGGGGCTAAAATGTGTATTTTTGCGTACTTTAAGTATAATGTTGTTTACAATAACATAGAATTACTTAAGTTTAAAATAATATCTAACTAAAATAGTTATATTCTTTTTTTTTAACGCATTATAATTTAAACCTTAGTATGGACGCCCCTAAAACTTATACAATTACTGCAGCACTCCCTTATACTAATGGTCCTATACATATTGGGCACTTAGCAGGAGTATATGTTCCTGCCGATATTTATGCACGTTACTTAAGGTTGCAAGGTAACGATGTATTGTTTGTTTGTGGTAGTGATGAGCATGGAGTACCAATTACCATAAAAGCAAAAAAAGAAGGTATATCGCCACAAGCTGTAGTCGATAAATATAACGCAATTATAAAACAATCGTTCAGTGATTTTGGAATTTCATTCGATAACTACTCTAGGACGTCTAGTAAAATACATCATGAAACGGCTTCAGATTTTTTTAAAAATTTGCACGATAAAGGCGCATTTACAGAGCAAGTTACAGAGCAGTTTTATGATGCCGACGCCAAACAATTTTTGGCAGATCGCTTTATTATAGGAACTTGCCCCAAATGTGGCAATGAAGAGAGCTATGCAGACCAATGTGAAACCTGTGGTACTAGCCATAATGCAACAGATCTAATTAATCCAAAATCGGCAATTACAGGAGCAACACCAAGTTTAAAAAAAACAAAACATTGGTTTTTACCCTTAAATAAACATGAAGATTTTTTAAAAACATGGATTTTAGAAGGTCACAAAAAAGATTGGAAGCCTAACGTATATGGGCAAGTAAAATCTTGGTTAGATGACGGCTTACGACCAAGGGCAGTAACACGAGACCTAGACTGGGGGATTCCTGTACCTGTTTTGGGCGCCGATGGAAAAGTGCTATACGTTTGGTTTGATGCTCCTATTGGGTATATCTCCGCAACAAAAGAGTGGGCAACACACCAAAATAAAGATTGGCAACCGTATTGGAAAGACAAAAACACAACGTTGGTACACTTTATAGGAAAAGACAATATTGTATTTCATTGCATTATTTTTCCTGCAATGCTAAAAGCAGAAGGAAGTTATATTTTACCAAAAAATGTTCCTGCCAATGAGTTTTTAAATTTAGAAGGACGTAAATTATCTACATCCAAAAATTGGGCTGTTTGGTTACACGAGTATCTAAAGGAATTTCCCGATAAGCAAGATGTACTGCGATACGTGCTAACAGCAAATGCTCCAGAAACTAAAGATAATGATTTTACTTGGAGCGACTTTCAAGCACGCAACAACAATGAGTTAGTGGCTATTTTTGGCAATTTTATTAATAGAGTTGTGGTTTTAACACACAAATATTATAATGGTACCGTACCTATCCCAAACGAGTTTAGCTCCATAGATCAACAGGTTTTTACGGCACTAAAAACCTATCCTAATACGATCGCAAAAGCTATTGAGCGTTACCGTTTTAGAGAGGCGCAAAGCGAACTGATAAATATTGCACGACTAGGAAATAAATATCTTGCTGATGAGGAACCTTGGAAACAGATTAAAACGTCTCCAGAACGCGTAAAAACCATTATGTATGTGTCACTCCAAATTGCATCGGCGTTAGCAACATTAAGTGAACCTTTTTTACCATTTACTGCTACCAAATTAAAGCAAATACTTGCATTAAATACCAACAAATTGCAAAGTGGTACTCCTAAAAATGAAACGAAGCAAAATATAAAAAATAACCCCACAGCATTAGGCTGGACTGACATTATTACCAACGATGTCCTTCTGCCTTCAAACCATAACATTGGAGAGGCAAAATTATTATTTAATAAAATTGAAGATAGCGACATACAGTTTCAGCTAGACAAACTAGACGCTATTAAAAAAGCGAGTCAATCATCCAATAAAATAATACCTTCTCAAAAAGAAGAAATTACTTTTGAGGATTTCACAAAGTTAGATCTAAGAGTGGGTACAATTACAGCAGCAGAAAAAATACCAAAAACCAAAAAATTAATGAAACTTACAGTAAATACTGGCATAGATACCCGAACTATAGTGTCTGGTATTGCTGAGAGTTTTTCTACTCAAGAGGTTATAGGAGAACAGGTTACGGTATTGGTTAATTTAGCACCTAGATCGCTACGTGGCGTCGACAGTCAAGGCATGATTTTAATGACTGAAAATGAAGAGGGTAAATTAATATTTGTAAACCCAGACCGTACTGGGGTTAAAAATGGTTTGCACATAAGCTAGTAGCGTTACTACCTAAGTTACATTTATTTTTAGCTCTATGTTTTTTGGTTTAGCACAGCAGTTATATCAATATTATACAAAGAATAAAAGTTAATCTCTATACAAAGCTTTAGACGCTTTTTCATACTTATCTCCAGCAATCCAAGTTGGGGTTTTAGGGTCATTAGCAATTTTTCTACCCGATAATACATAAGCTTGAAAAAATTTCAATAAATAATCGTAATCTAAAGAATCTGCCTCATCAATAGGTTGATGGTAATACTTAGTTACATCGCCTGTAAAAGATGTAAATCCTAACGAAAAGGTAGGCGCAGGAATTCCTTTTTTTGCAAAATTGACATTATCGCTCCTGTCAAATAAACCTTGTTCTCCTGCGGGATCATCAATAGCCTTGAGTCCAAAAGCAGAAGTAGCATCTTTAATATGCTGTCCTACAGTAGTACGAGACAAACCTATTATAGTAGCAACGGAAGTATCGTTGTAACCTGCATTATCGCTATTAAAACAATATACCATTTGTTCTAATGGCAATACAGGGTGATTTACATAGTAACGGCTGCCAAGCAAACCTTTTTCTTCTCCTGTAAATAAAATAAATAGTGCAGAACGTTTCGTAGGGTGTTTCGCTAAGTTCTCGGCCATACTTAGCACGGTTGTTGTTCCTACCGCATTATCTCTAGCGCCGTTAAAAATAGAATCTCCAGGAACTTTTGAAGGATGGACTCCAACATGATCATAATGTGCAGAATAGATAATATATTCTTCTTTAAGTTTTGGATCTGTTCCCTCTACAATACCAACTACATTTTGAGACATTACTGTACTTGTACCACGGCCTCTAGTATTAACTTTAAGGCTTACAGGCTGGTAATAAGTTCCTGTTTTAGGGTTAGGTTTTACGCCATAACTACGCAAAGTATTTGCTAAGTAGGACGCAGCAATTTTATTTTCTGGAGTTCCTGTTTCTCGTCCTTTAAGCAAATCGTCTGCTAGAAAATAAATATGTCCTTTTATCTTATCTTTACTAACTGTTTCTAGTACGATTTGTTGATCCGTTTGTGAGTAACAAGATATTGTTGTCAAAACTAAAACGACTACTTGTATAAAATGCTTCATAATGTTGCTATTGTTTTTGTAATGTGGTAAAGATATTCGTTCTATATTAAAAAACATACAACTCAACTTATTTTTTAAACTTTAGGCTGTATAAAGTTTCAATACTAAAAAACTAATTACTCTAGTACTTAAAAAAAAATGACCTTGCAAATAACACAAATCCTGTTTGTAACAGTAACTCTATTACAATTTTTGATGCCATGAGTTTCTGTACAAAGGGTATAAGAATTTGTTTGCTTATTATCTTTTATTAACAACCTGTTTATTATACCCTTAGCACTGGTCATAATACACCTACTTAATTGTTATATCATAACTTTTTTATCTAAATTGTCTGTATAAATAAATATCTAGCCTTTAAAGAAAAATGTCCATTAGATTAAAATACATTAAAAAATATATTTGCCTTATAATATATAATAAATATGTTTTCCAACTTAATTAATATTGAATCCAAAGATTTAGACAAGGTTACGGTAGAACTGTACACAACACCTTCTGTTATGATATCTCATCTAGATAGATTTACAATGGTTATTTTTAAACATCAAAAAACTGTTGAAATTAATTTTGATGATGCAAAAGGGTTTGACTATAACATTGTTTTTCTTTGTCCGGGAGAAATTTTTAAAATTAGCAACCAAAACCAAGGCATAAAAGTAGTGTCCTTTGATGAAGTATCTACCCTTAATAATGTTTTAGGTTTTAATCATGCTTACGGAAATATTCATAAATTATTTTCATTAACACAATCAAATTTTAAAAAAATAAACATTATCATTGATGATATAAAAATGTTAATTTCAAAAAAACAGTTAAACTGGAATAGAAAAGTATTTTCTCTCCTAGAAAACATATTCAAAATAAGCCCGACATACCTAAACATTGATAATAGTCAAGGACTATCCTTTGTGCATTCGTTCGTACAATTAGTACACAAACATTACACGATGCATCATCAAATTTCATATTATGCTAATCTTTTGGGGGTAAAATCTAAAAAACTAACTGAAAATTTTAACAAACAAGGCTTATTAAATCCACATTCCTTTATTAAAAACAGAATACTGATTGAGGTTAAAAGGCAATTACTATACACTGATAATAGTGTTAAAATAATTTGTTTTGATGTAGGGTTTAATGACCCAGCATACTTTTCTAGATTTTTTAAAAAAAATGTAGGAATAACTATGAAACAATTTAGGATGAAGTACTCTGAAACTATTTAACTTCAATAGTGCTAACCCATGCCAATATTTGCTCTATTTGTTTGTCAGACAGTTTAGTTTTAGGATGCATAAATGTATATGACGAAAGAGGCATTTTACCTTCAGTAATATTAGTTATAATATTAGACAAGTGTACCCGTTTTGTTCTGTAGTCAGTCGTTCTCCATACAGAAAAATTAAGTTCATTTTTACCGTCCATAACATGAGTGTCAACATACCATGATATAGGGCTAATATGGTCATACCAATAATATTCTGTTTTGTTGGAATGGCAATCGTAACATGAGTTCTTAAATAGAGTTGCAACAGCTTCTGGAGCAGCTTCAGTCGTTAAAAAATCGCTATAAGTAGCCTCTTTTTGGCTATTTTTATTTGGCCTATAAAACTGAATTGCAATAAAAGCAGTGATAAAGACAATAAAAACACCTTTCACGTACCCTATCTTATTTCCTTGTTTATTCATTTTTCCTTATGATCTAAAGTTGATTTACAATTCGACCCCAAATTATTAAAATAATTTCAAAAAAAAATGGATTTTTATCTTTCATTTACCATAAAACCACAAACAACTAACAATCAAAATAATTTGACACTAATATACCGTGACTTTCACAAAATAAGTTGTACAAAAAATTTGAATTTAACTTTTTATTAAAAAAAAAGAAAAAAGTCCTCTTTAGGGTGGTTTTACTCACATATATTTATAACTTGAAAAACGCACTACTATTTTAGTATTTTATATTCAAAATAGATCGTTTCATTTTTAATAATTTTTAGATAAGAAGTTACAAACAAAAATATATATATTTAAAACAAACTCATAAAACCATAATTACGCAAAAAATCTATGAAAAAAACAAGTCTTTTTATATTAACGATATCTTTAGCATTATTAACATCTTGTAATAATACTAAGTCCAGTTATGAAGCTATAACATACTTCAAAATGGAGGGCGATAAACTGCTTCGTCCAACAGATTACAGAAAATGGGTTTACGTGGGTACTCCAACAACTCCTAATGATATGAACAATGGAAAAGCAGCGTTTCCAGAATTTCACAATGTATATATAGACCCCGACAGTTACAAACACTGGAAGTCTACAGGAGAGTGGAGAGAAGGCACTATTTTGGTTAAAGAGCTAGTAAGTGTAGGAACAAAAGCAGCTGTAAGTGGAAATGGTTACTTTATGGGGGACTTTATTGGACTAGAAGCAACCATAAAAAGTAAAGAACTTTTCCCTAACGAACCAGGCAATTGGTCATACTTTAGCTTTACAAATCCAGGATCTAAAAACTTAAAAGATACCGCTACAGCATTTAAAACTAACCAATGTAACAGTTGTCATGCTGGTAACGCACAAGACGATTTTGTATTTACACAACATTATCCAATACTTAGGTCTGCAAAAAATGCAGGAGAAAACACAACCCCAGAAAACAGTTCAAGTCGACCAAAAACAATGGTTATTGGAGAGTGGGATCCAGCAGCACCTACACCAGAAAATTTAGATTTAGAAATACCTCTTGAAAAAGAAGCTCTATTTGCTTATTTGAAATCAGGAGCATATAAAAAATTTAAAACTCAAGAAAAAGAAAAACATCCATCTACTGGACCACACACACAAGTAGGATTACCAGTACAAGTATTTATGAACGACATTATAGCAAGTTCCTTAGCAGAAAATAGAGATGAGCATCCTATGGGAGCAAGTATTGTAAAAGAAATGTTTAATAAAAATGGAGAGCTTGCTGGTTGGGCCGTTATGGTAAAAACACAAGACAAGTCCGACGATGGGCTAGGATGGTTCTGGTATGAAGTTACTAGTTCTGAAGACTCTGATGCTATAGCAGCCATAGGCAATGGCGTAAACGGCTGTATTAGTTGTCATCAAATCGGAAATAGAGATATGGTAAGAACCGCTTTCCCTTTTCAAAAATAATAATATCAAATTCTTAAAATAACCATTAAAATGAAAAAATTAACAGTAAAAATTTTAGCACTTGTACTTATTACATTTAGCTTTACGTCTTGTAATAATACTTCAAATCAATCTTATGAGGAAGTAGCTTACTTTACAATGGAAGGAAACCAACTAAAACGCCCAGTAGATTACAGAAGTTGGGTATATGTAGGTACACCTTTGACCCCTAATGATATGAATAATGGAAAAGCAGCGTTTCCAGAGTTTCATAATGTGTATATAGACCCTGTAAGTTATGATCAATACAAAGCTACAGGAAAATGGAGAGATGGCACTATTTTAGTTAAAGAATTAGTGAGCGTAGGGACAAAAGCTGCTGTAAGTGGTAATGGCTACTTTATGGGTGAGTTTATTGGATTAGAAGCTACGATCAAAAGTAGTAAGCATTTTGCAAACGAACCAGGAAATTGGGCTTACTTTAGCTTTACAACACCTCCTAATCAAGATTTAAAATCTTCTGCAGCACCATTTGCTACAAAAATGTGTAATTCTTGTCATGCAAACAGTGCGAAAGATGATTTTGTATTTACACAACATTATCCAGTATTACGTGCTGCAAAAGGCGTTGGTTTAGATATTACTCCTGAAAATACATCGGCAAGATAACACTATCTTATCGCACATATTAAGGCTGTTTGAAAATTGATTTTTTCAAACAGCCTTTTTTAATTCTACTAAAAAAATAATTATCTAAAAAAAATAATTTAACTAACTATAATTTAAAATTATAAATAAAACAGTTACTTTGCATTTAATTTGTCCTTAATCTGGATATCTATGATACTTTTTTGATTAGTTATGGGAGAACAAAAACGAAAACAACAAGCAAAAAATTATTTTGTCTTTGGCAAAAAAAATTATAAATGGATGTTTATAGGCTTAGCTTTTATTGCGATTGGTTTTATATTAATGTCCGGAGGAGGCAGCGACGACCCTAATGTTTTTAACGAATCTATTTTTAGTTGGAGACGCATTCGTTTAGCACCAACTTTAGTTTTGGCAGGCCTTGGAATACAAATTTATGCAATACTATTGAATCCTAATAAGGATACAAGAAAATAAATATATTTACTATAATGGATATTATAGATGCTATAATCCTCGGAGTTATTCAGGGATTAACCGAATTTCTTCCAGTATCGTCCAGTGGTCATCTTGAACTTGGCAAAGCGCTTCTTAACGATGCATCTATACCGCAAGAACGTTTATTATTTACCGTCGTCTTACATTTTGCAACTGCACTTAGTACCATTGTTATTTTCAGAAAAGATATTGCAGAAATTCTTAAAAGTGTTTTGCGCTTTAAATGGAATCAAGATTTACAATTTATAAGTAAAATTGCACTATCTATGCTACCAGCCGTAATTATAGGTTTACTTTTTGAAGCGCAATTAGAGGCACTCTTTGGCAATCATATTTTACTTGTTGGCTGTATGCTTATTGTCACAGCCGTTTTGCTATTTTTAGCAGACAAGTCAAAAAACACGAATAAAGATGTGTCGTACAAAAATGCGTTTATTATTGGAATTGCACAAGCTATTGCTATTCTCCCGGGAGTTTCACGCTCTGGAGCTACAATATCGACATCTGTCCTTTTAGGGAATGACAAAAGTAAAGCTGCTCGTTTTTCATTTTTAATGGTAATTCCTCTTATTTTTGGCAAAATAGCGAAAGACTTTCTTGGTGGTGAATTGACTTATAGTGTTGATCACTTAACAAGCCTATCAGTAGGCTTTATAACAGCATTTATTACAGGCTTATTTGCTTGTACGTGGATGATTGCTTTGGTAAAAAAAAGTAAACTTTTTTATTTTGCCATTTATTGCATTATTATAGGAGTTATAGCAATTCTGTTTTCATTGAGGAACTAAGTATGATTACCGAAAACGATTACATATCTGGAAAAGTTTTGCTAATTGATAAGCCATTACATTGGACGTCTTTTCAAGTTGTAAATAAACTTCGCTGGGAAATTAAAAATGCCCTCAATATAAAAAAAATAAAAGTTGGTCATGCAGGGACTCTAGACCCCCTAGCCTCTGGATTGCTTATTATTTGTACAGGAAAAATGACGAAACAAATAGATCATTTTCAAGGACAACTAAAGGAGTATACTGGGACGTTTATTTTAGGAAGCACGACACCCTCTTACGATTTAGAAACCGAAATTGACGCAACCTACGCTACAGCACATATTACAAAAGATAACATTAACAGCACAACACAACAATTTGTAGGACAATTGCAACAATATCCTCCTATATTTTCAGCACTAAAAAAGGATGGAAAACGCCTGTACGAATACGCTAGAGCTGGGGCTAATGTAGATATTAAACCTCGTACAATACACATTTCAGAATTTGAAATCACGCAAATTAAAGGAGTCGAAGTATGTTTTAGAGTAGTCTGCAGTAAAGGAACCTATATCCGATCTTTGGCAAACGACTTTGGTAAAGCACTACAGTCTGGAGCTCATCTATCGGCACTACGCCGAACAAGAATTGGCGAATTTAACGTTTGTAATGCTCTATCTGTTAATCGTTTTATATCCAAGTTATCAGCGGTAAAATCTAACGCTACATAATTTTTAGAGTTTTACAAAATGGCCTTTCATCGTAATACCTACAGCGCTTTAATTGTTACCACAATTGTAGTATCATTAATCGTTTTTTTAGGTTTCACAATACATATTAATAAAAAAAGAGCGCTTATTGCAGAAACCTTCTATGAGTTAACCCCAGAAGCTTTAGATAAACAAGATGCTAAAAAAGAGCTAAAAGACATTATTAAAAGTCTCGATAAGTTACTAAGTTCTAGTACTAATAAAGCTTATAATACTTCTAAACCATCTAGCGCTATAAACAGTAAGAAAGTTAATGAAACATTTGAAAATCTTGAAAACTCAACCCAAGAACAAGCAAAAAACACAGAAAATAATACAATTAGTCCTTCAAATCAAAATAGTGTTAGCACACAAGAGAACAGCACTTTTAACGCCATTAATAATCTTATTAGTAAAAAAAAACGTACAACAGAAACTAACACAAACAGCAATAGCTCCGTAAGTTATTCTTTAACAAATCGTAGTAAAATAAGCATTTCACCACCCGTTTATTTATGCGAAAAAGAAGGTGAAATTATTGTAAATATTGTCGTAAACAATAATGGCATCGTTACCGATGCTTCTTACAATACTGCCTCAACCTCAACAGATGGCTGCATGATTGATCACGCTTTAGAGTACGCCAAAACAGCAACCTTTAGCATAGACACATCAAGAAAATCACAGCTCGGTTCCATTACGTTCTATTTTAAAGGGAAATAATTTTTTTGTAGAAACCTCATAATTAAGGTTAAAAAGAAATTTATATTATACCAACTATGACTCAAAATGAGCTGTACAATCCGTTTCTGTTGCGCCTATACAAAATATATTCCAAATTAGTTATAGCTCATTTTAAATAACAATTGGTATTAATTTTAAAAAAATAGAAGTTTATCTATATTTGCAATTCCAAAATATACATACCATATGTCCATTTCAGATTTATTTGATAGTGCGTTTAAAAAACGTAATGAAGATCATTTTGCATCAATTGTTAGAGTTGCAATGCAAGACTGTGTAATTACAGATGAGGAAAAAGCGTTTTTAGATCGCTTGGCTAGAAACTTAGGTATTAGCGAAGCAGATTATGAGCAAATTTTAAAAGATTATAATTCTCACAGCATTAATCCACCTACCTCTTACAATCGTCGTTTAGAGCGTTTATACGACCTTGTACGTATGGTTTATGCAGACCATATTAGAGATGAAGAGCAGGTTTTGCTATTACAAAAAATAGGAATAGGCTTAGGTTTTAATCCAGAAAACGTAAAGCATATTGTAAATAAAGCGCTCGATTTAGTAAATGAAGGGGTAGATATAGATGACTTTTTGATGGAAATAAAAAGCATGAATAGATAACACCAATTATCACTTAAAATAAGCCGTATAATTCGTTTCTATTGCTCTATATATCACTATAACCTAAACGTAATTAAGGCTATGCTTAGGTTCTCTATGTCATCTAAACACACTGTATTAAAAATTATTTATAGCGCATTTTATATAACAATTGGTATTAACAACCATAATTATTTGTTTTTAAATTAAATTTTCATTAAATTTCATTTTCAAGGGTAAGATTATTATTTTTATATATCATAATATAAAAACTATGATTTATGACTTTAAAGTTTTTCTTTTCTTTTCTTTTATATAGTAGCTTAGTCACAATTTCTTTTGCATTTCAATCTAAAGACTACTCCTTAGAGTCAAAGCCCAGCAAATTTACAGTATCAAACAAATCTATACATTTGCACTTAAATAAGACAACTTATATTACCGGTGAAAATATTTGGTTTAGAGCTTATATTTATGATAGAAATAAAAATATTATATCGACTAGCAATCATCACCTAAACGTTGAATTATTTAACCAAGAAAGAAAAAAGATTGGTAATAAGGTAATTCCATTTATACAAGGTAAGTCTCACGGTCATTTTAAACTTAACGACACTATTCGTTCTGGTAATTATTATATACGCGCATTTATTCCGGAAATGAATACACATCGCTTTGACGAATCATTTAATAAAGAAATACAAATTTTAAACCTATCCGAAACCGTATTTAATAAAAATACCGTATTTAAAAATGTAAAGTACGACATTCAAGTACTTCCCGAAGGAGGACATTTAGTTAATGGAATTTTGAATACTTGTGGCGTAAAGACACTCGATCAAAATGGTTTTTCTGTAATACCCCATACTATGGTATTGGTTGATGAAGAGAATAAAGTTATTACTAATATTCATAATAATGATTTTGGTCATGGCAAATTTTCCTTTGTTCCTAACGCAAACAAAAGCTACTTTGTGAAAATTCAAATAAACGAAAAGTCTTTTAAACAAAAATTGCCAAAAGCTAAAGACAAAGGTATTGTTATGAATATTAATCATAATTACAAAAAAAATCAGGTTCTATTAACGATAAACACAAATTTAGACAGCTCTGTATTGGCTCTTAAAGAAAAATGGAATTTAGTTATCAGAAAAGATAATCAACTAAGAGAAATTGCTATAGAACCAAAAGAGAACACTTTTCAATATAATATAGCGCTCCCTTATAATGTACTTTTTCCTGGGGTTAATACTGTAACACTGCTAAATCATCAAATCCCGACAATAGAAAGGCAATTGTTTGTTTATAAGAATCTTAATAATATTCAATTTGCTAACTCAAATCTTTTAAAAACAGAAGATTCAATTGAATTTAATCTTTCCTTAAAAAACAACAAAACCCTTAAAGGGAATTATAGCATCTCTATTTTACCCAAGCAAACCATTGCAAATAACAATAGAGAAACAATTTATAATTCATTTTTACTAAAACCTTATATTAAAGGACATATTGAAAATTCAAACTACTACTTTCAAAACATAAGCCCAAAGGTAAAATATGATATGGATTTACTTATGCTTACTCAAGGATGGAGTAAATATAAATGGGAATTTTTAATAAAGGATGATACCAATCAAGACAATATTTATGGTTATAGTATTTCTGGAAAAATAGTGCACAACCAACCAAAAAATAAAAATCTTAAAGTTTTATTTTTTTCTAATGAAAATAATTTAAAACTAGTAGATGCCGACCAAAACAACGAATTTATTTTTGATAATTTAAAACTTACAACAGGAAATGAATTTGGTTTAACACTTATCAATAAAAAAGGGAAAGCGGTATCTGCTGGATTTCAATACAGAATTAAAACTAAAAATCAAAGATTTGTATTTCCCCTTATAGCAACTATTAATGATACGCACATTAACAATAACATAATTGATTTTTACGAAAAAATAGATGAAACTGCTACTCCCGAAAAATTAGATCAAGTTGTGATAACAGCAAAAAAATTAAAAAGAGAAAAATTATTCCCTAATTTTCTTTCAGCAAAAATAGACTCTAGTTACTATGGTTACGATACAATAAGAAATTTTATTCAATCGGTTGCTCAAGGTCTTGATATCGAAGATGATAATAGTTTTCGGAGTAGCACTGTAAATGGACAACCATACTATCCCTCAGCACATCATGCAATACCTATGAAATATATTGATGAAATATATTACACACCGGGAAAGCCACCCACTAGAAGATTGCCTGAAGGCAAACCTCCTGTAGTCGCTATATTTCTAAAGGACAAACTTCCTGTTGCTAAATCTTTACAAAACACAAAACGCTTTAGCATTCTTAATGCTTTCAATAAAACTAAAGCTTTTTATCAGCCTCTATATAATTCCTACATTAGTAGAGATTATAATCATTTTGGAACCGTTTGGTGGTTTCCTGAAATACAATCGAACGATAAAGGAAATATTAACTTTAAAATTCCTAATAAAGACTATTCTAATGTTAAGCTATTTATTGAGGGTTATACCGAAAAAGGAAACTTAATTTCAGAAATTATTGATGTTAATTTAAAGTCTAACAAAGTAAATTCTAAATTAGAACAATAAATACAACCTTGAGGCTTAAAAAAGCATTACGCTTTTTAATAAATTGACAATCAGTTTCTTATGATTTTTTCTTGATGACTTATAGACTCTTGATGTATAGCTTTAAAAACACGAAGAATAAACTCTTCGCTCAGGTTTTTGCTTTCACCTTGAAGGATCATTTTTCCTAAAATCTCGTTCCAACGCTTAGCCTGTAAAACAGCAACATTTTTAGTCTTTTTTAGGCTTCCTATATGATCTGCAATTTCCATACGTTTACCCAAAACCTCTATTAGCTGGTGGTCTATAACGTCTATTTGTGTTCGAAGTGTATTTAGTTTATTTTTAAAGTCTATTTCGTGGTCAGTTTGCTTTCTAATCTTTAAATCTTCCATAAACTTAATTAGAGTTTTTGGTTTGATTTGCTGTGCTGCATCACTCCAGGCGTTGTCGGGGTCGTGGTGAGTTTCTATCATTAGGCCATCGTAATTTAAATCTAATGCGGTTTGGCAAAGATCAAAAATAATATCACGTCGTCCTGCAATGTGTGAGGGGTCTAAAATGAGAGGTAAATCTGGGAAACGATTTTGCAAATCGATAGCAATTTGCCATTCTGGGTTGTTACGATATCTTGTTTTTTCGTAAGTTGAAAACCCTCTATGTATCACCCCTATTTTTTTTATATCTGCGGTATAAAAACGTTCTACTGCTCCTAGCCATAAAGCCAAATCTGGATTGACAGGGTTTTTTATTAACACTATTTTATCGGTTCCTTTAAGTGCGTTTGCAATATCTTGAACAATAAAAGGGCTTACTGTGGTTCTTGCACCAATCCATAAAACATCAATATCATGCTGTAAGGCTAAGTCTACGTGGTTGGGGCTTGCAACTTCTGTTGCCGTTAGCATTCCTGTTTCTTGTTTTGCTTTTTGCAACCATTTTAAACCTAAGGCTCCTACGCCTTCAAAGTTACCTGGGCGTGTTCGTGGTTTCCATATTCCTGCACGTAATACGGTGGCATCAGTATTTTTAAGTTGATGTGCTATTTGTAATACTTGTGCTTCTGTTTCGGCACTACAGGGCCCTGCAATAACTAATGGGTGATCTAGCTTAAAGTTAGTTAACCAAGTTCCTAATTGTTTGTCGTTTTTCATTTCAATAGTTTATTACTCTTTTTTAAGGAGCAAGGTTTTTGTAGTCGTTACTTTACATTATAAATAACTTATACAGGTTTTATTCTTTTTTTGTTATTCGCAGTATCGCTGCTTTTATATCTTCTGTGCTAGCACATAGAGACACTCTTATATAGCCTTCGCCATTAGTTCCAAAAATTTCGCCTGGTGCAATAAAGATATTATAATCTCTAAGAATAGTGTTTACAAATTTTTTGGACGACTCCATTGCATTAGGTAATTTTGCCCAAACAAATAAGCCTACTGTATTTGTATTATAAGTGCATTTTAGAGTATCTAATAACTGCCACACGAGTTGTTTTCTTTGTTTATATATGTCGTTTAGATTTAAGTACCATTGTGAGGAACATTCCAAAGCTTTAATGGCCCCTTCTTGAATGCTATAAAACATTCCTGAGTCGATATTACTTTTTACGTTTAGGATGTTAGCAATATAGTCTTGATTACCTAAAAGCATTCCTACGCGCCAGCCTGCCATATTAAAGGTTTTGCTTAACGAATTTAGTTCTAAACATAACTCTTTTGCACCGCGTACTTTTAAAATACTTAATGGAGAATTATTTAATATCAAACCATAAGGGTTATCATTTACGATTAAAATACCGTACTGCTTAGCAAAAGCAATTAAAGTTTCAAAAAACTGCTGTGTTGCTGTTGCTCCTGTTGGCATATGAGGATAATTAACCCACATTAGCTTTACCTTGCTTAAGTCTGTAGCTTCTAGTCGTTTTAAATTTGGCAACCAATTATTGTGCTTATCTAGGTTATAATAGCGTGGGGTAGCCCCTACCAATTTACTAATGGCGGTGTATGTAGGGTATCCAGGGTTAGGAATAAGTACCTCATCGCCCTGGTTAAGATACGTCATAGAAATGTGCATAACCCCTTCTTTACTGCCCATTAAGGGTAATATTTCTGTCTCGGGGTTTAAGCTAACCCCAAATTTAGTTTTATAAAACTTCGCCATTGCTTCCCTAAGCTCTAAGCGACCTTGATAAGGTTGATATTTGTGAGCATTTGTATGGCTTAAACTTTGTGTAAGTGCTGTAACGACCTCTTGAGGGGGTTGTAAATCTGGACTCCCAATGGCTAGATTAATAATAGGCTTACCTTGAGTTTTTAATAGGTTAACTTCTTTTAGCTTTTTAGAAAAATAATATTCATCAATAGTAAGTAACCTATCTGCTGTTGGTATCATATTTTTAATTCTGCTAATTGTAATTTGTACATAATGTAAAAAAGTCTCGACAAGATTACCGAGACTTTTTGTAAATTAATAACTTAAAAAATTAATACCACAGCATCTCATACTCTTTTTAGCAAAAAGAGCATAAGCCATTTATGGTACATCATTTGCATGTTTTGCATAGTGTTGCTAAGGTAATTAATAAATTGAAAAAATAAAATATTACAGCCTTTTTTTTAGTTATATACAAATTTTAAATTCTTATTTTTACCAAAACAAGCATAAATATGTCTATTAATGTAGAAAATATTAGTAAAACTTACGACACCCAAAAAGCACTTAATAAGGTATCTTTTAAGATTGAAACACCAGAGGTCGTTGGGTTTTTAGGCCCTAATGGTGCTGGGAAATCTACAATGATGAAAATTTTAACAACTTATGTTAGTGCTAATGAGGGCCATGCAGAGGTAAACGGCTTTAATATCCTAACCCAAGCCAAAGCGGTTCAAAAAAGCGTTGGGTATTTGCCAGAGCACAACCCTTTATATCCAGAAATGTATGTTAGAGAGTATCTGCAATTTAATGCAAACATTTATGGCGTAGAAAAACAACGCATAGAGGAGGTTATTACGCTTACAGGTTTAGCCCCAGAGGCTCATAAAAAAATTGATCAACTCTCTAAAGGCTATCGTCAGCGAGTAGGCTTGGCTAATGCCTTACTGCACAATCCTGATGTTTTAATTTTGGACGAACCTACAACAGGCTTAGATCCTAACCAGTTGGTAGATATTAGAGCACTTATAAAAACTATAGGTAAAGAAAAAACGGTACTCCTATCAACACATATTATGCAAGAGGTTGAAGCAGTGTGCGATCGTGTAATTATTATTAATAAAGGTGAAATTGTTGCCGATAAAAACCTACAAAAATTACGTGAAGGTAATGCCCAAACAGTTATTGTAGAGTTTGATTACCGCGTAGAGGAAGCTTTTTTAAGACGGTTACCCAAGGCTACAGCGGTAAAAAACACTTATGGTTTTGTTTATGAAATTACTTTCTCCGCAACTAAGGATATGCGCTCTTATGTTTTTGATTTTGCCCACGATAATCAATTAAAAATACTACAACTTAACCAAAAAAACACGAGTTTAGAAACCTTATTTAGGGAATTAACTACAGAGTGAGCTTATTCAAAAATTAATCGCCCTCTAAAACGCTCTTCTACTTCAACAAAAGGTGGAGTGTTAACTAATATAACATCGCCTACGTTTACAATACTACCTGTTACAGAGGCTTGAGGGTTTATAACAATATCATTACTAGCACGATGAAATACACTTACATCCTCTGCTACTAAGTTTCGCCCTTCAAACCTGCTTGACCCGCCTACAAAGTTAACATTAAGCGCATTTACCATTCCTTCAATAAAGAAAAAGGAACTTCCATTAGAAACTACTATTAGATTACTTGAATTAATTTGAAGTCTAAAATCGCCTACTGTAAAACTCCCTGGAGCGTTAAAATCTTCTGATAATAAGCTTATGTTTTCATAATTTAAAATTCCATTCGATGAAATATCAAACTGTGTTGAGCTTCGTATTTCTGTAATATTTGGTGCTGTTACAAAAGCTCTAGTTAATCCAAAATCTCTCACAAAGTTACAGGTATTATTATCTGTAAGCTGTAGTTGATTATCCTGTACAGTAACCTCAACATCGTTTAGTAAGTTTTCTCCTGTCTCTATTAGCACCTCAAAGTTTGGACCTTCTGTTAAGACAAGTTCTACATCGCGATTAACCAAAATTCTACTAAAAGGAATTACATCAAAGCGTTGCTGTATTATCGTTCCAGAAGTTTGAAAACAGTCGTTAGCATCTTCGCTATTACAAGCAAAACTTAGCAGTATTAAAATGCTGTATTGTATTTTTTTCATTGTATTTATAATCTAATTCCAACGCCAAACTCAACAGCCTCTGCTCTTGCACCGTGGGCTTTTAAGGTTACTGCGCCAAATATTTTTTTTCCAAAGTAATGTTTAAAGCCTACTCGTATGTAAGTTCGACTTTCAAAATCGAATGGGTAATATACATAATATCCTAATTGTGTTACAATGGATAGTTTGTTTATAAATAATTCGTGACCTACAAATAAGCCAACGCGTTTATAATCGGCATTAGGATCTTGATTTCTTTCTGGAAAGGCTGTGCCTTCAAACAAAATAAGTTCTTCCAAAAATTTGGAAAAAAAGGCATCAACTCCAAATTGAACTGCGCTTTTATGCGAAAGTCGTTTGTCTGCATACGCCGATAAAATATAAAATGGAAATTGACCACTACCTATAATATCACTTTCATTAACGCCGCTTCTAAATGCAAAATTATATTTTATGGGCTCTCTATACTTTTCTTTAGCCTTATCATCTTTTATATATTCTTTGTCTTGGCTATCTAAGTTATACGTAAGACCAACATTAAGTGCTAGGGTGTTTGTACTCCCATTAGGGGCTCTTACATTAGCATTGGAATAGTGAATTAAAGAAAGTCCTGCTTGTATTCCAAATACATTAAAAATACGTTCTTTTTTGTAATTTAATAAAATATAAGTGCTGCTTAAAATATCGGAACCAAATGCTACATTGTTCGGGTTGTTTATTTTATTAAATGGATTGGTAGTATAGGCTAACCCTTGCCCTATCCTAAAGAGTAAGTGACGTTTAAAAAAATAAAAGTTATAATGTGCATATAGTGCATAGTTGTTTCCGAGTGTTGGATTTTTTAAATTTTGAAAGCTAAAGGAAACACCATAATCTGGATAGTTGTAACGTTGTTGCCAAAGTTTTTCTCCAAAAGTCTTTTTGTTCCACCCAATAATTGTGCCTTCTGGCTGACCAGTAATTAGGCGTAAAATACTATCGTCGTGCAACGCTATAGTACCCTTAAAGTAATTAACGTCTATAAAGGATGATTTTTGTTTTTCTTGAGAAAAACTAAAACCAAAAACTATTAAAACGCTATAGCAGATGTACTTTTTGATAAACTTAGGGAGTAAACAACAAAACATGGGCGCAAAAATAGAAGAATATTTATGATTGCGGTTAAACCGATAATAAGTTTTGCTTAGAGTGCTATTAATCTAAAAAAAACATGCTTTTAACTACACTTCTGGTGCAATTTTTAGTTCTAATCCTTCTAGGTCTGCTGTGATTGGTATTTGGCAACTCAATCTACTCTTTTCTTTAACATTAAATGCTTCAGATAGCATAGCCTCTTCTTCATCGTCCATTGGCTCAAGTTTGTGATTGGATATAATATAGCATTGACAAGATGCACACATTACCATCCCTCCACACACTCCAATAGTGCCCTCTGGAGCTAGCTCAAACGATCGGATTACCTCCATAAGGTTCATCCCCATATCTGTTGGTGCATTTATACTATGGGTCTTTCCGTTTCGGTCGGTTATTTTTATTTTTACATCACTCATTTTTAACTTAGTTTTCCTATTCGATTGCTTTTACAACAGCTTTAGGTGCTTGTTTACGTGTGCCATCAAAACCATCAACTCCGCTAACTGTGGTATATTTTAAAACATATTTTTTTCCTGGGTTAATAATTTTATAAGCGGCTTGACACATTAAAGTAGCTTCGTGAAATCCACAAAGAATAAGTTTTAATTTTCCTGGATATGTATTTACATCACCGATGGCAAAAACTCCTGGAATATTAGTTTGGTAGTCTAGTGTATTGTCTACCTTAATAGCGTTTTTTTCTATATCTAACCCCCAATTAGCAATTGGACCTAATTTTGGAGATAATCCAAACAGTGGCAAAAAGTTGTCAACTTGCAGCAACGATGTTTCGTTATTTTTTTCTATAATAATACCCTCTAAGCTTTGTTTGCCTTTAAGGCCTACAACCTCAGCAGGCGTAATAAGGTTAATTTTACCTTGTGTTTTTAATTCTTGTACTTTTTCTACAGAGTCTAAAGCACCTCTAAACTCATGTCTTCGATGTATTAAGGTTACTTGGGAAGCAATATTTGTTAAAAAAATAGCCCAGTCTAAAGCAGAATCTCCACCACCAGCAATGGCTACTTTTTTGTTTTTATAAATTTCTGGATTTTTTATAAAATACGCCACCCCATTATCCTCATACTTTTGCAAGTCATTTAACTGAGGTTTCCGAGGTTCAAAGCTACCTAATCCACCTGCTATTGCAACTACAGGTGCATGATGCTTTGTTCCTTTATTGGTGGTAACAATAAAAGTACCGTCGTTTTGTTTTTGTATCGTTTCGGCACGTTCGCCAAGTGTAAATCCTGGTTCAAACTGTTTGCCTTGCTCTAACAAATTGCGCGTTAAGTCTCCTGCTAAAATTTCTGGAAATCCTGGGATATCATAAATAGGCTTTTTAGGGTATATCTCAGAACATTGGCCGCCAGCTTGGGGTAGGGCATCAATTAAATGACATTTTAGTTTTAATAAGCCTGCTTCAAAAACAGTAAATAATCCTGTTGGGCCTGCTCCAATTATTAATATATCGGTTTTTATCATTTTACTTTCTTTAGCAACTAAGTTTAACAACATATAGCTTTTTTGTTAAGACTATACTTGCAATAAGGCAAATTTACGCTTATAAGCGCATCATACAAAATAACAGATATACATTATGTCATTTTCGTAACTTATTCAAAAAAAACAAATGTGTTAATTACCGTTTATTTAACGTTATTTTTGAAGTGTATGTTATATATTTAATATTTTAATAATTTTAACAACTATAATTATGAACCTAAACGATATTTTACTTCCTGAGTTTGAACAAGAAATGACTACAACAAGGCATATCTTAAATAACTTATCGGATGATTTTTTTGCCTTCAAGCCCCACGAAAAATCTATGAGTACTCAAGATCTTGCTAATCATATTGCTGATATTCCAAAATGGGTTAATGTTACTTTAGAACAAGAGGAGCTAGATTTTGCAACAGAAGGTTTCAGCCCTTCAAATTTAAGTTCTAAACAAGACATTATTAATGCGTTTGATAAAAATGTAACTACTGCAAGGCAGGCTTTACAAAACACTACCAATGATAAAATGACAGCAAATTGGTCTCTTAAAAACGGATCGCAAACATATTTTACAATGCCAAGAACAGCGGTATTACGAACCTTAGTAATGAGCCATATAGTACATCATAGAGCTCAACTTGGTGTATATTTACGAATGAATGAAGCAACGGTTCCTGCTAGTTATGGGCGCTCAGCAGATGATATGGGCATGATGGCTTAACTAAATTAAACTAGGCTTTACTCGCTTTAATCTTAATTGTGAATCTTATATTGTTAAATCATCTTTAAAAAAAATAACGTTCTATCTTTTTTGTAAATGTTTTATGATTAGAAAGATCTGTTTCATTAATTATATTTTGAGCAAAGTCTAGTAATTTGTCTTCTAATTTACTTTTAAAAGATTGATTATAAGGTCCAGAAATAACAACAGCAATGTAGTAAGATGAAAAATTTTGGACATGAATATGGTAAGTGTCGTACTCTATAGATTGTAAGTCTTGATTTTCTTTATGAAAAGCATCTTCCACAAAGCTTTTTATTGCGGTTAGCATTCCTGCTACCACTTCTTCTTCTATGTTATGTGTTTTTGAATATTTTGAAATTAAAATTCCAGAATTTTTTTCAATAACCATAATCTGTTCTATTATGGGTTTTATGTGTTCTCTTATAGCGAGTTCTGCGTCACTTACGCCTTTTTGATTTGCTTTTGATTTTTGTTTGCCAAAGGAAAATGTGTTAGTTAATTTAGAATTGATTTTATCTAGCATTATTTGCATCTCACTTTTAACATACCGCTTTATCATTTTACCCATAATGGGATATAAGGTTTCTATAACGGTGTCTTGTGATTTTTTAATTTCTGCTTCTAAGGCTGCAACAATAGAAGGGCCAAAATTTTTAGGAATTTCTTCAACAAAAGTATCTAGTTTTTCATTTACAACATGATCTACTTCTTCAGAGAGTTGTTCTCTTTCTTTTATTACTTTTTCAAGTGTTTTTATTTTATTCTCTATAGAAGACACATATTCTCTCTCATCTGTTAGTAAGATGTTTTTCAGAATATCTAATTTGTCTTCATTATTCATAGGCGTGTATTACAAATAACCGTTATTTATTGCTTATTTTTTCTCCTAAAGTTACTAGTAATTGACCTAAAACTTTTTTGTCTAGTTTTTTGTTGTCTAAGTCGTTTACTTTATCTTTTATTCTCTCGTCTATTTTATCGGTTAATGAGTCTTCTAAGTCTGTAATTCTAATATTAATGTCGGTACTTAAATTATCTATACTTTGGTGCAGCTCTGTACTAACACTCTCTATAACTTCAAGTAAGTCTTTCTTTTTGTTTAAAATATCTTCTTTTAGCGCTTGAAATTCGGAGTCGTATTGCTCAATATTATCTCCGAATATTAGTTGCTTAATGGCGTCTATTTTAGAGGGGTTATTCATTGTAATACCATTAATTGTTTCTGTTTTAGAAATCGTTTTATTCTTAGTCATCACTGCTTGGGTTAAAGTATGGTTAAATATAGTTAATTTATATTACATTTTGCAATTATAATGCCAATTTCATAAATTGCTCTAAGGTATCGACCATATTTTTACTTCCGCAAACAAATGGTACGCGTTGATGAAGTTCTTTTGGTTGTATGTCTAAAATTCTTGTAAAGCCATCGCTAGCCTTACCATTAGCCTGTTCGGCCAAAAATGCCATAGGATTACATTCGTAGAGTAAGCGTAACTTTCCGTTAGGATTTTTCGCGTTTTTAGGATACAAATAAATTCCACCTTTAATTATATTGCGATGAAAATCTGATACTAAAGACCCAATGTAACGCGATGTGTAAGGGCGATCACCTTCTTCCTTTTGACAATACTTAATATAATTTTTTATACCCTGAGGAAATTGCACATAATTACCTTCATTTACAGAATAAATACGTCCGTTTTCAGGAAACTGCATGTTAGGGTGTGACAAATAAAATGTCCCGATTGCTGGGTTTAGTGTAAAGCCATTAACGCCGTCGCCGGTAGTATAAACAATCATGGTGGAGGTGCCATAAACAATATAGCCTGAAGCAACTTGTTGATTTCCTTTTTGCAAAAAATCGTCTACAGTTACTGGCGAACCCACTGGTGTTACCCGCCTGTAAATTGAAAAAATAGTTCCGACAGAGACATTTACATCTATGTTAGAAGAACCATCTAGGGGGTCGATTAAAACAACATATCTGTTTTGATTATTTTCATCTTGACTATTAATACTAATAAAATCATCCTCTTCCTCACTCGCTATACCACAAACAATATTTCGGTTTGTTAGGGTTTGAATAAATTTTTGGTTGGCATATACATCTAGTTTTTGTTGATCTTCTCCTTGGATATTAGTATCGCCTGCGGCTCCAATAATGTCTACTAATCCTGCTTTATTAACTTCATGATTAACAACTTTGGCAGCTAACCGTATGGAGTTTATTAACCTAGATAATTCTCCAGAAGTGTATTTGAACGATGATTGATGTTCTATAATAAATTCCCCTAAGGTTTGATTTTTCTTAAACATTATTAGTGTTTTTTTTACAAATATGATGATTTTTAATAACTTAATAGAATTTTTAGACAGGATGTCTTCAATATTTCTTGAACGTAATGCAAATTGTATTTAAAATATTACAATACGTTAAAGCTCTATCAGTTTTCTTTTTTTAGATGTTTTTTGGTTGCAAAATTGCTCACTAAAAGCATTATCATTCCTGTAGTTACAGACACATCAGCTATATTAAAAATCCCTGTTTTAAATACTCCTCCAAAATCGATGTGTAAAAAATCGGTAACAGAACCATAGGCAAATCGATCAAATACATTTGCAATACCTCCGCCTATAATAAACGTAAATGCCGTTGTGATCCATTTGTCTATGGTTTTTTCTTTAAAAACATAGTAAGTTACTAAACCTAATACAACAACAGGCAGGAAGAGTAGTAATAGGACTCTTAGCGTTGGACTTAAATCGCTTCCCATACCAAGAAATGCGCCTTTGTTTTCGACATTAGTTAAAATAAACAACTCTCCAATGAGTTGAATCTCTTCACGAAATGTAATATTTGCTCTAACTATTATTTTACTTACTTGATCGATAAGTATATTAAGTACAATAAGACTAATAATGTAGGCATTATGAGTTCGTTTCATTACTGTGATACTTTTGTAAAAATTGCAGAGGTCGTTTCGGCTTGTTTGTGTATTTTTTTTACTAAGCCCTGCAGTACTTTTCCTGGACCAAATTCTGTAAAATGTGTTGCTCCATCGGCTACCATTTGCTGTACAGATTGTGTCCATCGCACAGGGGCGGTTAACTGAGAAATTAAGTTTGCTTTAATCTCTTTTTGATCTGTAATAGCAGCGGCCGTTACGTTTTGATAAATAGGGCATTTTGGCTTACTAAATGTAGTATCCTCTATAGCAGAAGCTAGTTCTTCTCGTGCTGGATTCATTAGTGGTGAATGAAATGCACCACCAACGGGCAGTACTAAAGCACGGCGTGCGCCTTGTGCTTTAAGCGTTTCGCAAGCGGCATTAACAGCTTCTATTTCTCCAGAAATAACTAATTGCCCTGGGCAGTTGTAATTTGCAGCAACGACTACACCGTTGGTAGATTTGCAAATTTCCTCTACAACAATATCATCTAAGCCCAAAACGGCAGCCATAGTACTAGGTTGCATTTTACATGCTTTTTGCATAGCTAAGGCTCGTTTTGACACTAATTGTAATCCGTCTTCAAACGTTAACACATCGTTAGCAACTAAAGCTGAAAACTCACCAAGGGAGTGTCCTGCTACCATGTTAGGCTTAAAAGCTTCTCCTAAGGTTTTTGCCAAAATAACGGAATGTAAAAAAATAGCAGGCTGTGTTACTTTTGTTTCTTTTAAGGCTTCGGCAGAACCTTCAAACATAACATCTGTAATATGAAAGTTAAGAATGTCGTTTGCTTGTTCAAAAAGCTCTTGAGCTAAGGGAGAGTTCTCGTATAAGTCTAAACCCATTCCAGAAAATTGTGCGCCTTGCCCTGGAAATATATATGCATCCATACGTTATCAATTTTAACGCCACAAAAATAGTGATAAAATACTTATAGTTTATGTTTATGGTAAGCTGTTGAATTTATTTTAAAACCTCCGTTCTTTTTGTAGTTTTTCGTAAGCAGTTTGTACTTGTCTAAATTTTTGTTCTGCTCCTTTTTGATGTTCTTTTCCTAAATGGATAACTTTGTCCGGATGGTATTTTTTTGCCATTTTTCGGTACGCTTTTTTTATCTCATCGTTGGTCGCATTATGATCAATTTCTAGAATTTTGTATGCATTTTCTGTACTGTCATAAAACATACTTTTTATACTTTCAAAATCGAGTAAACTAATTCCTAGGTAACCAGATATGGTGGCTATCAATTTTACCTCATCGTCTGTAACAATTTCGTCTGCTTTTGCAATACCAAATAAAAAGTGTATTAATTGCAACCGAGCTGGATGATCCATCATTTGTCGTATTTGCAAGCACACTTGGCGAGTGGATATATTTTTTTGTTGGTTAATCCCTTTAAATAGCCTAAAGGCTCTATTAGCTCGTTCTTTACCATACATACTTAGAAACTGTCGACGCACAAAATCTAGTTCTCGTTGGTCTTGTTTACCATCGGCTTTAATTACGATAGAGGCAAGAATGAGTAGGCTTACTTCAAAATCTCCAGATTGGGTTTGCTGTTGTTTTGGTCTTGTTGTATTGTATGCCGATTTTTTATAATAAGGGTCGTATTGGGCTTGTCTATCGCCTAATAGTGGTTTTTTTGTAGTCATCGAATCCACTATACTTCCTATTGCTAAGCCTATAATTGCTCCTATTGGGCCTCCAAAAGACCATCCAATTGCTCCACCAATCCATTTTGAAACACTCATGTCGTTGTTTGTTTTTTTAGCAACGTTATTAGGTTAGAATATGTTTATTAGGCTAAAAAAGCACACCCCGTTACTATTGTTTTTCTAAAGTATTAATTTATTTTTTGAAATGTTAACTCTTAGTTTTTCTAAAATTATTTCAAAAGTTCTAATCTTGATATTTTTTTTGCAATTGGCTAAGCATTTCTTTTGTAATGCTTTGCATATCAAAACTATGTTTCCACCCCCAGTCTAACCTAGCCTGGGCGTCATTAATGCTTTTTGGCCAACTCTCTGCAATTTGTTGTCTAAAATCTGGAGTATAAGATATTGTAAAGTTGGGAAGGTGTTGTTGTATGGATTTAGCAAGTTGACTTGGAGTAAAACTTATTGCTGCTAAGTTATAAGAGGATCTAATTTTTACTTGTTCCGGCTTAGCGTCCATTAGATTTACTGTGGCATTAATAGCATCGTCCATAAACATCATAGGCAACGCTGTATTGTCTTTTAAAAAACAATCATATGTACCAGTTTCTAATGCCTTATGGTAAATGTCTATAGCATAGTCTGTGGTTCCTCCGCCAGGGAGTGTTTTCCAACTAATAATACCAGGATACCTAATGCTCCTTACATCTACACCATAGTTATTAAAATAATATTCGCACCAACGCTCACCTACTTGTTTTGTAATACCATAAACGGTTGTGGGCTCCATAATAGTGTATTGTGGTGTCTGCTCTCTTGGCGTTGTTGGTCCAAAAACAGCAATACTAGAGGGCCAAAATATTTTTTTTATAAATCCTTCTTTTGCTAAGTTTAAAACATTAAAAAGGCTAGTCATGTTTAAATGCCACGCTTTTTCGGGATACTTCTCTCCTGTAGCACTTAGCATTGCTGCCATTAAGTACACAGTATCTACATTATATTGTGTAACGCAGTCTTTTATTGCGTTATAATCCATAGCATCCATACGCTTAAAAGGGCCTGAATTTACCAATGCAGTGTTATCGTCTCTAATGTCTGAAGCTATAACACTATTTTCTCCGTAGGTGGCTCTGAGTTTTTTGGTTAACTCAGTGCCTATCTGCCCACTAGCGCCAATAATTAATGATGTAGTACTCATGAGGTTAAAAAATGATTGAGGGTCAAAAATACTGTTTTTTAAAGGCTTTTTTTAAAAAAATAACTTAAATTATAATCTAGAATAATTAAGCAATATATTTGTGTTTATATCTATTTACACAACATGCGTTTACTTAAATTATATTATAAGATTGTTTTTATGTGTCTATTAGTTGTATTTGCTACGGCTTGCAAAAACGCTAATGAGCCTAGTAATAATAATCAAACAAGTGTATTGACTAAGCCTACTGTTACCAAAAAGGATATTGAACGTATAGATTATAAGGAGTTTGCTTTTAGTAGTATTGCTAAAACAACTTTAGCAAACTGGCCAAGATTTCCAGAAATTACTGCTGAAATAGAAAAGTTAAAATCTAGTCGTTTATCATTTTTTAATGCTGCAGATAACGATGATACAATTATTGGGCTATTTGAAGACTTAAAAAATACGGTTCCAAGCAACTTGGCTGAAAACCAAATTACGGTTAGGTTATTGGTGCTAGAAACTGCTTTTTTTAAGCTAGAAGACTTGCTAAATTATAAGTATTCGAAACAAAGCTTGCTACAATGTATTAAAAATCTTTTAGTAGCATACTCTAATCTTACGTTTCAAATAAATAAAAAAATAGAAGCGGATACTCAAAAAACGCCTAGACCTATTTAGATGTTTTTAAGAGGTTCTAGTTTCTGTTGATAAATCCGCTACGACTCTCTCTCATGCACTAAATCGTTATAATGGCTTAACCAATAGCTTGTTTTAGGTCTGCAAGTAGGTCGTCAATATCTTCTATCCCAACGCTTAATCTAATTAATGAGTCTACTACACCTGTTTTTTCGCGTTCTTCTTTTGGTATGCTAGCGTGTGTCATACTTGCTGGGTGGCCAGAAAGCGACTCTACTCCTCCTAGAGATTCTGCCAAAGTAAATATTTTTAATTTTTCAACGATTTTAATTGCGGCATCATAGTCATTCCCTTTTGAGGTAAAAGAAAGCATTCCCCCAAAATCATCCATTTGCTGCTTTGCAATATGATGGTTAGGGTGCGACTCAAAGCCCGGCCAATACACTTGTTCTACCTTAGGGTGGCTTGCTAAAAACTGAGCTACTGCCTTACCGTTTTCGCAGTGTCTTTGCATTCTTACATGTAGTGTTTTAATTCCTCTTAAAACCAAGAAGCTATCTTGAGGGCCACAAACAGCTCCACTTGCATTTTGTATAAAATAAAGGCGTTCTGCTATGGCGTTGTCCTTAACAACTAATGCGCCCATTACCACATCACTATGTCCTCCCATATATTTTGTTGCAGAGTGCATTACAATATCCGCTCCTAGATCTAGAGGGCGCTGTAAGTATGGGGTTGCAAAAGTATTATCGACAGCCAGTAGTAGCTTATGCGCTTTGGTAATTTGGGCAATTCCCTTTATGTCTATAATATTAAGCATAGGGTTTGTAGGAGTCTCTACCCAAACTAATTTTGTATTTGCATTGATGTATTGTGTTATATTTTTAGAATTTTCCATTCCTATAAAATGAAATTTAATTCCAAAATCCTCAAATATTTTAGTAAACAAACGGTAAGTCCCTCCGTACAAGTCGTTAGTTGAAATTACTTCGTCTCCAGGTTTTAGAAGTTTCATAACAGCGTCTATCGCAGCCAAACCAGAACCAAAGGCTAAACCATGAGTTCCGTTTTCTATGCTTGCAAATGCTTTTTCTAAGGCATGTCTTGTTGGGTTGTGTGTTCGAGAATACTCATAACCTTTATGCCCTCCAGGGGTATTTTGTGCATAAGTAGAGGTTTGGTAAATAGGAGGCATTACTGCACCATAAGCAGGGTCGTGTTCTTGCCCTCCATGTATTGTTTTTGTGTTAAATTTCATCTCGATATTTTTATATTAAATTAAGGTCATCACTTAGCCTTCAAACTATAAAGGCTAAGCTATCGTTTTAGTATAAAATACTTCAAATACTTACAGTTATACGACACCAAAACAAGAGAATTGTCTACAAAACTTTGCTTTAATTAAACTATTTTAAATACCAAACTTAGAGATTGCTCTCCAAATTAGTGTCGTCTATTTTTGCTGGTTGCACAGAACTATCATGGGAGTTTTGATACTCTTCAATCAGGTTTGCCGTGGCACTCAGTAAATCTTTAGTTTCTGTAAGTAAATTAAAATATAATGTTGTGTTTTTAGGGCTATTTTCTTCTGTACGAGTGCGTTCAACTTGTTTCTGAATTTTTTCTTTAATCATATTACTAGCAGTCTCTTTTGAATTTAAAATGTCTTCAATACGATAAAAAGATTGCTGTTTAAATGTTTCTGTTATATCCACAAACAGATTCTCTATAACCTCTCCAACTTGCTTTAATTCTTTAATTTGATTAAATCTTAGTTTTTTATGATTATTATTAATATGCTTATAGCTTACTTTAGAAATGTACTGTAAAGACTGTGTCATGTCTTGCAAGTATCCTAATATATTAATATAAAAATTACTAGCATGTACACTCGATTCGTCTAGGTTTTTAATAAAATAAAAAATATTATCACGAAGTTCATCAACTTCATCAGATAGTTTAACTACTTGTTTTTTATTCTTTTTAAGTAAGTTCAAGTCTTGCTTGGCTAAACCTTTAACAACATTAGTATAAATTTTATGACCTCGTTTTACAACGCTTGCTATATTGGTGGCACTTTCATGAATAACGCCTTGTATTGAGCTACTTTCTGAGGCTGTTAGGGTATCTTCATCTACTGCTTTTTTAGATTTATTTTTATGAGATACATAGTTTTTAACAAGTAATATTACGGTTACTAATAGTAAAACAGGAATCATTGCTCTTGGGTTCCAGTTAATTAGATAAACAACGATACCTGCGGCAAAAAAGGCAGCAAATGCTGTAAAAAACCACCCTCCTATTACCTTCAAAACACCAGCAACTCTATATACGGCACTCTCTCTGCCCCAAGCACGGTCCGCAAAGGATGTTCCCATAGCCACCATAAAAGTAACATAAGTAGTAGATAAAGGAAGTCCTTGAGATGTTGCTACTGAAATTAACACCCCTGCTACCATTAAATTCACAGAGGCTCTTATCATATCGAATGCAGGAGCATCAATACTTTGATCTTTTGAAAGGACTATATCGGATTTTTTGAAGCTATAATCAATTTTTTGATGAATTGATTTTGGTAGCATATTAGCAACGAGATTAGCAACAGACGAAAATCCTTTTACAACACTTCTAGATATTATATTGGGTTCAAATTTTTCGTGTGTTTCATTTTGACGTGATAAACTTAGTTCTGTTTCTGCTACTGTTTTTGCTTTTTTAGAAAACCATAATGTGGCAACCATAATCGCACCTGCTATGAATAATAAAAAAGGCTCTGCAGGGACTTTTTTATTTAATATTTCCATAGAAAAATTAGAAGCGTCTACACCAGAAGCCAACCATGCCTCGAACGAATGATATGCTGCCATTGGCACTCCAATAAAATTGACTAAGTCGTTCCCTGAAAAGGCTAAAGCTAAACCAAAAGTACCCACAATAATAATAATTAACAAGATACTTTTTTTCGTTATTTTTTGAAATCCATAAGAAAACAGTGTCCAAATAACCAAACTTAGCAAAACTAAGCTTACCTCGTTACCTTCTATGATCCCTTTCATATCATTATAATACGGAGTGCCTTTTAAACCCTTTAGGAAAATAAAATAAGTAATTGCTGTTAAAGCAATGCCGCCAAATACGGCACCATACTTTCTTATTTTATCCTCATAATCAAAAGTAAATATAAGTCGAGAAATGTATTGTGCTATAGCCCCAACGGTAAAGGCAATAAGTACAGAAAGTAAAATCCCTAAAATAATTTCTACCGCTTTTTTGGTATTAATATAATTCCCTAAATCTGCAATAGATTGATTATCTGTAGCTCCAATTTTTATTAAAGACATGACTACTGCTGCTCCAAGCAAATTAAATACAATAGATACTGTTGTAGATGTGGGTAGTCCTAGCGTGTTAAAAAAATCTAATAACAGTATATCGGTAATCATAACTGCTATAAAAATCATCATAATTTCATTAAAATAAAACTCTCCGGGAACAAATATCCCTTTTCTAGCAACCTCCATTAAGCCACTAGAATAAACAGCTCCTATAAAGATTCCTAAACTAGCCACAATCATTATAGTTCGTAACGGAATAGCTTTAGAGCCAATCGCTGAGTTTAAAAAATTGATAGCGTCGTTACTTACACCAACAATGATATCGGCAACAGCCAAAATTGTTACTGCAACGAGTATATAAATGTAAATGCTATCCATAGTTTTATATTTATTATTTTTTTGTAGATGTTATCGTTCATAAACTCTTACGCAATAGCTTCATAAAAAAAACTAACATATACAGTGCAAAAGTAATAATTAGATTGCTTATATTTTGTAAATAGCTGACATCTATTGTGCATAAAACAAAAAAAATCTAATTAAGACCATAATGACTTTTGATTTTAGTATTACAAACACTTACTAAGAAAGCGTTACACACTTTATAAAACAAGTATTACCAAAGTAAAATGATATTTATAGCATAACTATTGATTTTAAAAAACAATACAACCAATTGATAATAAAACAACTAACTATCTAATGTTAAATTAATGTTATGTAATTGTTGTTTTAATGTAAATTAATTGTATCTTTGAAATATCATTTTAACATAAAATCACTTAATTATGAAAATCACAATATTATTATTCGCTTTTTTAACGACTTCAATCTCTTTTGCACAAGACAAAAAAGATATAAAACTAAATAAAACTACGAATTTAATTGATGTGGTTTTTTATCATAATAATGGTACTGTAAGCCAAACTGGTACGTATACTCTAGATGGAAAATTACACGGAGAGTGGTTACAATTTAACTCAGAAGGCAAAAAATTAGTTTTAGCCAATTACGATAATGGAAGAAAAGTGGGCAAATGGTTTTACTGGACTAATAAAACATTAAAAGAAATAGATTACACAAGCAATAATATTGCGAATGTTACAGAATGGACTAACGACAAAACGAAAATTGCCGTTCGTAATTAGCAACTCTATCGCAAAATGATTTTAAACAAAACCCCTACGCAATTCACGTAGGGGTTTTTGTTACTGTACTTATCTTAAAATAATATGACGACTAATTCTAATTATTTATAGTTAGTAAAAGCAATAGGTTAGTTGTTAGCATTTCCTGTAAATGTTGGGTTACCACCATCTACAGCAATATTAGTAAAGGTAGTCACGTCTGAAAAAATTTGCTCAGCAGTGGCAATATCATCTACCTCAAAATGAAATCTTGTTCCGCCATTAATATTAAACAACGCATTACTTAACTGAACAGCTGTTCCTCTTCGTAAGCGAATAGCATCATCATCGCCAGAGCTATTAAACGTAGCATTGGTAACAATAGGGTTAGACCTTGGCGATGCATTATTATCGGCATTTAAGTTGTCTGCCTCAATACAGTGATCTGCACCACTAGGCTGTTCTGCAATAATATTGTTAAGCGTACCAACAAATCCTTCGGTCCAATCAAAAGAATCATCAAAACTTTCCGAAAATAAATTTGTTGCATTTACGGTTCCTCCAAACCACTCAAAACCATCGTCCTGTCCTTGAAAAACCTGTAAAGACTCAAGTGTAGTACCGTTTCCTACTGCGTATAAAGAAAATCCATTAAACTCAGCTTCGGTATTAATTTGAATCCCTGGGTAAGCCAAAATAACATATCTTAGTGAACCAGACGAGTCGTTAGCATCTGTACCGCCATAAGGTAAATCTTCGCCTACATTATCTGCAATTTCTGCATTACCAACGCCTCCCTCTAGATTAATAGGTGCATTTCCTAAAATGACAATGCCTCCCCATGACCCAGCAACTTGAGATGATGAACTAAAAACGACAGGGTCTGTAGCTGTACCATTAATGTTTAAAAGCCCACCTTGGTTAACAACAATAACATCTGCTGCAGTTACATCGTTACCAACAGCTGCATTATTGCTTGGGTCTGCAAACAAAAATGTTCCTGCCGGTATGGTTAAGCTAGCGCCGTCTCTAACAAAAACAGCACCTACAATTTCGTAAATTTCGTTGGCATCCAAAACAACATCTGTTGTAATTTCGCCTGTTAACATTTGGGTTGCTGTAAAGTTTGTTGGAAGTACAGTGTTTCCTATTCCTGTACTAACTGTTGTAAAGGCAAATGCGGTTTCGTCTGCGCCTTGAACTGCTGGGTTAAGGTTTAATGCGGCATTAAACACATTTAGTGTTCCCTCTGTCCAGCTCCCGTCTGCATTAAATTCTGGGGTAGATGGTACTGCATTGCCTGTCGTGTTACCTCCACCTGTATTGCTATCGTTACCTGAATTTGAAATTGGATCATCATCGCTACTACATGATGTAAGAGTTAAGGATAAACTTAATGCTAAAACGCTTAATAAAGATAGTGTTCTCATTGTTAATTAATTTATTGTGTGTTTAAAAATTATAGTGATGCAAAAATAATTTCAACATTTAATTCGTGTATTACTAAAATGTTATGAAATCATTTTGATTACTTAATCTAAATGTTAAGCTAGTGTTTCTTTATGGTTTAAAATTTGTAACTAAATGAAAGACCTATAGAGGTACCTGTTTTGTAAGATACTTCACTTAGGTTTCTGTTTTGTCCAGGGTTAGAGTCTATAATACTACGTTGGTAAGTATCATCTAGAAGATTGTCTAACTTTAACGACGCTTCTATATGCTCTCCTATTTTGTTAGACCACTTAAAAGATAAACTATTAAAGGGCTGCTCAAATTCATCTTCGTATTGTACTGAACCCACTCCGGAGCCCACTGCAGAAATACGCTCGCTAAAGGTGTTAAACAAAAAGGTGAATTTACTGCTCCAGTTTTCTGTAAAATTAATATCATAATTGATGTCTGCATTTAAAAGAAAATCGGAAGCACCTTGCAAACTTCTAGAACTATTAGTAAGGTTTAGTTCGTCTTGTAGCTCATCAGATATAGTAACCTCGGAGTCTAACAAAGTAACATTAGCTCCAAATGAAATGTTTTTCAAATTTTCTTTTTTAAGGAGATAACCTAGTGAGGTTTGAAATTCAAACTCTGCTCCAAACAAAAAGGCTTCGTCTGTGTTATCAAAAACAGTACGGATAAAAGACCCACTATCTTCAATTAAGCGCTCAATAGGATTTTCGATATATTTTGCAAATATATTGACACTAAATAGACTACTGCTTTCCGGGAAAATTTCATATTTAAGGTCAAAATTAAAATTGTCTGAATTTTCAATATCGGTGCTTCCTAATATTAAATCGCCCAAAGAGTTTTGTCTTGTAATTGGAACAATTTCAATATTTTTTGGTCGTGTATAGGTTTTACTTCCTGCAAATCTTAGGTTAGATTTTTCGTTAATAGTATACTTAAGGTTAAATGATGGTAAGAAAAAGAACTCATCAAATTCAAAAGAATTTTCTAGGGCATCCTCACCTACATTTCTTTCAAAATTTTCTATTCTAATTCCAAATAACGCACTAAACTTATCCGAAAAATTTAAGTTATACGATGCGTTTGCTGCCGCTATAATTGTTTGTATATCTATAAAAGGGGTGTCTGGAAGTTCTGTAAAAGAAGCATTCCCGTTTATAAAAGCATCGTTTATAGAGCTGTCTATCGCGTTAGGGTTAATATTAATATTTCCTACACTATTAAGGTTTACCAAAATAAAACGATTAAACACGTCTAGGCTTTCATTATTAAAATCTAAGCCTGCCTGAAAGCGATCTGTTTTTTCACTTCTGCTAGAGTCAAGGTTTAATTTATAGTTAACTGTAGCGGCATAATTATCGTTGTCGGTATTTAAAAAATATCTAAATAATCTTCCAGAGTTGGTTGCAAATGTAAATTCTCCAGTATTATCATTCTCTTCGAGGGTAACAATGGTGTTATCTGGTTGCTCATAGTTAGAAAATCCGGCAGTAGCGCCGTAGTCTAAAGTACTGTTATCCGTAATTCTATATTGACCTACAACCTGTATTTGGTGTAGTGTAGATTGCAAAAATTTAGACTCAATCCCTTGCAAATTAGCACTTACTTCTGAGAAACGCCCAAAATTATCATTTGCATTATTACTTGTGCTTTTTACAAAGATGTAATTAAAGTCAATTTTATTTCGTGGAGTTCTAATAAACAATGAAGATAGAAAATTAGAATTGGTATTAAACGAAAAGCTATTGCCTCTTTGTATGGTTCGTATTAATTGTCCTTGCGGATTTCTTAAAAAACTATCGCCAATTTGTGAGTTAAAGGAGTTTCCATAATCAAGACCAAAATAGTATGCTATTTTTCTGTTTTTGGTTTGATTATCTACTAACACGCCTGCATTAGCAATACTAAAACTAGATGTAATTGGAGCAGTAATAACCTCTAAGTCAAAATCTGAATCGAAAGCATTAACTGCGTCTTGCCCTGAAGCTGTAAACAAATCTCCCGAGTCTGACTGCGAGTTACTAATAGCGCTAGGGATTTCACGGTCGTTTACACCTCCAAAACCAAATAAGTTAATGCTGCCATTTTCTTCGTCTACAAGAAAATCATTTTCTAAAGATTGAAAATTGGCACCTACACTAAAGCCTATTTTTGTGAATCCTTTTGATGGAATTTGTTTTGTATCTACATTAAAAGTAGCTCCTGCAAAATCGCCATATAGTCCAGAATAAAATATTTTATTAACATCTATTTTGGTTACTATTGATGATGAAAATAATCCTAAATCTGGTATTTTAGTTTCCCAATTTACTGGCGAAATAGGAAGACTGTTAATCGTTAGGTAATTGTAACGCTCATCCAACCCTCGTACAACGACCCCTCTAGAGGCTACTTTAGTTATTCCAGAAGCCTTACTAACAGCTTCTTCGACATTGTCGATTCCTTTTCTAGATAGTTCTTGTGCACCTATAGATTGTTTTATCTCTACAGCTCTTCTTTGGTCTGCTAATAGTGCGGTTTCAACATCTTTTCGTATTGTTGTTTTTAAAACCACCTCTTCCAATGAAGCAGCACTTGCTACCATAGGTACATTAAGTGTTGTTGTTTTTCCTGCTAGTACAGTAACGTTTAGCTCTTGCGTTTTGTAACCTACAAAACTAAATTGCACAACATAATCGCCAGGCTGCAAATTTTCTAGAGTATAAAGACCATCTATGTCAGATGTGGTACCTTTTGTGGTACCTTTTATAAGAACATTAGCAAACGCTAATGGCTCGTCATTATATTCTTTGTCTATTAATTTTCCGGCAATAACACCAGTACTTTGAGCGTAAGATAAGCTACTTAGTACTATAGCGAATAATAATGTTACTTTTTTCATTAGTTTAAATCCATAAATTTTATGCAAATTAACTGCTATTAAACAGTCTAATCGTTACGCTAATGTTATGATTGCTTTAGTTAAAAGTAACTGAAATGTTATCTTAATGTTAAGAACGTTAAGTTGGAAGCTATGCTATTGTTGTATTGTGATTAAAACCAATATCCTATGGCAAAAAATAGTTCTGACTGCTTGGTTTCTGGAGACCAAGTCCATTTTACCTCGGCAGGTCCTATAAAAGTTTCTACACCATAACCTAAGGCGTATCCACTAAAACTTGGTGAGGAAAACCACTGCCCTGTTTCAAAAATATCATTAGCAATATTGGCATAATTTGCAGCGATATTAATATGGTGCTTATTAAAGATTTCGTAATCCACATTTAAAAGTCCTTTTACAAAGCTATTACCCTCTAAAGAAATAAAATCATAGCCATAAAATGCAATAAAATTATTAATAAAATTATTTCCATAACCTCCCAGCGCAAAGCTTAGCGAATTGTTGGAGTCTTCTCCTATTCTAAAACCTCCTTCTGCTCCCAAGGTAAGAGCCAGTTTATCTTTAAAAAACCCTTTTACATACCCAGTATTCGCTTTTGCTATAGAGAATTGTGAAAAATTATTATTAAAGTCTGATGAGGTTAGGTATAAATGAAAATCACTATCAAAAAAAAAGCCATTTCTAGGGAAGTATTTATGATCAAAACTATCAAATTTCAAACTCCCATACACACTTACAAAATCACTATTTTCAAAAGTTGTTTCTGTAATGTCTG
The DNA here is from genome assembly GCA_938011315.1 of uncultured Flavobacteriaceae bacterium. Classification (GTDB taxonomy): domain Bacteria; phylum Bacteroidota; class Bacteroidia; order Flavobacteriales; family Flavobacteriaceae; genus AU392. The sequence continues at coordinate 80,299 of CALLUG010000022.1, forward strand.
TGTCTGTACTTGGATTTATGTCGTTTAATATGACCGTTTCTGAAGTAATTTTTAACCGTTTATGCTCTGCACCAAAACGCAGCGAAAAGTCTTTTCTAAATAATGTTTGAAAATAGAGTCTATTGGTTTGGTCACTAATATCTACATTGAGCTGGTTTAGTTCTGGATTTATTTGGTTTTCATTAAGTAAAAATGATGGTGCAACACCTTTATTAAATTCGTTGTAACGTGATGTTAATCCTATACTCCAATAAAATCCTTTATCTATAAAATATTCAAAGTTGTACCTTAGGTTGTCGCCCAAAACAACATCCAAGGAGGCAGCATCGTTGTCAAAGAACAAGCGCTTGTGCGTAAGATTTATTAAGGCGCTACTATTGTACAAATCGTCAAAATGTACTCCTGCCTTTAAGAACGTTCTTAATTTACTTTCTCTTATTTTTATATTGAGTGTATGTCCACTTTTATTTGCCTTAAAATCGTATAAAAAACTCTCAAAATTATCTGTAGCAACAATACTACTAATGCCTTTATCAAAATCGGAATAACTAATCGTTTCTCCAACTTTGAGTTTTAGTTTTCCTAAAATATAACTACGGGTATAGTTTTTATGTCCTGTAATATTTACCTTTGTTATGGTTATTGTTTTTGGGTGTTCTATAGGTTGTTGAGGGGATTGTAGTCTTGACGCTAAAGGATTTAATTGTGCTATATGCTTGTTTGCTTCCAAACGCCCTTTTTCAATAATTTTTGTGCCCTCACCAAACGAAACCACACTAAAGTCCTCTATGTTAGGCTTAATATAAATATCTGTCATTTTAGACTTTATCTTCATTGCGCTTGTGGTTCTGTAATTATTGATTTGCAACAAAATATCTGCTCCCGATTTTAGCTGATCTCTTTTTGCTAAATCATTTTGTACATCTACGCCAATAATAATATCTACACCTTTTGCTTTAAGCTCCTCAACGGGGTAGTTATTTACAACACCCCCATCTATAAGCACTTGGTCTTCTATAATAATGGGTTGATACAAAGAAGGAAATGCACTGCTTGCGGCTATAGCCTCTGCTAAAACTCCTTGTTCTAACAATACTTGACCTCCTGTTTCTACGTTTGTAGCAATACAAAAAAACGGAATTGGTAATGTTTTAAAATCTTTTACATCACTAACATGAAAGGTAAGCTTCGTAAACAAGTCGAAAATGTTTTGTCCTTTTGAAATGCCTGTTGGCAACTGGATTTTAAATTTATTGAAAGGAAGCGTTATCGCATACCTTTCGGAATTATTACGTTCATAAAACGTTTTTGACTCTCTTTTTACCTCATCGTTAACCACTTGGTTAAAAGTGAGTTTTGAAAAAATAGAATCCAGCTGCTTGCCTGAATATCCAGAAGCATATAACGCGCCTACTACGGCCCCCATACTTGTCCCCGCAACATAATCTAGTTTTATGCCCAAACTGTCTATTACTTTTAGCACGCCTATATGTGCAAATCCTTTTGCACCACCACCACTTAGCACTAAGCCTATTTTTGCATTTTTATGCTGTACCTGTGCTTCACAGATGTACGCAAAACTTAAGGATAACAGTATGGTTATAATTTTTTTCATAGTTGTGCTACTCACAAACAAAACGCTTATTTATTATAGTAATGATATATTTTTTGCGCCCTAGACAATCCTACAACAGCTTCTAGCTCGTCTAATTTTGCATAAGAAATTCGCTTCACAGATTTAAAATGTTTTAGCAACTCCACTATTGTTTTTTCTCCTATCCCGGCAATAGTTTCTAGTTCGGTATGCAGTGCTGTTTTACTCCGCCTATTACGGTGGTGTTCTATTCCAAATCGGTGCGCTTCATTACGGAGTTGTTGTATAATTTTTAAGGTTTCACTTTTTTTGTCTAAATATAAGGGTATTGGATCGTCTGGATAAAATAATTCTTCCAAACGTTTTGCAATTCCTATAATAGCTATTTTTCCTCTCAAACCAAGAGCATCTAAACTCTTTAAGGCGGAGGACAATTGCCCCTTACCACCATCAATAACAATAAGCTGTGGCAAGGCTTGGTTTTCGTCCAACAGCCGTTTATAACGTCTATACACAACTTCTTCCATTGATGCAAAATCGTCTGGACCTTCAACTGTTTTTATATTAAAATGTCTATACTCTTTTTTGCTTGGTTTTCCGTTTTTAAAAACAACACAGGCAGCTACTGGGTGAGTGCCTTGTATATTTGAATTATCAAAACACTCTATATGTATGGGGTCTTTAGGTAAGCGCAAATCTGATTTCATCTGGGTCATGATGCGTTTTGCATGGCGGTCTGGATCTGTAATCTTAACCTGTTTTAAACGCTCTAGCCTGTAGTATTTTGCATTTCGAATTGACAAGTTCAAAATGTGTTTTTTATCGCCCAGCTGTGGGATTGTAATTTTCACACTGTCTCCCAAATTGAGTTTAAACGGTACATAAACTTCTTTAGAGCTTGAGTTAAAACGTTGTCGTATTTCTGTAATTGCAAGTTCTAATAGCTGTTGGTCTGTTTCTTCTAATTTTTTTTTAATTTCTAGAGTATGAGACCTAATAATAGACCCGTACGATAGCTGTAAAAAATTAACATACGCAAAACTCTCATCGCTAACAATAGAAAACACATCTACATTACTTATTTTAGGATTTACAATAGTAGATTTTGATTGGTAATTTTCTAAAACTTCAATCTTTTCTTTTATTTTTTGAGCTTCTTCAAACTGCATTTGCTCTGCCAAAATTTGCATTTGAATTTTGAATTGTAGTAAGGAGTCCTTAAAATTCCCTTTTAGAATAGAGCGTATTGCTTTAATATTGTCTTGATAGGCCTGTTCTGTTTCCAAGCCTTCGCAGCCTCCTTTGCAGTTCCCAATATGGTATTCCAAACAAACTTTATACTTTTTGGATATTATTTTCTCGCTAGACAAATCGTGTTTGCAGCTCCTAAGTGGGTACAAGCCTCTAATTAAATCTAGCAATGTATATACTGTTTTTATATTGGTGTAAGGCCCAAAATATTCCGAACCGTCTTTAATAAAACGGCGCGTTGTAAACACTCTAGGAAATCGTTCTTTTTTTATGCAAATCCAAGGGTAAGATTTATCGTCCTTAAGCAATACATTATAGCGAGGCTGGTATTTTTTTATTAGGTTATTTTCTAGCAGCAAAGCATCTGTTTCTGTATCTACAACAATATGCTTAATCTGTACTATTTTTTTTACTAACACTCTTGTTTTGCCACTTTCATGTGTTTTTGTAAAGTAAGAGCTTACACGTTTTTTTAAATTTTTAGCTTTTCCTACATAAATAATAACGTCATTAGCATCAAAATACTGATATACTCCCGGTAAACTTGGAAGTGTTTTTATTTGTAAATCTAAAGCAGTTTCTTTCATTAAACCCAAAGGTATATTAAATCTTAGTATTGTAAAAATGATATGCCTTTTTTAGTATATTGCATTAGCAAATTTTTGTTTCACATTCATGAACATTGTTATTCTCTCTCGAAACGAGAACTTATACTCTACAAGGCGACTCATTGAAGAAGGCGACAAACGAGGTCACACTATTACAATTATAGATCCCCTTAAATGCGATTTAGTTATTGAAAAAGATAAACCCGCTATAGTTTACGAAGGACGTTACCTAACAAACATCGATGCTGTTATTCCTAGAATAGGAGCTTCTATTACTTTTTTTGGCTGCGCTGTTGTACGGCAGTTTGAAATGATGAACGTATTTACACTAGCGACTTCCGATGCCATTATGCGTTCACGAGACAAGTTGCAAAGTTTACAATACTTAGCTAAAGCTGGAGTAGGGCTACCAAAAACAGTGTTTGCAAATCATACCAGCGAGGTTGAGAATGCTATTGCGCAAGTCGGCGGAACTCCAGTAATTGTTAAGCTACTAGAAGGCACGCAAGGGCTAGGGGTGGTGCTTGCCGAAACTCCAAATGCAGCCAAATCTGTGTTAGAAGCCTTTAATGGCTTACAAGCAAGGGTAATTGTACAAGAATATATTAAGGAGTCTAAAGGGGCTGACTTAAGAGCCTTAATTGTAGATGGACAAGTTGTTGGCGCTATGAAACGACAAGCACAAGCAGGTGAGTTTAGGTCTAACTTGCACCGTGGCGGTTCAGCAGATTATATAAGATTATCTGAAACAGAGTTAAAATTAGCAACTAAAACGGCAAGAGTAGTACAACTTCCTGTTTGTGGCGTAGATATGTTACGCTCACAAAGAGGTCCTTTAGTATTAGAAGTAAACTCTACTCCTGGGCTGGAAGGTATTGAAATGGCGACAAACAAAAATATAGCAAGACATATTATTACGTACATAGAAAGAAATAGACATTAATGACAAATCATAAAGCAGACATATTACATATATTAGGCGAAGCAATTAAGCTTGGAGAACATAGAGAAATAAATTTTAGTGTTGCAAAGTTACATACACAAACGACCATTGAGGTCCCTGTTATTATAGAGCGTTCTAAAAAACCAGGCCCTATTGTTTTATTTTGCGCAGGTATTCATGGCGATGAAGTAAATGGTGTAGAAATTGTAAGACAAATTATAGCTAAAGAGATTAATAAACCAAAAAAAGGAACTATTATCTGTATGCCTATTATTAATATGCTTGGGTTTTTAAATATGAGTAGAGATTTTCCCGATGGTAGAGATTTAAACCGTGTTTTTCCGGGGAGTCCTAATGGCTCATTAGCAAGTCAGGTTGCCTATAAGCTAGTGAGTGAAATTATACCGCAAGTCGATTTGGTCATTGATTACCACACAGGCAGCGCCGATAGGTTTAACTCTGCACACTTACGAATTGTAAACAACGAGCCTACACTAAAAGAATTGGCAACTGTTTTTGGCGCTCCATTTGTATTGTATTCTAAACATTTAAAAAAATCGTTTCGAAGCACCTGTCATAAGCTAAAGATACCTATGCTTCTTTTTGAGGGAGGAAAATCACTGCACTTTGATACTGTTGTTACTAATACTGGAGTTAACGGCGCTAAACGTGTTTTAAATCATCTAGGTATGCTCAACACAAAGTTTAAACTATCAAAACCCAAAAAAGACTGTATCTTTATTTTAGAAAGCCGCTGGATTAGAGCAAAACATTCTGGTATGTTTCGCCCTATTGCAGAGCTAAATACTTTTGCTAAAAAGGGAGATATATTGGGATACATTACAGATCCTTTTGGGAAGTTTAGTTATGTTGTAAAAACGGCTAACTCTGGTTATATTTTTAATATAAATGATGCGCCTATCGTGCATCAAGGCGATGCTATATTTCATATTTCAAAAGCATTATCCAAATGACAAAAGAAGCCCTAAGAAAAAAATACAAACAGTTACGACGCAACTTAACCCAGCATGAAATTGAAGCTTACAGTATAAGCATAGCAAACCAATTGTTAAAACTCCCGATATGGAAATCTCACTTTTATCACTTATTTTTAAGTATAGATAAGCACAATGAAGTTAACACAGATTATATTTTAAACATACTATCTGGTAAAGACAAGCATATTGTAATTTCTAAAAGTGATTTTAAAACAAATAAGCTTCATAATTATTTACTAACAGATAACACTATTATACAAAAAAATAGTTGGGGCATTCCAGAACCCATTAACGGTATTGAGATCGATAATGCTAAAATAGACATCGTGTTTGTCCCACTATTAGCTTTCGATAGCAAAGGACACCGAGTAGGTTATGGAAAAGGGTTTTACGATAATTTTTTAAACTCTTGTAATCCTAGCATCATAAAAGTAGGACTCTCTTTTTTTGAAGCAGAACGAGAGATTGAAGACTTACAAGCAAACGATGTAAGTCTAGACTATTGTGTTACTCCCAAAAGCAAGTATAATTTTCAGATAAAATAACTTATGGCAAGCTGCAATTAGTTTCAGAAAAACAACCTAGCTAATTCCTATCTTCTTCGCCCTCTGCTACTCCCTCTACTTCCTCCAGAAAATGACCTAGACCGACTACTAGATCTACTAAACCCTGAAGATCTTGAAGATGATGACCTTGAAGATCTACCAAAGCTTGAAGATCTTGATGATGACCTAGAACGACTATTTATTGCGGGTCTGCGACTACCACTAGATCTAGATATTCCAGACGAACGTCTTGAACCAATCCGCGATGAACTTGCTCTCCTATTAGGAGTTCTAGTTCTAGAGTTTGCAGAAATATTTCTTGTACCTTCAATAGTTGCTGCACGAGATCTAGCACTACTAGTTGCTTGGCTATTAACAGACACATTTCTTCTACTTCGTGCCGACGAATTAATTAGCCCTCTAGATAGTCTTGATCGGCTGTTAGCACTCGAATTGATAAATCGTCTGCTAGCAAAACTTCTTCCAAAAGTACCAAATCTGTTGAAATTCCCAAATCGATTAAAACTTGCAAAACCATAATAAGGATGATAAAATCCACTTCCAAATCCGAAACGATTAAAACCAAATCCGAAACGATTGAAGCCAAAACCGAAACGATTGAAACCAAAACCAAATCTATTAAACCCGAAGCCAAAACGATTAAAGCCAAAGGTATTGAAACCAAAAGAGTTAAACCCACCAAAGCCAAAAGTATTAAAACCAAGACCAAAACCGCCACCGTAATAAGGGTAAAATCCGCTTCCTACATAATTAACAACAATTTCAGACGAATTTTGTCCCCACCCAGCACGTCCTTGCTCTACAGTTTCATGATTCTGATTTTGCGTTTCAGCAATTGACTCTTCATTAAAATTACCTTCATAACTATCAATATCGGTAAAAATCTCCTCAGCCTCTAATGCTTGTTCTCTAAAATAATTTCTGTAAAATTCAGAATCTGTATGATTTGAATTTGCTTGTGTTTGTTTTTCAACATTAGTGTTAGCTCTAGTGTTAGTTCTACTTTCAGTTGTTTTAACATCCTGATACGAGCTACAAGATGTCAAGATTAAAATTAACACAAAAACACTAGCTAAATACAGTTTTTTCTCAAAGTAATTTATATATTTCATATCTCTTGGAATTTAATTGTAGTGCAATGCAAAAATAGTTAGTTTTGTTGAACTATTATTTTATTTAACATAGTCACAATATTAGTGCCAAAATTACGTATATGAGTAAAAATATTACTTCTAGAGCTAACGATTATTCAAAATGGTATAACGAACTGGTTGTAAAAGCCGATTTAGCAGAAAATTCTGCCGTTAGAGGCTGTATGGTTATTAAACCTTATGGTTATGCGATTTGGGAAAAAATGCAAGCAGAACTGGATAGAATGTTTAAAGAAACAGGCCATCAAAATGCTTACTTCCCTCTTTTTGTACCTAAAAGCTTGTTTGAGGCAGAAGAAAAAAACGCTGAAGGTTTTGCTAAAGAATGTGCCGTAGTAACACACTATAGGTTACAAAATGACCCAGAAGCACCGGGCAAATTGAGAGTAGATCCGGAGGCAAAATTAGAAGAAGAACTGGTAGTGCGACCAACAAGCGAAGCCATTATATGGAATACTTACAAAGGATGGATACAATCTTATAGAGATTTACCTTTACTAATAAATCAATGGGCAAATGTAGTACGTTGGGAAATGCGTACACGATTATTTTTACGTACTGCCGAGTTTTTATGGCAAGAAGGACACACGGCGCATGCGACTAAGCAAGAAGCCATGGAAGAGGCTAAGCTTATGAATAATGTTTACGCAAAATTTGCAGAACAGTTTATGGCAATTCCTGTTGTTAAAGGCGTAAAAACAGAAAGCGAACGCTTTGCGGGTGCCGATGAAACATTTTGTATAGAAGCCTTAATGCAAGACGGAAAAGCCTTGCAGGCAGGAACATCGCATTTTTTAGGACAAAACTTTGCTAAAGCATTTGACGTAAAATACACTAACAAAGAAGGAAAACAAGATTATGTTTGGGCAACATCGTGGGGGGTGTCCACACGATTAATGGGTGCACTTATTATGACGCATAGCGATGATAAAGGCTTAGTACTACCTCCTAATTTGGCTCCCAACCAAGTCGTTATTGTACCAATATATAAAGATGAAGACCAGCACAACGCAATCACAGAACTTGCAACAGCCTTAATGAACGATTTAAGACAAAAAAACATTTCTGTTACGTATGACAATCGTGATACTTACAGACCAGGAGCTAAGTTTGCTCAACACGAACTACAGGGAGTCCCAGTACGCATTGCCATAGGCCCAAAAGATTTAGAAAATAACACTGTAGAGTTAGTGAGGCGAGATACACTTACTAAAGATACTGTTGACCTTAATGTATTAGTCGATGTTGTCGTTAATTTAATGCAAGACATTCAAAAAAGTTTATACAAAAAGGCATTAATTTTTAGAGATACTCACACCACTAGGGTAAATTCTTGGGAGGAGTTTAAAACGGTATTAGAAACTAAAACAGGATTTATTTCTGCACATTGGGATGGCACCCTAGAGACCGAACATAAAATTAAAGAACTGACAAAGGCTACCATACGTTGTATTCCTATTCATGGCACTACTGAACCTGGTAAATGTGTTTACTCAGGGGCGCGATCTAGCCAAAGAGTATTATTTGCAAAAGCATACTAAATATTTTTTTTTAAAAAATGCACTTAGATGTTGCAACATTTAAAAATAGTTGTATTTTTGCATCCGCAATGGAAACATTGTACGTTTTTAAAAACTATAATTCGCTTTATCGTAAGTATTTTTAGTTTTAAATTAAAACGGCCCGTTCGTCTATCGGCTAGGACGCATGGTTTTCATCCATGTAAGAGGGGTTCGATTCCCCTACGGGCTACAATATTTAATAAAATATAATTAAACAAAACAAATGGCAAATCACAAGTCAGCGTTAAAAAGAATTAGAAGTAACGAAGCTAAACGTTTAAGAAACAAATATCAGCATAAAACAACACGTAATGCCATAAAAAGATTACGTGACCTTACTGATAAGAAAGCAGCAGAACAAGCATTTCCGTCGGTTGTATCTATGATTGATAAACTAGCTAAACGAAATATTATTCATTCTAATAAAGCTGCTAACCTAAAATCTAATTTGTCAAAATTTGTAGCATCTTTATAGTTTAGACACAAAATTAAGATTAAAAATAAACCAAAAAGCTTCTCTATCGGGAAGCTTTTTAATTTTAAAACAAGTGTTTATATTCAAGAGTATTAATTTGAATCACAATAACTTAATTTGAATCCTACTATATGTACAGTTATATGCTCCTTAAAATCTGAGTCATTATTTAATTTGCTTTTTTTAAAATTATAAGCTCTTAATGTCTAAAATTGAAATGTTTTAGATTACAAAACAAAATAAAGCTAAAAATAACCAACTTAATCTATTGTATATCAAAAAAATAGCATCATCTTTGCATTTATAAAAGTATTATAAATTAAATTACATTACAATGAGTAAAGGAACAGTAAAATTTTTTAATGACACAAAAGGATTTGGATTTATTACCGAAGAAGGCGTTGACAAAGATCATTTTGTGCACGTTTCTGGGTTAATAGACGAAATTCGTGAAGGCGATCAAGTTGAATTTGACCTAAAAGAAGGAAACAAAGGACTAAACGCAGTAAACGTAAGAGTTATCTAATACATATACTTTAAGTTGATTAATTAAAAAAAAGACTGTTTTTACAAAAACAGTCTTTTTTTTGCCCTATCATTACTTTTTTTCAAGAACGTAATAACATCAATTATTACTCAAAATAAGCTATATAATTTGTTTTAAATAATAATTGGTATTACAAGAAGAAGATATAAGCAATAATACTATTCCAATTAGTTTTTTCATATTATTAGCAATACAACTACTCAAGTAATTTTATAATTTCATCTTCAATAAGGTCTTCTTCTGGATTATACCCCAAAAAAGACTTTATAATACGTCCGTCGCGATTTACTAAAAAACTCTGAGGAATAGCATTAATATTATATTGTTTCGATAGTGGGTCTTCAAAGCCTTTAAGGTTTGAGATGTTAACCCAACTAATATTGTCTTTTATTGATGCGGCTTTCCAGTCATCTTTTTCTTTTTCTTCATCTAGGGAGTAGCTTATTATAACAAAATCATCTTTTTTATATTTTTCGTACAGCTTAGAGAATTCTACTTGATTTTGCTTATGGCAAGGCTCACACCAAGAAGCCCAAAAGTCCAACAATATAATTTTGCCTTTGTATTTATTGCTTTCTACTAAATTGTTGTTTAGATCATAGGCAACAAAATCTTCTATATAGTCGCCAATATGTAATTTTTTTAGTTTTTTATGTTCAAAAAGGAGTTTTCCATTTTTAGATTGTTTCAAATTTTCATCTAGTAAGCTATAGTATAATTCTAGGCTATCCTTAGAAATACCGCCAGATAACAGAACGATAGTTTGTAATGAAACGAGGTTATTAGGTTTTTTGTAAATTAAGTCTATTTCTTTAGCCTCAATTAATTTAGTGTATTTAGTAAATATAGAGTCTTCCTTTCCTTCATTTATAAGTAGTTCCTCTTGCATTTTATCAAAATCAGTTTTTACAATGTTGCTAAACTCATTTTGTATGTTATTAAGTTTCCCTCCTACAACACTTAAATGCTCAAATTCTGTGTTTGGATCATTTAGACTAGCCTGTATTTTAACATCTTCATTTTGGAACCAAATAGGGATAATTTCTATTTTTCGTTTTAGAGAATCGTTAATGATACTAATTCTATATTTTTTTAGTTCTTTTGACTTAGGAAGCTTGAACTCAAACTTGTTGTCAACCAGTTTTTTAGACGCTATTTCGTATTTTTTATTGACCTCATCAAGACTGTCAATTGTAACAGAAAATTCGCTGTTTACACTCTCTATAAAACCTACAATTACATTACTGTTATTGTTTTGCTTACACGAGTATAAGCTCACTAAAGTTAGCAATAAAAATAGTTTGTTTATCATGCTTATATAATTTAACGTTAATCTTTTTTTTGTTAAAAAAATAAAGACTAACTAATATAATTCATAATAGTTACACAAAAAAGAAAAAAATAATTTTTATTGATTTTATATTGAAATGACTGTTAGTCTTATTAATTGTATGTGGCTATAATCTCCTTAAAGTTTTAGATTTAATTTGGACATTACTTGTGTTAACGTTAAATTTTGATTTTCTGGTGCTGCTGCAAAGGCAGAAGGTACGATTACGATTCTAAAAATTTGGTTTGTAGTAAAACTGGTATCTAAATTAGAAAAATCGTCACTCTCTAAAATTAAATCGATATCAAAAATACCAGAACTAGTATCAAAAATAAAATTAAATTGATACTGAGCAAAGCCACCATCGTCAAAGAAAAATATACGTGGTACAGGCTCAAAAACATCTACACCCTCATCTGCCGTAGCTATAGGGTCTAAAATAAATACTAAAGGAACATCCGATGTAAATACCTCAATGTTGTTTGGAACAGGAATATTAACCGTCCCACTTATATTGTCTGGAGACACAAAATCGACATTACCAACTTCAAACGTTTGTCCTATGGTATCAAAGTCTGGTCTGTCGTCATCATTACAAGAAAACAGTAAAAAGACAAAACAGATTGTGGTTAAAAGTATATAGCTTTTTTTCATGTGTATTCGTTTTAAATAATTATTTTTTAAAATAAAGTATAACAAAGGTAATGCCAATATTGGTTTTTGTGTTTATTTAGTGATTAAAATTTCTGAAACTAAAATATTTAGCTACATTTAGATCAAATTCTATGTATAGAGCGCCTCAAGTTTGTTTTGTATTTATAGCGTATTAATATTAATCTGTTTTTAAGACTTGTATGAAAAAAATAATGATTTTCATTTTTGTTAGCTTTTCTGTAATAGGCTTTAGTCAATCTAAGCTAGAAAAAGAAAAGAAGAAAATTTTAGCGGTTATGAAAGCGCAAGAAATTGCTTGGTCTAACAACAATATTGAGGGCTTTATGGAAGGCTACTGGAAAAGTGATTCGCTAAAATTTTATGGAAGAAATGGGGTAACTTATGGTTGGAAAAACATACTTGCTAGGTATAAAAAAAATTACCCTAGTAAAGCGCATTCTGGAACACTAACATTTAAGATTAATGATCTTTCTAAAATAAAAAAAGGCGCCTATTTTGTAATGGGTGAATACTATTTAAAGCGTGACGTTGGTAATGCTAATGGTATTTTTATGATTATTTTTAAAAAAATAAATGGAAAGTGGAAAATTATAGCCGATACATCCTCTTAGTTTAATTGATAAAAGGGAGAGCATATTTACACCAATTATGACTCAAAATCACGCTATATAATTCATTTCTATTGCGTCTATATGACATATAAACATAATATAATCCAAATTATTTATAGCTCATTTTAAATAACAATTGGTATTAACAAAAAAAATGCGAAACTATGGTTTCGCATTTTTTTTGTTAAATTAATGTATTGCGCATTAATTAGTCCGCTAATACTATTAGTTTATTGTCTTTCATTTCTATTGTCCCTGAGTTAATTGCTAGGTTTACTCCTTTATCTGTAGGGGTAAATTTGTGTTTAACAGCATTTTCTAGTGTAATATCTCCAATAATTCTTACAGTTCCTTTTTTTAATAAGGATACAATAGGGGCATGATTGTTTAACATTTCAAAATCGCCATTAATTCCTGGTACAGATAATGACATAACTTCTCCGCGAAACAAAGTAACCTCTGGGCTTACAATTTCTAAATACATATTTTATTTATTGTTTATTAAGCGTAAGACTAGGTTTTAGGCTTCGGCAAGCATTTTTTCTCCAGCTTCTATAGCCTCTTCAATAGACCCTTTAAGGTTAAAGGCTGCTTCTGGCAAATGATCTAGCTCGCCATCCATAATCATATTAAATCCTTTTATGGTTTCTTTGATATCTACCAAAACACCTTTAAGCCCTGTAAACTGCTCTGCAACATGAAACGGTTGTGATAAGAAACGTTGTACACGTCTTGCTCGTCCAACAGCCATTTTGTCTTCTTCAGAAAGTTCTTCCATCCCCAAAATTGCTATAATATCTTGAAGTTCTTTGTAACGTTGTAACAACTCTTTTACGCGTTGTGCACAGTTGTAGTGCTCGTCTCCTAAGATATCTGCTGTCAAAATTCTAGATGTAGAGTCTAAGGGGTCTACTGCGGGATAAATTCCTAACTCTGCAATTTTACGCGATAATACTGTTGTTGCATCTAAGTGCGCAAATGTTGTTGCTGGTGCGGGATCTGTTAAATCATCTGCAGGAACATAAACGGCCTGTACGGATGTAATAGATCCTTTTTTGGTTGAGGTAATACGCTCTTGCATTGCTCCCATTTCGGTCGCTAATGTAGGTTGATATCCTACGGCAGAAGGCATACGTCCTAGTAATGCTGATACTTCTGAACCTGCTTGTGTAAATCGAAAAATATTGTCTACAAAAAACAAAACATCTTTTCCTTGACCATCTCCTGCGCCATCACGAAAGTATTCTGCAATGGTTAATCCAGATAATGCGACACGGGCACGAGCTCCTGGGGGTTCGTTCATTTGACCAAAAACAAAAGTTGCTTTAGACTCTTTCATAACAGACTTGTCAACTTTGGTTAAGTCCCAGCCTCCTTCTTCCATAGAGTGCATAAAGTCATCGCCGTATCTAATAATTCCGGACTCCAACATTTCTCTCAGTAAGTCATTTCCTTCTCTGGTGCGCTCTCCTACTCCTGCAAATACAGAAAGTCCTCCGTGACCTTTTGCGATATTGTTAATTAGCTCTTGTATCAATACTGTTTTACCTACACCTGCACCGCCAAACAATCCAATTTTACCTCCTTTTGCATAAGGCTCGATTAAATCAATGACTTTAATTCCTGTGTATAAAACCTCGGTAGAGGTGGATAAGTCTTCAAATTTTGGTGCTTCTCTGTGTATTGGTAAACCATCGTTTCCTGATTTAGGCAAATCTCCTAACCCATCTATAGCATCTCCAATAACATTAAACAAACGACCATAAACATCTCCTCCAATAGGCATTTGTATTGGTGCGCCAGTAACATTAACTTCTGTACCTCTACTTAATCCGTCGGACGAGTCCATTGCAATGGTACGTACGGTATCTTCTCCAATGTGAGATTGTACTTCGAGAACTAATTTAGAACCATCTGGTTTGTTGATTTCTAGTGAATCATAAATTTTTGGAAGCTTAGCGCTCGCTCCAAACTCTACATCGATAACTGGACCAACGATTTGTGCAACTTTACCTGTAACTTTAGACATTACTTAACTATGTTTATTGTTTTGCTAAAATGATAAACGAAAATCACCTAAATTTTCGCGCTGCAAAGATATATCTTTTTCTTTAAATTAGGAAGCTTAATTTTTTATCAAAATAATTACTTGCTAAAACAGCTACAGTATCGAACAATATTGTAACTCTAAACGTATTATTGTGTCAATTAAAATTTTTCAGAATTGAATACCAATCTACGTGTTCAAAATACAAATTACTATCACCATATTTTGACTATAGTATTGATTACTTTTTTTTACTGCCATAGCTCCGTCGAGCTAAAATACTTTGTACTGGTTTTACAGTTAGCTATCCGTGTGTTTGAATGTTTTTTTTCTTGTGTATTTTCTTAAATAGTACATTAATAAACCAATACATATTAATTGCGCAACTGCATGAGTTACGGCTACTACTGGACTGCCATTAATTAGTAATGGTCTTAAGCTTTTGATATGAAGAAAAAACTCGTTTATAGCTCCCCCAATTAACAGGTAATAACTAATTACTAAACAGCTTATATGAATTTTAAGCCAATACTTAGTCCATTTTCGCTTTACTGCTATTATTCCTGGGATAATTGTAACCAAACAAGCAATAGCGAGCCAGTGAGGGAAAAACCATTTGCCAAAGGCATTGACAATGGCTAGCGCTGTTATGTTATTTATTAGCATGACATAAAAATAGTAAATTCCTAATTTCCTATGTCTTGGGCTTCCTTTTGCCTCTAACAACACAACAGCGCCAAAAACCAAAGATAATGTTGCCGATATTATGTGCACCCAACTAATTATTTCTTTTAATACATCCATATTTAATTTAAGTTTAAGTAATTTTTCATTTGTTTAACATAAGAGTCAAAGGCCTTTTTCCCTTTTGAGGTTAGACTACAGTAGGTTTTTGGGTAATTTTTTTCAAATGTTTTATCTATACTTATATACTCAGCTTCCTTTAGTTTTTTTAACTGATGACTTAAATTACCTTGTGTTGTTTGCGTTTGCGTTTTAAGGTAATTAAAGTCTGCTTTTTTTACCTTAATTAATATTGAAACAACTGCCAACCTTACCTGCTGGTTTAGTATGGGATCTAGGTTATAATACATATCACTCAGCTTTTTTAAGTAAATATGCTGGAATTAAATATCCCAATACAATAGCAATACCGTTAACTAAAAGTGTTTCTGTATTATCAACAAATAATGAAACTAATGAACAAATAAAAAACACAATACCTCCTATAGCAAGAGGTTTAAACTTCATCATTAATCCAGATACAAGAGTTCCAATTCCCGCCAACAAAAGAATAAAAGATATAGGGTTTACTTTTAAATAGAAAGACATAAGGCTAATAACAATAAAAGATACGCCTATTACAATCCATAAGGTTTTTAAAAATACATCTAAATGGGTTTCATACTTCAGGGCTTTCTCTTTTTTTATAGCATATATACTACTAGCAATCCAGCCAATAGGCATTACTATGATCCATGGTAAATAATAATATTTAAGGTCTGTAAATAGCAATACTAAGTAGTGTGCAAAAGAAATTGCTGAAATAAGCCAACCCCATATAATATAGTAAAAGCTTTGTTCTTTAATATTTTCTTTTGTTTGTCCAATAGCTTTAGAAATTACATTTAAACTTTCGAGTGGACTGAGTTGACTTGAGTTATCCATAATAGTATTTTAGATTATTAAACTTATTTGCAAATATAATTTAGTTTGTAATACAAACCAAAAATATCAATTAATTTATAAATATCAATTCGCCTTCAATGGTTTACTGCAACATTTTGTTTAAGCCTTCTTTATCAAACAATAATTGCCCTACCTTAACATTAGACCAACCTTTTTTTAACTTGTAAGTAAATTTTGGGGTATCATTTATAAGTTGGCAATCAATATAGTAATTAGATATTTGTGTGTTTATAATATTTTTCAACTCTTGCATATGGGTAGATACAAAAAAATAAGAGTTCTTAAACTTGGTCAATCCTTTTAGGGTTGTTTTGCAAATTTCCAAAGCATCTTCGGGGTTTGTGCCACTAAAAAGCTCATCAAAAATGGCAAAGCAATGTTTTTGGTTTATGGCGTTTTTTACAACTGTTTTAAGCGCTGTTATTTCGGTCATGAAGTGGCTATAGCCATTACGCAAGCTATCGCTTTTATTAATTTGTACAGAAAAGGAATTACAAAACGGAATTTCTCCAAAACGCGCAGGTATTGCCAAACCCAAATGTGCAAGATACATGCAAAGCCCTATTGCTCTTAAAAACGTAGATTTGCCAGACATATTAGGTCCGTTTAAAACAATGACATTACTGAGGGTTTCAAAGTTGTTTTTTACAGGAGTCTCAATTAGTGGATGGTACAATCCAGTAAGCTTAATACCTTGCTTAATAAAACTAGGAAATACAAACTGATGTTTTACAATTCCAAGGCTTATAGATAAGTAGGCTTCAAACAAAAATAGGGTTTCCCAAAAAGCAGCGACCTGCCCCGTTGTTTTTAAGTCCATAATTGTTTTTGTGAGTGCTATAATATGCTTATTTTTTAGTTGATTTTCTCTAACAATCTGTTCGTATTTGTGTAACTCAAAATGTGCTAAAAAAGATGATATTTGTGTTATAATAATACTGTACTTTTTTGGAAACTTGCCTGAATTCAATCTTGAAAAATAATTGTTTTGCAATCGGTACAAAAACAAAATGAGTTGATTAAACTTACTGACATAACGTGTTTTTTGGCTTTTGGAAATCCATAATCTATAGCCAATTCTTTTTTGCAACACATCTTCAATCTTTTCGTTATTAAGAAAAAAGTGTACTTCGTTTAGATACGTAGGTGCGTAGGAGTAACCGCTTAAAACACTGTGATTTGACATAAAGCCTTTCAAAATATTTTGACGCTCCGTTACTGCTTGTGTGCTTGGTAATGTTGTTCTTAGTAGCTCTAAAATTGCGCTACTTGTAAAGGCGTTTAAAGAGAAATTAAATAGCGGTAAAATTTCTTGTTCAATAGCTAGATCGTCTATAGTATTCATGTTGCAAAATCTATTTATGAGTTATAATATAGCGCAATACAACCAAGTTACATAAGTTTGGTAATGCTAATAACCTCTTCTCTAAACATAACAGTGTCGCCTACTTTTTTTGATATCAATAATTGACCAATGGGTGTGCTTATAGAAATAGCGTAGAAAGAAAGGGAATCAATTTGTAATTTTCCTGCGCTAATAGCAATAAAGTAATTTGCTTTTGAGGTGTACACAATACTGCCCAAAGCCACTACTTTGCTCCGGTGTTTAATATTATTTATTTTGTTTAAAACGCTTAACTCTTTTTCGGCTTCTGCTAGGCTATGGCTTATATTTTCTCGTTCTAGTTGTAGCATTGCTCGTCCTGTTTCGTGTTTATCTCCTGCGCTACTCTTGGTTTCGGACAACAAGGCCCTTTCTACATCTTGCACGCTGCTTTGTATGGTTTGTAAGCGCTGTGTTAAAAACGCTTGGCATTGCGAGTATAGTTGCTGTTTTATTAAAGCCATTATTTTGAGTACATTTTTATTAAAGCAGGCAAAAACAATACATCTGCAATAAGAGCAGTTGTAACTGTAAAGGCACATAAAAGCCCAAAAGTGCTTACCGATACTACACCACTAAACCCAATGACCAAAAAGCCAAACACTAAAGCAATCGTGGTCGAAAATAGCGCACTACCCGTGTATGCAATAGCTTTATCTATTTTAGATGCAGCGTCTCCTGTGCTATTTTTGTATTTGTAGGTTAAATGTATTGTATCGTCCATTGCAATGCCCAACATAATAGGGGCAATCATTACTGTAGAAATTTCTAAAGGAATATCAAACAAACGCATTACTATAACCAAAAGCGCCAAAGGAAGAAGGTTGGGAATTAGCACCAAAATACTCGTTTTAATGGTGCCTATAAAAATAAACAACACTATAAATGAAATCACAAACGCTGCTCCAAAAGATCTAAATTGTGTTTGAATAATAAATGTATTAAGCTTTGCAAACACTGCCGAAAACCCACGTATTTCTAAGCGATAGGTTTCATCAAAAATACTGTCAAAATCGGTTTTTAGTTGCGCAAATAAGGTTTCGAGTTCTTTTGTTTTTAGTTCCTTTACGTTTACCGATATCCCTAATTTAGAAAAATTTTCAGAAAACATCGAAAAAAAAGCGTTGGATTCGCTGTTGCTATTTATTAAAAGAGAATCTAGCTGAACCCCAGAAAGCCCTTGCTGAAACAAGACTGGCGAGCGTTTTTCTAAAAATGTTTTAACATTAAGCAACGATACTGGCGCACTTGCATATTTGTTATCGTTTAGTGTTTTGTGAAATTGCTTTAGTTTTGTAAAGGTTGCTGTGTTAAGTAAAGACTTTCCAGAAGTGCTAACAATGTTTAACTGTAGTCGTGTGCTCCCATTGAGTTGGTTTTCTATTGCTTGTAAGTCTTGTTTTGCTTTGCCGTTGCTTAACATATTTAGAGAGTCTGTATTAACTTCTATCGCAGGAATCATTAATAGTCCTAAAACAAAAAGCAAAGAACATCCTATAACAATAGATCGTTTGTAGCGTGTCGTAAAACGATTTAATGCTGACGTAAAACCTTGCAAACTAATCGACTTTACAAGTGTTTTAGTTTTTACTTGCTTAGGCATAAAACTAAAGCCTATTGCTGTAATACTATATACCAATATAAAACAAAGTATTAGTCCCAAACAGGTAAATACACTCATGTTTTTAAAAGCAGGCAAAGGGGATATATACAATGCCAAATATCCTGTAAGAGTAGTTAATGTGGAATAAAAACAGGGTTTTAAGCTTTTGTATAATGCTGATTGTATTTGTACAAGTTTTGGTTGGTCTGGATAAGCTATTTGATGCTTATGATATATATTTATAATATGTATTACATCGCTTATACTATATACCAGGAGAATTGTTGGTATAAGCATAGAAATCATGTTTAGCTTATACCCTAAGGTTACTAAAGTTCCAAACAACAAGCCAATTGGGACAATTACAGCACTAATTGCTAAGGGCAAATAGCGTTGGTTTGGTAATAAAAATAACAAAACAAGTATTACGATAACAACAGTAATTAAGGCAAAAAAAATAGATTCGTTGTAAATTGAATTATTATACGCCTCGTTTAAAACAGGTGCTCCTGTATAGTGGTAAGGTGTTTTTATATAACTGTCCAAAATTTGCGTAATGTAATTTACAGCTTCAGTTCTAATTGCCTCAATAGTATGACTTGGCTGCATCTGAATATAAAAAAACAACTGTTTGCCATCTTCAGAAATAAGCTGCTGCTTTAAAATGGGTAGCTTATCTAGTAAACGATTTAAGCCTTTTTTACTGCGCTTTGTATTGTAAATAGTTTGGTAATAAATAGTTTGATTTGCATAAACAGGATAGGTTGCGTTTGCAATACTAAAACTTGCGTTTACATAACTAAGCGTATCGATAGCCTGATGCAACTTTGTTAGTAATGTTATATTGGTTTCAGAAAAGGCATTTTCTGTAGGAAGCATAACGATAAAAATTTCGTCAGACCCCTGTTCTTCCTGAAATTTAATATACTCTTTATAATCGGGGTTATCTTCCAAAAACCAAATAGACAAAGAGTTATCTACTTGTAAATTTGTAAGTGTTTGAAAAAAACCAAACAAAGTAAGCAAGCCAAGCAAAACAATACATGCTAACCGTCTGCGAATAATATATTGAACCCCTTTGCGAAACACTACTTTTTTTTTAAAAAAATCTATTAACTTACTTCTTGTGCATTTAAAAAAAGATTGTCTATTCAACGCAAATGCCACGTAATACATTGAATATCAAAAAGTTATTTGGATAAATAATTTTATCTAAAATTACTAAATTATCTTGAATAATCTAAAGTTAACTTGTTAATATTGATAGGTAAGTCAAACTGGCAAATTGTTTTTTGGCATTCATTATTCTTATTCATGTTTTTTTTAATAGTGTTTCAAAAGCATAAGGGGCTATATCCATTAATGGTTAACTGCCTTGTTGTGCAATGACAATACATAGGCATCCAGCCACTACCCCATAAGTTACAGAAAAAGTTTTGTTCTTACGGTAACATAAATTGACCATTGCTTTGGTTGTGCTCCGATTTTTTATGTCTTATTTTTTTTAAATATAAAATACTATTATGAAAACATTCAAAATTAATGGTAATTTTTGATAGAATTATTTTTTTAAAAAAACAACTTAAAAACATTTGCTAGATAAAAAATGTACTGTATATTTGCAACCGCAATACTGCAACGGTTTGGTAGTTCAGCTGGTTAGAATACCTGCCTGTCACGCAGGGGGTCGCGGGTTCGAGTCCCGTCCAGACCGCTAAAAGAATCCTTAATAATCTATACAATGGAGGTTTAAGGATTTTTTGTTTTTATGAATGTATTAATAGAGTACTAATAAACAACTTCAATAAAAACAATATCTTTTGTGATAATAAAGATACGGAAACCTTAGAGCAATTACAAAAGTTAGACAGTTAAAACTCTCTATAGAATTTACTTTTAAAAAGTCTTACATTCAATAAATAAATGTAATTTTCGGGATAGTTGATTTGATTTAAATGTATTTTCTCAGAAAAGAGAAGTGCAAAATACTCTTCCCTTTTGTTGAATGGTAAATTTTTATCATCTTGTTCCTCGTCCAAAAATCGCAAAAAATGAATCAATTAGACTTCAATCAAATACGTTAGAATGGATAAGT
>CALLUG010000023.1 GCA_938011315.1 uncultured Flavobacteriaceae bacterium
CAAACAGGCTTTGATGTGCGTTATTTTGATGCATCGGGTACTGAACTGCCAAGCCCATTACCTAATCCCTTTGTTTCAAGCACACAAACCATAATTGCGCAGGTTAGTAATCCGGTAAACACAGCATGTACTGCTACGACCAACCTTGAGTTTGTGGTTAATGCCTTGCCGAATTTCACGATTGATAATACAGAAGTTGTTTGTATTTCAGACTCCAATTCTAGGGTAGTATTAGACCCTCAAGAGGCTAATCCAAATGAGGTATTTACATATCAATGGGTAGATGAGAGTGGAAATACAATTTCTACAGACTCTGTACTAATAATTTCAATTCCTGGAACTTACTCTGTTACTTTAACCTCTACAGAAAATTGTTCTAGAACAGAAGAGGTGTTTGTTGGCTTTTCAGAAATGGCATCTATAACTCAAGAGGATATTGAAATTGTAGACATTTCAGATAATAATACAATTACTATTAATAACGCTAATAATAATTTGGGACAAGGAGATTACGAATTTGCACTAGACGATGATTTTGGGCCATACCAAGACGAACCCTTTTTTGAAAATGTAAGTCCAGGGTCTCATACTGTTTTTGTAAGAGATAAAAATGGTTGTGGTATTGCTTCTATTGAAGTTTGTATAGTAGGCTTCCCAAAATTTTTCACACCAAATGGCGATGGATTTAATGATTTTTGGCAAATTCAAGGGCTTGATTGCGAGCTTCAACTCAGTACAATTTATATCTTTAACCGATATGGACAAATACTAAAACAATTGTCTCCATCATCTCGAGGATGGGATGGAACGTTTAATGGAAGACCACTACCAACTAGCGACTACTGGTTTAGAGCACAACTAGAAGATGGAAGAGAAATAAGAAGCCATTTTACATTAAAACGTTAATTAATTACAATTAAATTGATTAATTTTGATTACTATTATAGTAAAAGCTGTGATAATATAGTATAGAAACATTTATATATTATATGAAAGAATTTTTGTCTAAAATACACTGTGTAGACGATAGTATTTTAGAAAATTACCTCTCGTATTGGGAAACGTACAGCGTTCCTCAAAAAACAATAATGACTACTACTGGTAGCACCCAACGTTACCTATATTATGTATTAGAAGGTGTTCAAAAATCATATTATTTAGATCAAGGAAAACAACATATTATTTTATTTTTATATGCGCCATCTTTTAGTGGAGACCCAGGGTCGTTTTTAACTCAGACCCCCTCTAAATATTATATTGAAACTATTACTAAAAGTAAGTTTTTACGAATTTCTTTTGAAAAACATAATCAACTCATGCAGCAATACAGGCCCATAGAAACGTTATTTCGTAAAGCTGTGGAGCAACTCTTGGTGGGGGTTATGCAAAGACACCACGAGTTAATGGCATTTAATATCGAAACACGATTTAAAATATTTGCTAAAAGAAGTCCTCATTTACTTAATCTTATCTCTCAAAAAGACCTTGCTTCATACTTGCGTATTGATGCAACAAATTTTAGTAAACTGATCAATACAATTTGTATTTAAAATCTTGGTTTATACCAACAATCAAAAATAAGTAGACTACTATATTAGCTGTGTACAATTAAATAATCAAATTATGAATGAAACAGCAAAAAATGAAATAAGAAAAGCTTGTCAAGATTGGATAACCGCTTTTAATGCTCATAATATTAACGAACTAATGTCTTTATATGACCCAGAATCTAGCTATAGTACTAGCGGTGGACCTAGAAAATCAGATTTAGAATCTATTAAACAAGGATTTGTGGAACATTTTGCCCTTAAACCGCATGCAAGTGTTTTTGAAGAGCAAGTTATTGCTGGTAGGGATCTTGGGTATTATACAGGAAATTTCATCATGAAAATGAGGAGTCCTGAAGACCAAACAGATGTATTTGAGCGTGGCAGGGTTGTTGTTATTTTTAGAAAGTCGAAATCTGGGCATTGGAAATTGATTTTTGATATGGATAATAGACCTCCAGATGTGCAAGTATTACCTTAGTGCTTACAAATATGGAATACTAAATAAATCTCTTGCTTTTTTAGGACTAATATTTTTTATTTCAAAAAAAATATATTGTGAAAGCTAGCAAGTATATTTACTATACTAAGCTATGCCGTAATTAAACCCAAAAATACCTTAGTACTTAATTTAGCTCTAAGGTATTTTTTAGTTCTAGATATTACAATTTTAAAACTAAAAATAGAAATAGTATCTTCGCAAGACCTTTTTATAACTATAATGAATACCGATATATCGACTGTAAGTCCTAAAGATAACATCCTTATTAAAGGCGCAAAGCTGCATAATCTTAAAAATATTGATGTTGTATTGCCAAGAAACAAATTGGTTGTTATTACTGGCTTATCGGGATCTGGTAAATCAAGTTTAGCTTTTGATACATTATACGCCGAAGGACAAAGACGCTACGTAGAAAGTCTATCTAGTTATGCACGACAATTTTTAGGACGCCTTAACAAACCTAAGGTAGATTATATAAAAGGGATTGCTCCTGCTATAGCGATAGAGCAAAAAGTAAACTCTACAAATCCAAGATCTACTGTAGGGACAACCACCGAAATTTACGATTATTTAAAACTCCTTTTTGCAAGAATAGGAAAAACATACTCACCAAAATCTGGTAAGCTTGTTAAAAAAGACAGTGTAACCGATGTAATTAATTATATAAAATCATTTCCCGAAGGTGAAAAAATGTTACTTCTTTCTCCTATTCACTTAGAAAAGGGAAGGCATCTAGAAGATAAATTAAAAGCACTACAACAACAAGGTTATGCAAGAATAAAAATTAATAACGACGTTGTTCGGATTAACGATTTTAGTAACTACACTAAGAAGCACAAGTCTATTAGCCTAGTTGTAGATCGAATTATAAACAAGCACGAAGATCATTTTTTTAATCGATTGGCAGACGCTATAGAAACAGCTTTTTTTGAAGGAAAAGGCGAATGTTATGTAGAGATTTTAAAAGATAGTAAAATCTCCCATTTTAGTAATAAATTTGAACTTGATGGGATTAGTTTTTTAGAGCCCAACGTACATTTATTTAGTTTTAATAACCCCTACGGCGCATGCCCAAAATGTGAAGGTTATGGTGATGTTGTTGGTATAGACAAAGATCTAGTTGTTCCTAATACATCACTTTCTATTTTTGAAAATGCAATTTTCTGTTGGCGAGGTGAGAGTATGAGTTGGTATCGAGATCAGCTCGTAAATCAATCACATCATTTTAAGTTTCCAATTCATAAACCTTATTTTGAATTAAGCGAAGCACAAAAACAACTCCTTTGGGATGGAAATAACTACTTTGAAGGGCTAACGTCATTTTTTGGCGAATTAGAATCTAAGGCTTACAAAATTCAAAATAGAGTAATGTTATCGCGCTATCGCGGAAAAACGACATGCGACACTTGCTATGGCAAACGCTTGCGAATTGAAGCCGATTACGTAAAAATTAACAATGTGACTCTTAGTGATTTGGTAGAAACGCCTTTAGATAAATTAACAGTTTTTTTCAAAAACTTAAAATTAAACGAACACGATGCTCATGTTGCCAAACGCTTACTCAAAGAGATAAACAATCGCTTAGGATTTTTGACCAATGTAGGACTAGATTACTTAACCCTTAATAGAAAATCCAATAGCTTATCTGGTGGCGAGAGCCAACGCATTAACCTAGCAACGTCATTGGGTAGTAGTCTTGTTGGCTCTATGTATATTTTGGATGAGCCAAGTATTGGTCTACACCCTAAAGATACCGAGCGGCTAATTAATGTTTTAAAATCGCTACGAGACTTAGGAAATACTGTTATTGTGGTAGAACATGATGAGGACATCATGGCAGCATCAGACCAAATTATAGACATTGGCCCAGAGGCAGGGACCCTTGGAGGCCATGTGGTTGCTACAGGAAATTTTAAAGCTATTTTGGCTTCAAACTCACTAACAGCACAATACCTTAATAAGAGTTTAAAAATTGATGTTCCAAAAACAAGACGTTGTTCAAAATACTATGTTAGTATTACAGGAGCACGCGAGCATAATCTTAAAAATATAGACGTCACTTTTCCTTTGGAAAGTTTGACTGTTGTAACAGGAGTTTCTGGAAGCGGAAAAAGTACTCTTGTAAAAAAAATACTTTACCCCGCACTAAGTAAGGAAATTAATGACGCTGGCGAAAAACCAGGAGAGTTTACTTCCATAACAGGAAAATTTGATACAATACATCGCTTAGAATTTATAGATCAAAACCCTATTGGCCGTTCTTCTCGTTCTAATCCTGTAACATATATTAAGGCTTACGATGATATCCGTACTCTATTTGCAAACCAAAAATTGAGTAGCATTCGTAACTACAAGGCCAAGCATTTTTCTTTTAATGTTGATGGCGGGCGTTGCGAAACCTGTAAAGGGGAGGGCGAAGTTACTATAGAAATGCAGTTTATGGCCGATGTCCATTTGGAATGCGATACCTGTAAGGGCAAGCGATTTAAAGCAGAAGTATTAGAAGTGAAATTTGCAGACCAGTCTATAGATGATATTTTAAATATGACTATCGACAGTGCTATTGCATTTTTTGATTCCCAAAAACAAACTAAAATTAAGAACAAATTACAACCTCTACAAGATGTAGGTTTAGGCTACGTTACATTAGGTCAAAGCTCATCTACGCTATCTGGTGGCGAGGCACAGCGCATTAAATTAGCCTCTTTTTTAGAAAAAGGAAATACAAAAATTAAAACACTCTTTATTTTTGACGAACCAACTACAGGTCTTCATTTTCATGATATTAAAAAGTTATTAAACTCATTCAATGCGCTACTAAGCAAAGGACACTCTATTGTTGTTGTAGAGCATAATTTAGACCTTATCAAATGTGCCGATTATGTTATTGATCTTGGTCCTAAAGGCGGTGAGGCTGGTGGATACTTAGTTGCCTCTGGTACTCCAGAAGCACTTATTAAAAACAAAAACTCTATTACAGGAGCTTTTCTGAAAGAAAAAATGTAGTTACTATTATTTTCTATAAAAATAGAACTTATTTGTAATGTAACAATGAAAACAATAACGACATAACTAATGATCGAAATTTAAAAGGTTATCTTGTATTATAGCGTTAAGAATATACGGTTTTAAGTAATATCTTTGGTCTAAATAAAAAAATAAGTACAACCAGAAATAATAATGAAAAAATTTTTAATTGTAGGTCTTGGTAATATAGGAGAGGAATATAGCAACACAAGACACAATATAGGGTTTAAAATTTTAGATGATTTTGCATTAAAGACATCATTAGTTTTTGAAACAGACCGATTAGTAGATAAAGCAATATACAAACTAAAAGGGCGTACTTTCATTTTTATAAAACCTAGCACATATATGAATTTAAGCGGCAAAGCTGTAAAATACTGGATGGACAAAGAACATATTGCTATAGAAAACCTTCTTGTTATTACAGACGACTTAAACTTGCCTTTTGGGAGTTTAAGAGTTAAAACAAAAGGAACTCATGGTGGACATAATGGACTAAGGGATATTCAAGATAAATTAAACACAACAATCTATAATCGTTTTAGGTTTGGTATTAGTAATGCCTTTAGTAAAGGAAGACAAGTAGACTACGTTTTAGGAAATTGGACTGATAGCGAAATTAGCGAATTACCAGAACGTCTAGATAAAGCTACTGAAATTATAAAATCATTTGTGCTCTCTGGAGTTAACACAACAATGAATACTTATAACGGGAAATAAATTTGTTTTTATGCAAATCATAAAAGACTACAAATTGTATAAACCTAGCCAACCATCGGTACTAACCATTGGTACTTTTGACGGTGTGCATATAGGACATCAAAAAATAATAAATAAAATAATTACTACAGCAAAGCGTAATAGCTTAAAAGCTATAATACTAACATTCTTCCCACACCCACGTGTAGTATTACAAAAAGATAAAGGGATTAAGCTCATTAATACCATTAAAGAAAAAGGACAATTGCTTAGCAAATTAAATATAGACGCCTTAGTTGTTAAAAAATTTACTGAAGAGTTCTCTAAGCTATCCGCAGTAGAGTTTGTAGAGCAAGTATTAATCAAAAAACTTCATGTAAACCATATTATAATTGGTTATGATCATCGTTTTGGAAAAAACAGAACAGCAAATATTAAGACCTTAAAGACTTTAGGGGAAACGTACAACTTTAAGGTGACAGAAATTGCAGCACAAGATGTAAACGATGTTACAGTAAGCTCTACCAAAATAAGGGAAGCATTGCTATGTGGAGAGATAAAAAATGCAAATCGCTATTTAGGGTATCATTTTATGCTATCTGGCACGGTTGTAAAAGGAAAAGGAATTGGGAAGCAATTAAATTTTCCTACAGCAAACATTAAAATAGAAGAAGACTATAAACTCATCCCCAAAAGAGGGTCTTATATTGTTAAATCTGAAATTGACAATAAAGAAGTTTTTGGGATGCTAAACATAGGAATAAACCCAACGGTTAATGGTGTTACTCAAACTATTGAAGTTAATTTTTTCAATTTCAATAAAGATATTTATAACCGATACCTAGAGATACAGCTTTTGAGTCGCCTGAGAGACGAACAAAAATTTGAATCTATTAAGGCCCTAAAACAACAATTAAACAAAGATCGAGACAAAGCATTAATTTTTTTGAAACATTACAATGAATAAGTTTTTATTTAAGCAGATAGACAATAGTGCCTTAATTATTTTTAGAATTTTTTTTGGATTACTTATTTTTTTAGAATCTGTTGGGGCTATTTTTACAGGATGGATAAAAAAAACCTTAATCGACCCAGAGTTTACCTTTTCATTTATAGGCTTTGAGTGGTTACAACCACTCCCTGGATACTGGATGTATGTTTATTACCTTATTATGGGCATTTTCGGGCTATTTGTAATGTTAGGTTACAGATATAGGTTTAGTATAATTGCTTACACAATACTATGGACAGGAACTTACCTAATGCAAAAAGCATCGTATAATAATCATTATTACTTATTAGTTATACTCAGTACTCTAATGTGCATTCAGCCTGCAGCAAACTACTGCTCTATAGATGCAAAACGAAATCCAAAAATAATAAGGCAGAGCATGCCACAATGGTGTACGTATATTGTTATTATACAAATGGCTATTGTTTACACCTTTGCATCTGTGGCAAAGTGGTATCCAGATTGGTTGGATACCTCCGTTATAGAATTACTTATGAGTACTAGAGCAGACTACCCCATTATAGGAGGGGTACTTCAACAAAAATGGGTTCATTATATACTGGCATATATGGGCTTAATTTTCGATTTGTTAGTTGTGCCGTTATTACTTTGGAAACCTACACGTAAGTGGACATTTTTTGCTTCTTTATTTTTTCATTTATTTAACTCCATTGTATTTCAAATAGGTATTTTTCCTTACATGTCTATAGCGTTAATAGTATTCTTTTATCCCCCAAAAACAATTAAAAATATTTTTTTTAAAACTAAAGTATTTTACGACAGTGGTGCTATAGTAGTCCCTAATTATAAACCTTACTTTGTTGCAATTTTAGTTGTACATTTTACAATTCAAGCGTTATTACCTTTAAGACACTGGAAAATAAACGATAATGTATTATGGACCGAGGAGGGGCACCGAATGTCTTGGCGTATGATGCTTAGAACAAAAAATGGGTATGCAACCTACAGGGTGGTAAATAAGGCAACCAATAGAAGTACCATTATTAAACTAGACGAATATTTAAGTCCTAAACAAAGGCGTATAGCATCGACAAAACCAGATGTAATATGGCAATTTTCGCAACGATTAAAAAAAGAATATGCCTCTAAAGGCATTGATGCTGCTGTGTATGTAAATTGTATGGTTGCTGTAAATGGTAGGGGCTTTAAAGAATTAATAGATCCTAAAGTAGATTTGGCTTCTGTAAAATGGGATGCTTTTAAACATAGCAGTTGGATTTTACCATCAAAACTAGATTAAATATTCTTTGCAATTCATTAAATTTACGCCCTAAAATATTTCGATAATGCTACAAGTTGCTTTTATTAAAGAGAATAAAGATTTAGTTATAAAACGTTTAGCAAAACGTAATGTAGATGCTAGCCAAATGATT
The DNA here is from genome assembly GCA_938011315.1 of uncultured Flavobacteriaceae bacterium. GTDB lineage: Bacteria > Bacteroidota > Bacteroidia > Flavobacteriales > Flavobacteriaceae > AU392. The sequence continues at coordinate 8,182 of CALLUG010000023.1, forward strand.
GCTGAAGTTTTAATTTTAGATGAGCAGCGTAGAGCAGCACAAACCAAATTAGATAACAGTCTATCAGAATCTAATTCCATATCGAAACAAATAGGGCAACTATTTAAGTCTGGAGACACTGAAAAAGCAACTCAGTTAAAGGCACGTACAGGAAAGCTAAAAGAAGAAGTTAAAGTATTTACAGAGCAATTACATACCGTTAATGAGGCTTTACAGGATTTACTCTACAAAATCCCAAACGTTCCTCACAACTCTGTACCCGCAGGGAGTACAGATCAAGATAATGAAGAAGTATTTAGCGAAGGCGAAATTCCTAAACTAAAAGATAGTGCTTTGCCACATTGGGAGTTAGCTAAAAAATATGAAATTATAGATTTTGAGTTAGGAAATAAAATTACAGGGGCGGGGTTTCCTGTGTACAAAGGAAAAGGCGCGCGCTTACAACGTGCATTGATAAATTATTTTTTAGATAAAAACACAGCCGCAGGGTATAAAGAAGTACAAGTGCCTCATTTGGTAAACGAAACCTCTGCAAGAGGTACGGGACAGCTTCCAGATAAGGAAGGGCAGATGTACCATATAAATAGTAATGATGATAATTTGTACCTAATCCCTACGGCAGAAGTTCCTGCTACAAATTTATTTAGAAACGACTTACTTACCGAAAAAGAACTTCCTAAGGCTATTACATCCTACACGCCATGTTTTCGTCGAGAAGCTGGTAGTTATGGTGCACATGTAAGAGGCTTAAATAGGTTGCATCAATTTGATAAAGTTGAAATTTTACGAGTAGAACACCCTAGTCGTTCTTACGAAGCATTGGACGAAATGGTAGCTCATGTAAAACAAATACTTCAAGAGTTAGAACTGCCCTATCGTATTTTGCGCCTTTGCGGAGGGGATTTAGGATTTACCTCTGCCTTAACTTACGATTTTGAAATATTTTCTGCAGCTCAAAATAGATGGTTAGAAGTTAGTTCTGTATCTAATTTTGAGACATTTCAATCCAATAGATTAAAGCTGCGTTTTAAAAACAGTACTGGAAAAAGTGAACTTGCTCACACCCTAAATGGTAGCTCGCTAGCATTACCAAGAATTTTAGCAGGAATTTTAGAAAATTATCAAACGGACAATGGTATAAGAGTTCCAGCAGTTTTAACTCCATACACAGGATTCGAAAGTATAGATTAAAAGTATTTTAAATCGTTAAACAGATTAACTGTTAAAAAAACAAGCTATACGATAAATATTTTTAACTAAATCTTGTGTTTTAAAAAATAATATAGATATTAGTAGCATAAATCTAATTAATTTGGTTTCATGAAAAATTTAAAACGCATAGTATTACTAGCAACACTTGTTGTTTTAGTCGTTAAATTTGTACTTTAAAAATGTTTAGTACCGATTGAAATTTAAATCTTTTCGTTATTTTAATATATCAATGTAAAACTATTGAGTGATTAACATTATCTCAACGACGTTTTAAGTATTGATTTCTAGTTTTTTGTAACTTCTGTTTAACCATTTTAAGAGCAATCGTACATTACTAGTATTTTAAAAAAGGATTACCCAATACTTGGATGTAACACAGTATAATAGTGACATTTTGCAATATTATATGTGTGTTGTAAAACATTAAAACAAACTAAATGAAATCAATATTAACGCTGTTTTTAATGCTATTTACAAGTTTTTCAATTTATGCTCAAAATCAGAATTCGAAAATGAGTATAATGAAATCTGAAAATCCTATTTTAATAATAAACGACACCATAATTGGAAGTATTGATTTGTTGAACAAAATATCCTCTAATAAAGTTCTAGAATTGGATATATTCAAAGAAAGAAAATTGAGCTCTACGTATTTATTTATTGAAAATGAAAAGAGCACAGGAATTGTAATTGCAAATATCAATCACGAATTTGATTTCAAATCCCAAAAAGTGCTTAATGCATTTTTTGGACTAAATGATAAAAATGATATATATGTTAACGGATATTTAATTGAAAATAAAAATCAGAATATATCATCTGAAAGCATTACAAGAATTGAATTAATAAAAGCTGACAATTTTAGATTAAAAAAGCCTGTTTTGAGTATAGAAATTGAATAATAGCGTTCTATAATACCGTATATAATTTACTGCTCGTTTTTTGCTTACCAAAATGAGTAAATTAACACATGCGTATTACAAATGCGATTACCACATTGTATTTAAGCCTAAGTATCGTTTTCAGATACTTGAAGGCATGGTCAAATCGTTAGTTGAATGCGATTTGCAATTAATTAATAATTAGAAAGATGTTCAAGTAATTGAATTGAATGTTCAAAAAAACCATATTCATTTGGTTTGTTCAATTGCTCCAAAGATTTCCATTTCAGAATATATGGGAGTATTGAAAGGAAAGATGGCGATCAAACTTTTCAAGACATACCCTAACTTAAAGCAGAAGTCATATTGGGGTAATCACTTTTAGTCAAGAGGTTATTTTGTAAGTACAATTGGATTAGATGGAGCAATGATAAGGAAGGTGTGTCAAATATCAGGAACATCACAATTAAGAATGATTGTTATGCCCCTATGGGGCTAATCTGAAAACCCAAAGCCCCCGTTTTTAACGGAGGTTGTTTACTGCTTTAATCTATGCTGCTCCTAATTTCTAATTTTTTAAGTTCTTTATAATTTCTGTTCAACCGCTTTAAGAGAATACCATACATTAACCAGTATACCAAAAACAGTACCGCAAGGCTCAAAATTATAACTAATACGACCAAAATAATAACGGCATAGTATTTAAAAATTTCTCCATCGGCTGCTGCTCCGTTTATTTCATTAGTAAAATCGGAGTTGGTTTTAAATAATGAAGACATTTCATAAACGGTACTAATAGCGATTAAAACTAGATTAAACCCTACATACTGTTTTACAACTAAGCGTGTTTTTAAAATGTTTTCCATAAGTTTTTTAGAATTGTCTGTAACCGAAATAGATTTGTAAGATTTATAAAGTAAATAAACAAAAGCAATCACTATAGTAATTCCTATTATAGTAATGATAAGGTTAAAGTTATTGTAAACATTATCAAGATTGAGTTTAGTATTTATATCCTCCGACAAAAACATGGGTGCCACACTAATACTTACCCATAGTATAAGTTCTGCAATACTTATATACAGTAAAACCTTCACAATTGATGACGATTTTTTTAGTAGCATAGGAAAAATATCTTCCCTTGTTAGCTTAGGATAATCTATATTATCTTTTTGCCAGTCTTTTTTTAATAATTCTAATTCATCCATAGCATTACGGATTTAAAATGGTTCGTAGCTTCGTTTTAATGCGATTCATCTTTACTCTTGCATTTACTTCACTAATTCCCATGGTTTCGCTAATTTCTTTGTAATTTTTATCTTCTAGATATAAAAAAACGAGTGCTTTATCTATATCATTCAGTTGGTGTAAGGCTTTGTACATTAACTTTAGTTGTTCCTCTTCTGTATTGTCATAATCGTCTGCTTTAATTTTAAATTGAACTAGATCAAATTCTTGCGTATTTATACTGCGTTTAGACTTTCTGTATAGTGTAATTGCGGTATTTAGCCCCACACGGTACATCCAAGTGCTAAATTTAGCTTCACCACGAAACTTAGGATATGCTTTCCATAGTTGTATCGTTATTTCTTGAAACAAATCGTTATGCGCATCGTAGTTGTTAGTGTACAAGCGACACACTTTATGCACAATATTTTGATGCTTTTCTAGTAACTCTACAAAATTATGTTCTAATTCTTTATTCAATACTATAAGTTAGTTACACTATAAGTAGTTGTTTGGTACAAAATGTTACAAGTTTATTACTTAAAGTTATAGTTTTGTACGAGTGTGTTTTGTGGAGAGTATTACTACCCTTAGGCCTTATTTACTGTTTTTAAAAAGGCTGTCTTGTAGGTTTGTCCAATAGGGACTTTGTGGTTGTTAATCATTATTGTATTGCCACTAATACTATTTAAGTGCTTTAAGTTAATAGCAAACGATTTGTGCGTTCTTACAAAAGCATATTGTTTTAAAGTACTTAAAATGCTTTTAAAAGTGCTATTAGTTAGTATAAACTTGTCTTTTAGATGTACTTTTACATAATCTCCAAAAGCTTCAATATACAAAATTGCTTCTGGACTAATGTTGTGCAACACTTTGTTCGATTTTATAATAATAGAGTGGTTTAGCTTTGTTGGGGTATGATCTATTGTTTGTTTTTCCAAAACTTTATTTACTGCAGTAAAAAAACGTTCAAACGAAAAAGGTTTGAGTAAGTAATCTACAGCATTTAAGTTAAAGCCATCTATAGCATATTGTGTATAGGCGGTTGTGAAAATTACACTTGGTGGGTTTTGTAATGACCTGTAAAGTGTTAGACCCGATATTTTGGGCATATTAATGTCTAAAAAAAGTAAATCTATTTTAGGATTTTTATTGAGAACTTCTATGGCCTCTAAGGCATTATTACAAACCTCTATGAGGTCTAAAAAAAAGACATCTGCAATAAATGTTTGAAGTACATCTTGCGACGAGGGTTCGTCATCGACAATAATACATTTAATTTTCAAGAGGTGTTAATTTTAAGGTTACCACAAAGGTGCTGTTTGTGTTTGAAATTTCAAAGTGATGTTGGTTTGGATATACAATGCTCAAATTTTGTTTAATATTTTTTAGGCCCAACCCTTGGTTTGATGTTTTGGCAGAAGATGTTTCTTTGGGGTTGTTATTTGCTATATTTATATTAAACTCTGTTGCTTTTTGCATCAAATCTATGTGTATAAAAGTGTTTGCAATATCTGCGTTTACACCGTGTTTAAAACTATTTTCAATGAGAGGTAAAATTAGCATAGGATAAATATTGTAATTGTCGTCTTCTACGCTTATAGATAGTCTAATTTGTGCTACAGAGTGCTGCCTAAGTTCTTGAAAAGCAATATAGTTTTTTAGCAATGTAATTTCTTGTTTTAGCGTAACGCGCTCTGTATTGGAGTCATAAATAACATAGCGTAAAATATCCGATAATTGTACAATAGCATCTTTTGTAGTCTCTTTTTTGTTAAGTGCTAAGGCATAAATAACATTTAGAGAATTAAACAAAAAATGAGGATTAATTTGAGAACGTAAAAACGAAAGCTGCGTTTGTATTTGTAAATTTTGTGTTTTTAATACTCTGTTTTCATTTCGATTAAAATAAACCCAATCTTCTGCCAACTTGATAAGCATAGTTGCGACTAGAAAAATGCTAAACATAATAATGAGCTTTGTTCCAGAGTGGTAAGAAATAAAAAAATAATTTGGAAATATATAATCTATTATAGATTTAAAGAACCAAGTATTTAACTGAGAAAACAGAATAAGATTTAGTAAAAATAACAAACTATAGCTAAGATACTTTTCTGTAGTTAGAAACTTAGGAATTAATAAATATAGATTAATAAGTACAGGGATGCAGATGCTTGTTAAGAAACTTAAAGTATACACATAATCAACACGGATAGGGAGACTTCCTTTAGAAAAAATTAATAGTAATATTAAAAATGAAGCTCCCCACAGAATGGCATTAAATACAAGCGGTTTATGCTTGTGGTTCACTTTTATGTATTGATTGCTCATATTATAATAGTAGCGTTGTTAAAGCTCTTTGATTAAGTCATTATGACTTCCAGTTTTTTTCAATGAAAACCCAATGTCAGCCCCCCATTTATTTTTAATATCGGAAGCGTTATATTTCTTTAAAAATGAATAAAGTTCTTTAGAGGATGCCGTTAGTACATAATTGTCATTATCGTCAAAACCAACAACAACACGTTTAAGTTTAATTTTATTATTTCTGTATAGTTCTCCTATTCTATCTTTGCTTAACCACTTTAATTTTATGCGATTAGTACTTGTAATCTCTAATTTGGCTACAGAGTGTGTATTTAATAAATGATTTTCTAACGGCGATTTGGTTTCTAAGGGAGCATCAATAGGTAAAAAATCAATAAAAAAATCATCTTTTATTTTAAAAGGCATAGCCATAAAAAGATCCTCCTCGCTATCCTCTTTCTCATCTTCTGTATAAAGAACTAAATATCCTTTATTGTAATGATTATAAGACTTTGGAAGTTCATTAGACGTAGATTCAGTAGAATCTTTTTTTTCTTTTTCTATAATATTTTTCATAGATATAATTCTCCAAACAGACTTGTCATCTGCTTCCCATTTTCCTAAAATAGCATCTTGAGACTCAATTGATTTTTTTGTATAAAAAGGGTGTAAGGATTTTACAATGCAAGAGTTACATAATAAAAAGGTAAATACTATTGTTACATGTTTTAATGTCATAATTATCAATTTTAGTAATTTATACCCCAAAATAAGCCAAAGGTTAAAGTTAAAACAAAACATTTCGACAAACAAGAGCTAACTCCTGCCAAACCTGTAAAAAAATGTAACTTTGTTACAAAACGGATATGATGCAACAAGCGACAAATACTATTTTAATGTTACGCCCCAATACTATTAGGGCAAACGAGCAAACGGCTTCTAATAATTATTATCAACAAAACGTGATAGCCAATCAATCTGTGCAACAACAAGCAAAATTTGAGTTTGACACTTTTGTAGAAAAATTAAGACACGTAGGCGTTAATGTTATTGTGCATCAAAATAACGATACGTTAGACACACCAGATGCTCATTTTCCTAACAACTGGATATCTTCACACCAAAATGGCGATATCGCTTTATATCCAATGTACGCAAAAAATAGACGATTAGAGCGTAGAGAATCGGTATTACATACTTTGGAGGCTAAAGGGTTTGTTATACAAAATATTATAGATTATAGTAGTGCAGAGCTTGAAGGTGTATTTTTAGAAGGTACAGGAAGTATTGTTTTGGATCGGAAACACCGCAAAGCGTACTGTGCCTTGTCTCCTCGATCTGATGAGGGCTTGTTTATCGAGTTTTGCGAAGATTTTCACTACACTCCAATAGTTTTTACTGCATATCAAACCCTACTAAACCAGCGTAAACCTATTTATCATACTAATGTGATGATGTGTATTGCAGAAACTTTTGCTGTAATTTGCCTAGAGAGTATTGATAACCAAAAAGAACGAAAAGCAGTTGTGAAACATCTTAAATCTAGTCATAAACAAATTATAGAACTTACCGAGCAACAATTAACACAGTTTGCTGGTAATATGCTGCAAGTTTTGGGGGCAGATAAAACACCCTATTTGGTTATGAGTAGTATGGCATACAATGCATTAAACTCCCAACAAATAAAAATGATAGAAACACATTGTAAAATTATATCTAGCTCCATAGCTACAATCGAAGCCTATGGCGGCGGTAGTGTAAGATGCCTTATGGCTGAGGTGTTTTTGCCAAGTAGCAGCACGTCTCACTAAACGTATAAAGTTTAAAAAAAGACCAAACAATACGCTCTGGTGTTGTTTGGTCGTAAATTAACTTTTATTGATACCAATTGTTATTTAAAATAAGCTATAAATAACTTGGAATATATTGATATATAGACGTAATAGAAACGAATGATATAGCTTATTTTGAGTCATAATTTGGTGTTATAACTGTATTTTAGTCCTTTACTATTGTAGCGCCTTCTGGCAATGCAAACAATGAAGGTTCTGGAGCGTTTGTAGATACAGTTACGTCCAAAAACTCAATAGTACTACGCTTATCGCCAATAACATTGTCTTTATCGCTGTACAAATCGATACTTATTGGTAGTTCTATACCGTTAATGGTTTTCCAATTATTATAACGTATGTAACTAAAATCTGTACTTTTTTGATTAGAACCAAATGTAACAGTATAGCCTAGCCATGCCATTTTATTAGTTTCCGAATCGTAATAAATAATATATTGATCGTCTGGAGACACTCCCACACCTGCATTGTAAGACACTAAAACGCCTGGATATGTTTGTCCTTCAAACTCTAAAGGTTCAGCAGCAGTATAAGTAATTCCAGCATCGGCTACAATAAAGGGCATGGTATGAAAATAAAACATTAAACCATTGTAAAACTTAGCATTACCTTTATAAGCAGAAGTGTCTTTCGATTTTACCCATAAGTTACTTCCAGTATTTCCTAGCATGTAGTTAGGGGCATCAATTAGCGAAGCTCTACTTTTTAAATTTGTTGTAGTTATCTCTCTCTTACCATTGCCTCTATCCATGGAGAATGTCAAAGATTGCATACTGTTCCAAGCATCAAGGCCTCCGTGCGCCTCAAATACTTTAGTAATACTTGCTGGGTATTCTCTTTTTGCTACGCTTTTAACGTCTTGTTCAATAAAAGCGTCCTTTTCTTTTTGTTTGCAAGACATAACTAAAGTCATTACAACTAAAATGATTGTTGTTTTTTTCATTAGTAAAATTTTAATATTATTTTATAATTCACAAAATTAGATTAATAATAGGACAAAATATAATTTGCGTAATGCTATTTTTGAGACATTATTTATAAAATTTACGATCGTATTGTGATTACAAAATATAGATTATTTTTGCGTTCTATATGATAAAACAAATTACTAGTTCGCAAAATCCGTATATAAAACAATTACTGCTTTTGAAAGAGAAATCTCGTGAGCGGAAAAAGATAGGGTTATTTGTTATTGAAGGACGACGAGAAATTACTTTAGCTATTAAAGGTGCTTATCGTATTAAAACACTATTGTTTTATCCGGATTTATGTTCTGAAGTTGAAGCGAAAGCTCTTATTGACCAGCCAACACAATTTATAAAAATATCTAAAGAGGTGTACACAAAGCTTGCCCATAGAAGTACAACAGAGGGCTTAGTAGCAGTTGCTGAAATCAAAAACTTAACTTTAAATCATATTTCATTCAACACTAAAACACCCTTAATTTTAATCGCAGAAGCTCCAGAAAAACCAGGAAACATAGGAGCGTTATTAAGAACTGCAGATGCAGCAAATGTAGATGCTTTTATTATTGCAAACCCCAAAACAGATATGTATAACCCCAATATTATACGCTCTAGTGTAGGATGTATTTTTACCAATAAAATTGCTGTTGGTAATACTCCAGAAATTATTTCTTTTTTAAAAACCAATGCTATAAATACCTATTGCGCCGCGCTTACCGCATCTGTTGCTTACCATACTCAAGACTATAAGCAAGCTACTGCTATTGTTGTAGGTACAGAGGCTACAGGGCTTAGTAACGATTGGTTAACAAGTACAACACAAAATATAATTATCCCTATGCAAGGCGAAATAGACTCTGTAAACCTATCTGTAGCCGCAGGAATTATTATTTTTGAAGCCAAAAGACAACGTCAATTTAAGTAAATTACTAATTATTTAATACTTATTGTATGACTCCAAATACTGTTTTTTATATTATCATAGGCATTGTAATCTTCAATTTTGTTAGTAATAAAGTGATTGCTTTTATTAATGCTAAACACTTCAAAGACGAAATCCCCATGGAGTTACAAGATGTCTATAACCAAAGCGACTATACTAACTCTCAAGCATACAAGAGAGTGAATTATAATTTTTCTAATATTACATCTACTTTTTCATTGCTAGTAACCTTAGCGGTTTTATTTTTGGATGGGTTTGAGTACGTGGATCATTTTGCTCGAGCTTACGGTAGCACCCCTATTAGTATTGGACTGTTCTTTTTTGGGATAATTTTTGTTGTAAGTGAGGTTTTAATGCTTCCTTTTGCTTACTACAAAACCTTCGTTATTGAAACTAAGTTTGGCTTTAATAAAACGACCAAAAAACTATTTGTTATCGATAAAATCAAGTCATGGGCATTAACCTTTATTGTAGGAGGAATTTTATTAGCTTTAGTGATTTGGTTTTATCAGTTAACCACAACCTTATTTTGGCTTTACGCATGGGGACTAATCACTTTAGTTTCATTAATTACAAATTTGTTTTATTCCAAATTTATTGTTCCGTTATTCAACAAACAAACGCCTTTAAAAGACGGTAACTTAAAACATAAAATTTTAGTTTACGCAAAAACTGTTGGTTTTACATTAGACCATATTTTTGTAATAAACGGTTCTAAACGCAGCACAAAAGCTAATGCTTATTTTTCTGGTTTTGGCAAGCAAAAACGCATTACACTTTATGATACTTTAATCAATGATTTGGATGAAGATGAAATTGTTGCCGTATTAGCTCACGAAGTAGGGCATTATAAGCACAAGCACATTATTTTTAACCTCATAACTTCAGTTTTACTCACAGGCTGTACATTATATCTATTGTCCTTGCTAATTTCAAATCCTATACTAGCAAATGCACTGGGGGTAACAACAGTAAGTTTTCATATTGGGATAGTTGCCTTTGGATTATTATACACTCCAATTTCAGAAATTACAGGACTAATAATGAATTATGTGTCTCGTAAATTTGAATATCAAGCAGACCACTTTGCTAAAACAAGTTATAAGCCAGAAGCCTTGGTTAGTGCTCTTAAAAAATTATCTAAAAACAGTTTGAGTAACCTAACACCACACCCTGCTTACGTTTTTATGCATTATTCTCACCCCACACTTCTTCAACGAATTAGCAAACTAAACAAATAATTACCAACATATTTACTTAACTTTGCGATGCTAAAAATTATGTTCATATAAAATTATTTTATAAAGCATAATTAATAATGTAGCTATTAAATTACGTTTTTTAGACGCAAATAAACTGTGTAAAACAATCTTTTTTTTGAATGACCAAAACAACGTTTAAATACAAGTGGTTGCTTAAACCCTTCAAAAATATGTTTTTCTTAATATGTTTTGTGTTTATAATATGGATGCTTTTTCTAGACGGGAATTCTTGGCTCATTCATAAAGAATTAAGCAACGACATAAAAAAGCTAAAAAATGAAAAAGTATATTACAAAAATGAAATAGAGAAAGATAAAAAAACGATAAAAAAACTTAGTAATGACGTTGGCTTAGAAAAATACGGTAGAGAAAAATACAATATGAAAAAAGAAAATGAAGAAATTTATATTATAGAGTATGAAGACAGCACTTTAAAAAACAAGTAAAATGAGTAAATCTTTATTTAGCGAATTTAATTCCGTTTCTGCTAAGGCTTGGAAACAAAAAATACAAGCAGACTTAAAAGGAGCAGATTATAATGAAGCCTTAATTTGGAAATCTATCGAAGGTATTGATGTAAAACCATTTTACCATTCAGAAGCTTCAAAAACAAATTATACGGCCACAACAGAAGCTTCAAAATGGAATATTTGCGAACCTATTTATGTCACAGATTCAAAAAAAGCGAATGCAAAGGCTATTAATGTATTGCAAAGAGGTGCCACTAGTATTCTTTTTATAATCCCTTCAAAAGCTATTGTAATACAAGACCTGCTAAAAAATATTGATACTACTGTACCACTTTATTTTCAATTAACATTTTTATCAAAATCTTATATCGAGCAATTTTCTTCTTACACTAATTGCTATATTTTTACAGATATTATTACCAATCTAGCAAAATCTGGCAATTGGTTTGTTAGTTTAGAAGACGATTGCAATAAGTTTAAAACTATTGTTAAACAAACACAGCAATTTTCTGTAAACACTTCTTTATATCAAAACGCAGGTGCGAGTGTCACACAACAGCTTGCCTATGCCTTAGCACATGCAAACGATTATCTTAACCTGTTAGATACAGATACTATAGGAGCAAATAAACAAAATAGTACAGTTATCTTTAATGTATCAGTAGGAACAAATTATTTTTTTGAAATAGCAAAATTAAGAGCCTTACGTGTATTATGGCAAACATTGACCCCTGTTTATGGGCTAAATACGGACTGTCATATTACTGCAATACCCACAAAGCGAAATAAAACACTATACGATTATAATACCAATATGCTGCGTAGCACAACTGAATGTATGAGTGCTATTTTGGGGGGTGCTAACACGATTTGCAATTTGCCTTACGATGTCATTTATCATAAAACTAATGAGTTTGGAACCCGTATTGCTCGAAATCAATTATTAGTTTTAAAACATGAAAGTTATTTTGATAAAGTAAATAACCCTGCCGATGGTGCTTATTATATAGAAGAACTAACACAGCAATTTTCGGAAGATGCCCTAACCTTATTTAAAGATATTGAAGCCAATGGTGGTTTTTTACAACAATTAAAAGAAGGCACTATACAGCGAAAAATAAAAGAAAACGCCAATAAGCAACAAGCATTATTTAACTCTGGAGAGGAAGTGTTACTAGGCACAAATAAGTATCCAAACCAAAACGATAAAATGAAGCAAAACCTAGAGCTATATCCATTTGTGAAAACCAACAAAAGAAAAACACTTATTGAGCCTATTATTGAAAAACGCTTGGCAGAAATTGCTGAACAAAAACGCTTAGATGATGAATAGAAAAAACATTCAAAACATAAGCCTAAAACGCAATAGGCTAGATAATAAAGTCCCTTCAAAACCTAATGCATTCTTAACCGCTGAGGATATTAAAATACAGTCCACTTATACAAGCGATGACGTAAAAAATATAGATCACCTCAACTTTGTTGCAGGAATAGCCCCTAACCTAAGGGGGCCTTATAGCACGATGTATGTGCGCCGCCCATGGACAATTCGTCAATATGCAGGATTTTCTACTGCCGAAGAAAGTAATGCTTTTTACAGACGTAACCTTGCTGCTGGGCAAAAAGGATTATCCGTAGCCTTCGATTTGGCAACGCATCGCGGTTATGATTCCGACCACGAGCGCGTTGTTGGAGATGTTGGTAAAGCTGGTGTTGCCATTGACTCAGTAGAAGATATGAAAATTCTATTTGACCAAATTCCCTTAGATAAAATGTCTGTCTCCATGACTATGAATGGGGCTGTATTAGCAATATTAGCCTTTTACATTGTTGCCGCCGAAGAGCAAGGGGTGGCACCAGCACAATTAGCTGGCACTATACAGAATGATATTTTGAAAGAGTTTATGGTGAGAAACACTTATATCTACCCACCAGCACCATCTATGAAAATTATTTCCGATATATTTCAGTACACTAGCAAACATATGCCAAAATTTAATAGTATTAGTATTTCTGGCTATCATATGCAAGAAGCTGGTGCAACTTGCGATATTGAGTTAGCATACACCTTAGCAGACGGTTTGGAGTATATACGTAAAGGGCTTGAAGCAGGTATGGATATCGATACTTTTGCGCCTCGCTTATCGTTTTTTTGGGCAATAGGCATGAATCATTTTATGGAAATTGCTAAAATGCGTGCCGCGCGAATGTTATGGGCTAAACTAATAAAACCCTTTCAACCTAAAAATGAAAAATCATTATCGTTACGCACCCACTGCCAAACTTCTGGATGGAGCTTAACCGAGCAAGACCCTTTTAATAATGTAGCTCGAACAACTATAGAAGCTACTGCTGCTGCCTTTGGAGGAACACAAAGCTTACATACTAATGCTCTAGACGAAGCCATAGCACTACCTACCGATTTTTCAGCACGAATTGCTAGAAATACTCAAATATTTTTGCAAGAAGAAACCAAAATAACAAAAACAGTAGACCCTTGGGCAGGGAGCTACTATATAGAAAAGCTAACTAGCGATATTGCACAAAAAGCTTGGTCGCTTATTGAAGAGGTCGAGCAACTAGGAGGGATGACAAAGGCTATTGAAGCAGGAATCCCTAAACTTCGTATTGAAGAGGCAGCGGCACGAAAACAAGCGCGTATAGACTCTGGACAAGATATTATTGTAGGCGTAAACAAATACCAACTAGAAGAAGAGGATCCTTTGCATATTTTGGAAGTTGATAACCAAACGGTACGTAATTCACAGATAGAACGCCTAAATACAATTAAGGCTAAAAGAAATACTCAAAATGTTAATTTGGCTCTAACAAAACTAACTGAAGCTGCTCGTACAGGAAAAGATAATTTATTAACTTTGGCTGTAAACGCAGCTCGTGAGCGAGCAACCCTAGGAGAAATTAGTGATGCCTTAGAAACAGAATTTGGGCGTTATAAAGCACAAATAAAATCGTTTAGTGGCGTGTATAGTAAAGAAATAAAAGATGACAATTCCTTTAAAAAGGCAAAAGAATTAGCTGATATTTTTGCAGAACAAGATGGGCGTCGCCCACGGATTATGATTGCAAAAATGGGGCAAGACGGTCATGACCGTGGTGCAAAAGTAGTTGCTACGGGCTACGCCGATGTTGGCTTTGATGTTGATATAGGCCCTTTATTTCAAACTCCAACCGAGGCCGCAAAACAAGCCGTAGAAAATGATGTGCATGTGCTAGGCGTTTCCTCATTAGCAGCAGGACACAAAACTTTAGTTCCTAAAGTTATACAAGAATTAAAAAACTACGGCAGAGAAGATATTATGGTTGTTGTTGGAGGTGTTATACCAAAACAAGATTACCAATATTTGTTTGATGCTGGAGCCGTTGCTGTTTTTGGACCTGGAACTAAAATTAGTGTTGCAGCCATTAAAATTTTAGAAATTTTAATTGATTAATTATAATAAAAATTCCGTTTAGCCTAAAGCACTAATAATTTAAGTCTAAAAAACATTATATTTGTACGCAATTATAATGTAACCTAAATGATTGCTCATCAAAATAAAATACTAGGAGAAGGTCTTACTTACGACGATGTCCTTTTAGTTCCAGCATATTCTGAAGTGCTTCCTCGCGAAGTAAGTATTAAAACAAAATTTACGCGTAATATTACCATTAACGTTCCTATCATTTCTGCAGCTATGGATACCGTTACAGAAAGTGATATGGCAATAGCGATAGCACGTGAAGGTGGTATTGGTGTATTACATAAAAACATGACTATTGCGCAACAAGCAATACAAGTGCGTAAGGTAAAACGTGCAGAGAGTGGTATGATTATCGACCCTGTAACACTAACTCTCGATGCCAAAGTTGAAGACGCTAAGCAAAGTATGAAGGAACACAGTATTGGTGGTATTCCTATAATAGACAATCAAGGGTTTCTAAAAGGCATTGTAACCAACCGTGATTTGCGTTTTGAAAAAAATCATCAACGACCAATTACCGAGGTAATGACTTCCAAAAACTTAGTAACAGCCAAGGAAGGCACATCACTACTTGATGCCGAAAGTATTTTGCAAGAAAATAAAATTGAAAAGCTCCCTGTTACAGATGCTGATAATAAGCTAGTAGGATTAATCACTTTTAGAGACATTACTAAATTAACTCAAAAACCAATAGCCAATAAAGATAAATATGGACGCTTACGTGTTGCTGCAGCAATAGGAGTTACAGAAGATGCTGTAAATAGAGCAACAGCTTTAGTAGAAGTTGGTATTGATGCCATAGTTATAGATACTGCGCACGGACACACAAAAGGCGTTGTAGAAGTTTTAAAAAGTGTGAAGTTGAAGTTTCCAAACTTAGATGTTGTTGTTGGTAATATTGCTACAGCAGAAGCAGCAAAATATTTGGTAGAGGCAGGAGCAGATGGAATAAAAGTAGGTATTGGTCCTGGGTCTATTTGTACTACTAGAGTAGTGGCAGGTGTTGGTTTCCCTCAGTTTTCTGCGGTATTAGAAGTCGCCGAAGCAATAAAGGACACTGGAATCCCTGTAATTGCAGACGGGGGCATTCGATATACAGGTGATATTCCTAAAGCTATTGCAGCAGGAGCAGATTGCGTAATGCTAGGATCTTTATTAGCAGGAACCAAAGAGTCTCCAGGTGAAACCATTATTTATGAAGGGCGAAAGTTTAAATCTTACCGTGGTATGGGATCGGTAGAAGCGATGAAGCAAGGAAGTAAAGATAGATATTTTCAGGATGTAGAGGACGATATTAAAAAATTAGTTCCCGAAGGTATTGTTGGTCGCGTAAATTACAAAGGAGAATTGTACGAAAGTATTCATCAATTTATCGGTGGCTTAAAGGCGGGCATGGGTTACTGTGGGGCTAAAAATATTGATACTCTCAAAGCAAAAGCTAAATTTATAAAAATAACAGCTTCAGGAATAAATGAGAGTCATCCTCATGACGTTACTATTACCAAAGAAGCTCCTAACTATAGCAGGCGATAAGGAAGGATTAAGCTTTTTAGCTAAGATGCTTTAAGAAATTAATGATAAGTTTAGTATCTTATTTAAAAAAATACTTTTTGCTTGTTTTATATTTAGGGCTTGTGAGTCACAGTATTTTTAGGAAACTCATTTTAAAATGTTTTTATCAATATTTTCACTCCAAACATTTTCATTCTGTAATTCTTGTTGTTCATAGTTATACCAATTGCTATTTAAAATGAACTGTCAATAATTTGGAATATATTATGTTTAGATGGCACATAAAACCTAAACATAACTTAGTTACGTTTAGGTTTTATAATTGATATGTAGACGCAATAGAAACGAATTATATAGCTTATTTTGAGCAATAATTGTATTATTTATTATTGTTATTAACTAACTTAAATAATTCCTCAGCTTTTTTAAACTCAAAATCTATGATGTTATAGTTTTTGTCTATTATAACTTTAGTAGGGAATGCTTTTACATTATAAGTAATTTGAATATCAGATTTATTTCCACTATATAAGTCAATCCAATCTATTTCGTCTTTAAGTGATGCTTTTTTCCACTTAATAGCATCTGAGTCTGTGTTAATTCCTATAATTTCAATTTTATGCTCTTTTAATTTACTATACGTTTTTTTAGATTCTTTGTTAAATATTCTACAAGGTCCACAACCACTCCACCAAAAGTCTAAAACTGTAAAATCATTATTCTTAATAATATCTTTTAAATTGATGTATTCTTGAGATTTATTTGGAAGTGAAAAGTTTTTAAAAAGTACTTTTGTTTTGATTTTTGTGACATTTTTAATGTTAAACTTTAGGTCTTGATAAGTTTTATAATCAATTAAGTTAGAATCTATTTTATGTAACAATTTTGTTAAATTTTCCCTATCATTTTTATTAATATAATCTTTATCAAAAGGAGGGGAGTAAGGGTTTATAATAAAATTTAAAATATTAGCATAAACAATCGTATTCTTAGAGTTGAAAATACTATCAAAGTTTTTAAAAAACAGTGTTTTTTGTTCTTTGTATACGTTGAATTGAATACTATCTCGTTTATTATTATAATTATTAATATTTGTAAAATGACTTCCTATAAAGTCATCATATATTAATTGATAAAAGAGCTTGTTGTTTTCACCACTCACTATTTTAATGTCAGAAAAATCTCTGTAAAAATCCAAATCTTCTTTTAGAGTTGCAGAAATTGTAATATTACCTGGTTCCAAAAGGACAGGTATTAATGAGTGGTTTGGTGAGTTAGTTTTTATGTCGTGTTCAAATCGTATAGAAGCAGTTGAAGGTTTTTTAGATACCCCAGAGAAAGAGAATTTACCATTTTTAATTACAGATTTTAATCGTTTTTCAATACCTCCTTGGCTAGGAATTACTAGAGAAATGCTGTCTCCATCAATTCCTAAAATATTTCCTAAAATTTGATATGTAAAACTCTCTTGTTTTTGATTATCATTTTTTCTACAGGCTGTAAAACTTAAAATAATTAAGATTATAAACAATATTTTTTTTTGTTTCATTTTTTTGTTTTTTATTAATATTAAGTTTTGTTAAAAACAGTTGTTAACACTTTGTATGGTTGCTAACAACTATTTGTATTCTACAATGCGACGTAATGTACAACAAAATATATATTTTTTAATTAAAATATTTGATTCATAACCCTGTAATTCCAGCAATAACGAGTCTATCAAAGAGTTTTTCTCCAAAATATCTTCTATTGAGTTTGTAAATAAATTCGTTTAAGTATAGTTGCAGGTATTTTCCTTTGATTTTATGGTAATTCCTTAGGAGATTTCTTTTGGCATTGTTAATTGTTATATGTACCCATTGCAAAGTTTCTTTAGTGGTTTGCTTATCTGATTTTTAGTAATATGTAATTCTACATAATCGCAATATCAACGTAAGATGTACTCTGATCACTAAACACAATGGTGGCTTCTTCTATAGTGTTTTTTAACTCTTGGATAGCCTCTTGTTTCTTGTGGGTCTGTAGCACTTTGACCTTGAAGTACCTGCAATGTTTAGACTTTTTACCTGTTTCAATACCTTCTAATGGGGTGGATTCTGCACTAATTGCTACATTTTGTTTTCCAGCTGCGCCCCTACCTCTTTTTCCCTTACTTTTCTCTAATTCTGAGGTCTCAACAGTAAAATACCCTTCATCAAACTCAATCATTCCCTCTAATG
>CALLUG010000024.1 GCA_938011315.1 uncultured Flavobacteriaceae bacterium
AATGCTAACAAGGTATTTAAGGGCATAGCCAATACAGGAAAATCTACTATGGGTTGGTTCTATGGCTTTAAACTTCACATTATTATAAATGACAAGGGAGAGATTCTAAATTTCACTATTACACAAGCCAGTACAGATGATAGAGAGCCTTTAAAACAAGAACGTTTTTTAGATAAAATATTTGGAAAACTATTTGCCGATAAAGGATATATTGGTAAAAAGCTTGCTCAACTCCTTTTTGTTGATGGTATTGAGTTAATTACAGGTATAAGAAATAATATGAAGAATTGTTTGATGACCATTTCTGATAAAATATTACTTAGAAAACGATCTGTTATTGAAACGGTTAATGACGAACTTAAAAATATATGTCAAATAGAACACTCCAGACATAGAAGTCTTGGTAATTTCTTAACCAATTTAATCTCTGGACTTATTGCATACTGCTTCTTACCTAAAAAACCATCAATTAAATTTCAATCACAAAATACTAACCAAATTTGCCTGTTTTAATAATTGAACTCAGGTTAGTAAGTTAACTATAATTTTTTATCAATGTTTAAGCTTGCAAACAAATAAAAAAGTTAACTCTTTTTCTCTTTTCCGATTTTAGGTGTAAAAAATTGAAATATAGACCTCTTCCACTAATTAGGGTCAATTTCAATTATAAAAAAAGGATATTAATATTCTCTTTCAAGCCCATGTTTTTCTAAAACTATCATTAAGTTGGCTTCAGCTTTTTGGGGGGGAAGTTTAAATCGGTTTAACGAATAGTCAATCACAACATCGTCATGAAAAAACAAGTATAAATATTTTTTATTAAACAATCCTGTTTTTTCATTAATGCGATACATCCATACATTACTATAAATGTCGTTATATATTAATCCTCTATTTTTTTCTAACTGACTCTTGGTTAACCCCAAAATATCATTGTACTTTGCAGAGTTTATATCTTTCTTTTTAAAGACACTGTTTTTGTCCTGTTTTTTTAAATTTAAAATAAAATCTAAATCATCAGTATTTGCTTCTTTTATAATTTCGTCGATATGTTTTCCTAAACCAGCCATATTATGATCTTGTACATTATCGTTTCTAGTAATAATTTCTTCGGCTAAATTTAAGTAATTAATAGCAGCTTTACTATTAATATCGTATTTTATAATATCTTGTCCATGACTGGGCGCTTCAGAGAGTTTAACGTTCCTGTATATAAGTGTATCAAACACCAAAGATTCAAAATTTTTTTCAAGTTCTGCTTTAATATGGTTTGATAGTTTTGTTATTGGGCTATACATTGTAATTAAGATTCCCTCTATATCTAGATTAGGGTTAGATGAATTACGTATGCTCACTAGGGTCGTTAATAGTTTTTGAAGTCCGTGAAAAGCAAAATACTCAGCCTGTACTGGTATTATTAACGAATCGACAGCGGTAAATATATTGAGTGAAATAAGACCTAAAGTTGGGGGTGAGTCAATAATAACATAATCGTATTGAGATCTTATGGGCTCTAACACACTTCGTAATCTGTAAATATCTGTATTTTTTTGCCTTCCAATTTCAATTATTGCTAAGTTAATTCGAGTTCCAATAAAATCTTGATATTGATTAATACTATGGATGCACTGGTGTATATTTGATTTACCTTGAATAAACTCGAGGGTGCCATGCACTGTATCTTTACTAGTAAAACCTAAACCTACCGTTGCGTTACCCTGAGGGTCTGCATCGATGAGCAATGTCTTTTTTTCTAGTACAGCAAGTGCAGCTGCCAAGTTGATTGAGGTTGTAGTTTTGCCTACACCTCCTTTTTTGTTTGAAATAGCAATAAACTTCCCCATAAAACTATACTAGTGTAAAAATAGTAAATTACAGCTTATATTTTCGATAAAGAACACTTGTTATTAACCGTAATATTAACAAATGATGCGTTTGTAATGTTAATATTAAAAACAAGACTATTGTATAAACAAAATCCTTGGACTTATGAAATCAAATTATACTAAAATCTATACAGGAAGTTCAATTATTGCTCAACTTATTGTTAGTAAACTCAATGCTATTGGAATTTACCCTATTGTTAAAGACGAAACAGAATCCGGTCGTCTTGCTGGTTTTGGTCCTTCTGTAATGGGTAGCCAAGAACTATTTGTTACAGACAGTGACTTGCAAAACGCAAAACAGATTGTAACAGACACGTTGGAAAATATGGAACAGTAAAAAAAATTATACGCTGTACATTTTTTCGCGTAATGTTTTAATTTTAGAATCCTGCATATACTCATCAAAAGTCATATAGCGATCTATCACACCATTAGGAGTTAGCTCCACTACCCTATTAGCAACTGTTTGTGCAAATTCATGATCGTGAGTTGTAAACAAGATAGTACCTTTAAAGTTTTTTAGAGAGTTATTAAAGGCGGTAATACTTTCCAAATCTAGATGGTTAGTTGGTTCGTCTAGTTGTAGCACGTTTGCTCTTGTCATCATCATACGAGAAAGCATGCAGCGTACTTTTTCTCCTCCAGATAATACGTTTGATTTTTTGAAAGCCTCTTCACCGCTAAAAATCATTTTACCCAAAAATCCACGAACATATACTTCTTCTCGCTCTTCTTCTGTGGTTGCCCATTGACGTAACCAATCAATTAGGGTCAAATTATTATTAAAATACGCGCTATTATCTAGTGGTAAATAGGACTGTGATGTTGTAACGCCCCAAGAAAATTTTCCAGAAGCTGCTTTTTGCTTACGATTTAGGATTTCATAAAAAGCTGTCGTTGCTCTGGAGTCTCTAGAAAAAACGACAACCTTATCCCCTTTGGCTAAGTTTAGGTCTATATCCTTAAACAATACGTCTGTATCTATTATTGCGCTTAGTTTTTCTATGTTTAAAATTTGATCTCCAGCTTCTCGTTCTCGTTCAAAAATAATTGCCGGGTATCTTCTGCTAGAGGGTTTTATGTCAGACACGTTAAGCTTGTCAATCATTTTTTTTCTGCTAGTTGCCTGTTTAGACTTTGCGACATTGGCCGAAAATCGCCTTATAAATTCTTCTAATTCTTTCTTTTTATCTTCTGCTTTTTTATTTTGTTGTGCACGTTGTTTTGCTGCTAGTTGTGACGATTCGTACCAAAATGTATAATTGCCAGAAAAGTGATTTATTTTTCCAAAATCGATATCAGAAATGTGTGTACAAACGGCGTCTAGAAAATGACGGTCGTGAGACACAACAATAACACATTTATCGTAGTTTGCTAAAAAATGCTCTAACCAGCTTATAGTTTCGTAGTCTAAGTCGTTGGTAGGCTCATCCATGATTAATAAATCTGGACTACCAAATAATGCCTGTGCGAGTAAAACTCTTACTTTTTGTTTACCATCAATATCGTTCATTAATGTGTAATGCAAATCTTCTTTAATCCCTAAGTTAGATAACATTGCAGCAGCGTCGCTATCGGCATTCCATCCATTCATTTCTTCAAATTTAACTTGAAGTTCTCCTATTTTATCTGCATTATCGTCGGAGTAATTAGCATAGAGTTGATCTATTTCAGATTTAATATTAAACAAGGGTTTATTGCCCATAATTACGGTTTCTAAAACTGTATGGCTGTCGTACAAATTGTGGTTTTGTTCCAGTACAGACATTCGTTTTCCTGGTTCTAAATGTACATGTCCTGATGTTGCCTCTTGTTTTCCTGCTATTATTTTTAAAAATGTAGATTTCCCTGCTCCATTTGCCCCTATAATACCATAACAATTACCATTGTTAAACGTTGTATTTACTTCATCAAAAAGTATTCGTTTACCAAACTGTACTGATAGATTAGATACTGATAACATTATCTTTTTTTTATTTAATTATTAGAATTATAAAGTGTTATATACTCATTAATTACTGCTTTTTTTATGAAGCAAATAATTTTTATAACTTTTGCGCAAAAGTAGAAAAATCCATTTACTGTACAAGTAAACTAATGATATAATAATATTTAACAACGCATTAACAAGGTCTTTAATATGCAAAACATACTTTTGTTTAGGATTGATATTTTGTCTTTTTATTAGGATGAAGATATAACGTTATAAATGAAACAGATTCTCTTTTTTGTAAGTGTATTAATTGTATTGAGCTGTAATGACCGTTCTAATACAAACTTAGGAGGAGCTTTTATTGGTGGTGAAATTATAAATCCTAATAATGATTATGTTGTATTGTATGACGCTAATATTGTTATTGACACCTTATACTTAGATCAACAAAATCGCTTTTCGCATACATTCAAAAATTTAAAACCTGGACTTCATTCTTTTGTACATGGAGGAGAAATACAGGTTGTGTTACTAGAACCACAGGATAGTATTATGATTCGTCTAAATACCTTAGATTTTGACGAGTCACTCGTGTTTTCTGGGCATGGTGCTAAAAAAAATAATTATCTAGTAAATTTATCAAACACTCTTGAGGCTGAATTTAGAAAATCTTTTGAATATTCTAGACTTGATCCAAAAACATTTCAGGCAAAACTAGATTCAATAAAAGATATTAAATTCACAAAATTTCAATCTTTTAATGATAAGCACCCCAATAGCAAACTGTTTAAAACAATAGCATCATCCTATATTGATTACAATTACTATACAAGTAAAGAACTATATTCTTCTAGGCATTTTGGAAATAATGTTTCTATAGACCATAGTTTGTTTCCTGATAATTTTTATGATTTTAGAAAAAAAGTTGATTATAGTAATAAAGCGCTAGAAGATTTTTATCATTATAATAATTTTTTATTTCTTCATTTTAATAATTTAGCTAGAGATCGATACTTTGAAACTATTAGTAAAACACAAAAACATATCACACAGTTTAATAGACAAGCTGTAGATTTTAATTTAATTAAACTAGAGTTAATGGATAGCTTAGTTACAAATAAGGCCATGAAAAACAACCTTATAAAAATTGTAACGCGCAACTTTTTGTCTAACAGCTCTTCAACTAAAGATTCCGAAACAATTTACAACTCTTTTTTAGCAAAAAGTTCTGACGAAGAAGGGATTAAGTATATCAATTTGTTTTATGATACTTTAAAACGATTGAAACCGGGCAAAAAATTTCCCGATTTATTAATTATTAGTGCTTTAGATAAAGATAACAGTATTAATCAAGTAATCTTAAATAATAAACCTACTGTAATTTATTTTTGGAGTAACGCTATAAAAAGTCACTTTATAAATAGTCATAAAAAGGCAAACAAATTAAGAGAAGAATATCCTGATGTTAATTTTATTGCGATTAATATTAATGGAAATTCAGATTATATCTGGAAACGTATGTTGTTAAACCTACATAAGTACGATTTAGACTACGAATATAAGTTTAAAAATCCTGAATTTGCAAGACGTATCCTCGCATTGACTAATATCTCTAAAGTAATGGTTGTCGACAAAGATTTGACAATTATAAGCTCTAATATTAATATGTTTTCTAAGGATTTAGTAAACGTCTTAGACAAACTATAAACTAATACAACTATAACTTACCTTTATTATAGTCTTCCAAAAATTTAGCTAAGCCACTATCTGTAAGTGGATGTTTTAATAATCCTTCTATTGCACTTAAAGGTCCTGTAATGACATCTGCTCCTATTTTAGCACAGTTTACAATATGCATAGTATGGCGCACTGAGGCAGCTAATATTTTGGTTTCAAAATTGTAATTACTATAAATTAATTTAATAGCCTTTATTAAATTTAGTCCATCTGTAGAGATATCATCCAAACGTCCTATAAATGGCGACACATAGGTTGCACCTGCTTTTGCAGCTAATAATGCTTGACCAACAGAGAATACTAAGGTTACATTAGTTTTTATCTTTTTACTACTAAAATATTTTGTAGCTTTTAACCCCTCTTTAGTCATAGGCAACTTTACCACTATTTGTGGATTTAGAGCTGCTAAGACCTCTCCTTCTTCAATCATACCATTAAAATCTGTAGAAATAACTTCGGCCGAAACATCGCCATTAACAATAGTGCAGATTAGTTTGTAATGATTTGTAATGTTGTGCTTCCCTGTTATCCCCTCTTTAGCCATTAGGGAAGGGTTGGTGGTTACACCGTCGAGTATGCCGAGGTCTTGAGCTTCTTGAATTTGATTTAAATTGGCTGTGTCAATAAAAAATTTCATAGTTATATCTCAAAAAATTATATAATACCACAATAATAAAACTAAACTTACAACTTGTAATGCTTTAGCAGTATTTTTTCATAAATTTTATCTGGCAATATAGATTTCAATACTGTAGAAAACTTTTGCAAAGTACTACCTACTTTATAGTGTCCTTTAGGCTGCTTTGTTTGGATAATCTTCCATACTTTTTGTGCTACTGCTATTGGGGGCTTACTATTATTTACATCATCATTAATACTATTAAGTACACTAGCATATTTTGTATAAGGAGATTCTTTTTTTAAGGGCGCATGGTACCTTCCTGAAGCGATATTAGTTGCAAAATCGCCTGGAGCTATGGCGGTCATTTTAATGTTAAAATCTTTAAGTTCCATTCTAAAAGATTCTGTAATTAACTCCAAAGCGCCTTTGCTTGCACTATAAACGCCCCTGTAAGGTAAACCCATATACCCTGCAATAGAAGTAATATTTATAATTAATCCTGAGTTTTGCAATCGCATTTGTGGTAAAACGGTTTTTATAACATTAAGAGGACCAAAAAAATTAGTTTCAAAATTGCGTTTTATCTCTAAGTCTGGTATGTCTTCAATAGGGCCTGTAATTCCTACTCCTGCGTTATTAATAACAATATCTAATCTATTTTCTATGGTTATAATTTGTTTAACACAGTTTGTAATACTACTAGTGTCACAAACATCTAAAGCAAGAATTTTAAATTTACTATTTGGATAATTATTAGGATTTCGGCTTGTGCCGTAAACGATATTATTTTTAGACAACAAATACTCACCAATAGTTTTTCCTATTCCTGATGATCCTCCAGTAATTAAAACAACTTTAGGCATAAAAATAATTTTAAGAGGTAACGCTAATAAAGAATTTGGTTACTTAAGTATAAAACTCAATTAAAAATTCATGAATAATTGTAATCTGTACTATACTATGCTTACTTTTTAGTTTACAAATTTAAGTACATTATACAAAAAAAGGCAAGCGACCTACATCACACTGCTACAACCGTGTACCTTTGCTGCGTTCCCGCCCTGGAGGATTAAACAGGAGCTAGTTGTGTAGGACTTGCCGAGGCAAATATACAATCTTTTAATACTTGCACAAGGATTTTTTTAAGTGAATTTAAATAAATAACTTGCAAAAAAATAATAGGCGTTATGAAAATTTATAAATTATTAATACTGCTATTTTTAAGCATATTTTTTGAGAGTTGTGACAACTCTTCGGGTAAAGTTTTGAACGATTTTTCTATTATTACAAACACAACAGGAAAAAACCACACTATTAGTAACAACAAAACCTTAGAACTCTCTGTAGAAAATCCTAAAAAACATCAGATAACTGCTGTAGATTATACTCTAAATGGAAAGGAAATAACCTCAAAACTAAATTTAGCACCTCTCAAACTAGGCCGACAAACCATTAAAGCCACTGTACATTATGACGGTAAAACACAAGTTACAAGTAAGACAATTACTATTTTAAATAGTGTAAGCCCAAAAATTTACACTATTAAAGTTTTAAACACCTATCCACACAATACAAACTCTTTTACACAAGGGCTAGAATTTGATAACGACGTGTTGTATGAAGGCACTGGGCAAAACAAAGAATCTAAACTTATAAAAGTTGATTACAAAACAGGCAAAATTCTAGACAATATCAATCTAGCCGATCAGTATTTTGGAGAAGGAATAACAATCCTAAAGGATAATATTTATCAACTTACCTGGAAAAGTCATGTTGGCTTTGTGTACAATAAAACCACTTTCAAAAAGAAAAGTAGTTTTAAATACGGAGCAAGTCAAGAAGGATGGGGACTTTGTAACGACGGGTCTGTTATTTATAAAAGTGATGGTACAGAAAAAATATGGCTTCTAGACCCAAAAACCCTAGTAGAGAAAAGTTATATACAAGCCTTTACAAACAAAGGAAAAGTAGATAATATTAATGAACTAGAATGGATAGACGGAAAAATTTATGCTAACCGATGGCAAAAAAACGGAATTGCTATAATTAACCCCAATAATGGAGCTATAGAAGGTGTTATTAATTTAAATGAATTAGCAAAAAAACATGAAGCCTCTGGAGTTATAAACGGTATTGCATATCATCCTAGTAAAAAAACATTATTTATTACAGGCAAAAAATGGGATACTCTATATGAAGTTGAGCTTATAGCACAGAAAAAATAATATAAACAAACGCAACTCAAACTAATGTGTTTTTTAAAATCATATTTTTACATTAATTATTAATTTTTTTACATTGAAAAAACAATTATACCCTATACTCTGCATAGGTATTTTAATGATATGGAGCTCCTGTCGTAACGATTTTAGATTTGATCCAAGTACTGGTAATTTAGAATTTTCTAGAGACACTGTATTTTTAGATACCGTATTCACAAATATTGGCTCTAGTACTTTTACCCTTAAAGTGTTTAACCGTAGCAATAACGATATTGTAATTCCTAGTTTACGACTGGGCGATGGACAAAATTCATTTTATCGTCTAAACGTTTCTGGAAGAACAGGTGTTGGTCCTGTATTGGGAAAAGAATTTGAAAATGTAGAAATTTTTGCAAGAGATAGCATTTTTATTTTTATTGAAACCACTATAGATATACAAGCCCTTACAGCGTCCGAAACACAGTTTTTATATACCGACGTTATTGAATTTGATACAGGAGTTAATAGACAAACTGTAGATTTGATAACCTTAGTAAAAGATGCTGTCTTTATTTTCCCTTCGCGTAGCATAAACCAAAATACAGGAGAGCGCATTACAGAAACACTTAATTTTGATGCCAATGGCGATGGTAACCCAGATCAAACAAATATAGAAGGACGATTTTTAAACAATAATGAGCTTAATTTCACTAACGAACGACCCTATGTAATTTTTGGTTTTGCAGGCGTACCTAAAGGGGAAACACTAACAATAGATGCTGGAGCTAGAATACATTTTCATGCAGATTCAGGCATTTTAGTTACCTCTGGAGCATCAATTCAGGTTAATGGCGAGCCTAGCTCAGATCCAGACTTACTAGAAGGCGAAGTTATATTTGAAGGAGATCGCTTAGAACCTGCTTTTTCTGAAGTTCCTGGACAATGGGAAACAATATGGCTATTTGATGGTAGTACCAATAACGTATTTAACCACGTAACTATCAAAAATGCTACTGCCGGAATATTAGTAGATGGTAATCAAGATGATGTTACAAAATTAAATATCACAAACACACAAATTTATAACTCAAGCAATTTTGGGATTTTAGCTAGAGCAACAAATGTAACTGGAGAGAATGTAGCAATAAACAATAGCGGGCAATCTTCTTTTGCTGGTACTAATGGAGGCAGATATAATTTTTCTAACTCTACGCTAGTCAATTACTGGACGCTCAGTTTTAGACAATTCCCAGCTGTTTTACTTAACAACTTTGGAGTAGATGCAAACAATAATGTATTTACAAACCCCTTACAGGAAGCTAATTTTACAAATTGCATTATTTATGGCAACGCCAATCCTGAACTTATTTTGGATGCTACTAATAATGAGATATTTAACTTTAAACTTACAAATACATTAATTCTATTTGAAAATACAAGTGGTAATTTTTCTGGACCTTTATTCGATTTTTCGAATACGAATTTATATGAAAATGTAATCTTTAATGACGACCCCAACTTTTTAGATCCAAACAATAATCGTCTAGAAATTCCGAATGGGTCTTCTGCAGACGGGACTGGTGTCATCTTTGGAAATTTAGTTAATGATATTATTAATACCCCAAGAGCCCTACCAAGAGATCTTGGAGCTTATGAGAGTATTGAATTTTAAGCACATAAGTTACTAATATCTATTTAAGATTTAATTTTTCAATGGTATTAATACATATATACTAATAGTAAGCATTGCTATGTTCCGTTAAAAAATAAATATTACATATTTAGCAGTTTTATAATTGTAATCTTAATTAATATAAAGACCTTTGTGCCAAATATTTTAATGACATATTTGCCATTATAGATACTAAATTGTTACTTAAAATGAATTATAAATAATTTGGAATATATTGTGTTTAGATGACATAGAAAACCTAAACATAGTCTTAGTTACATTTAAGTTTTGTATTGATATATACACGCAATAAAAACGAATGATATACTATAGCTTATTTTGAGTCATAATTGATATAAGTTTCATTTTTTTAATTTAAAACACATGACATTAATAAAATCAATATCAGGAATTAGAGGAACTATTGGAGGACAAGTTGGAAATAACTTAACTCCAATTGATGCAGTAAAATTTGCAACGGCATATGGTAGCTGGATAAAACAGCAGCGCGAAAAGGATAATTACAAAGTTGTAGTAGGTAGAGATGCTAGGATTTCTGGAGAGATGATACAAAACTTGGTAATGAATACACTTGTAGGATTAGGAATTCATGTTATAGATTTGGGACTATCTACAACACCAACCGTAGAGATGGCAGTACCAATGGAACATGCCGATGGAGGAATTATATTAACAGCAAGTCATAACCCTAAACAATGGAATGCCTTAAAATTATTGAATGCAAAAGGAGAATTTTTAAACGCAAAAGAAGGGCGTAATATTTTAGAAATAGCAGACTCCAACACTACACTTTTTAATGATGTCGATAGCCTAGGGAAAATTACTTCAAATAAAGCGTATATAGATTTACATATAGACGAGATACTAAAATTAAACTTAGTAAATGTCAATGCCATCAAAAATGCCAACTTCAAAGTTGTTGTAGATGCAGTAAATTCTACAGGAGGTATTGCTATTCCTTTATTACTGAACCGTCTTGGAGTAGAAACTATTAAGTTATACTGCGAGCCTACAGGATATTTTCCACACAACCCAGAACCTCTAAAAGAACATTTAGCAGACCTATCTGAAATGGTTGTTAGTAAAAAAGCAGATTTCGGAATTGTAGTAGATCCAGATGTAGATCGTTTGGCTTTTGTAGACGAAACAGGAAATATGTTTGGAGAAGAATACACCTTAGTGGCTTGTGCAGATTATGTGCTAAGTAAAACTCCAGGAAATACAGTAAGTAATATGAGCTCTACAAGAGCCTTACAAGATATTACTGAAAGTTATAATACTACTTATGAGGCGAGTGCCGTAGGTGAAGTTAATGTCGTAGAGTTAATGAAAAAAAATAATGCTATTATAGGGGGCGAAGGCAATGGAGGTATTATCTACCCAGAACTCCATTACGGACGAGATGCTCTAGTAGGTATTGCCTTATTTTTAAGTTTGCTGGCAGAAAAACGTACAAAAGTTAGCACATTACGACAATCTTACCCTAATTATTTTATGAGTAAGAAAAAAATACAGCTAACACCAGACCTAGATGTCGATGCTATTTTAAAAACAATGGAAGCCCATTACAATAATGAAACACTAAGCACTGTCGATGGACTTAAGATAGACTTCTTAGACCATTGGGTACATTTACGAAAAAGTAATACAGAGCCCATAATAAGAGTGTATACAGAAGCGACATCACAAACTAAGGCAGATACCTTGGCGGACACAATTATCTCGGAACTAAAAGCTATTGCCACAGGGCACTAAGGTTTTACTAAGTGATACTTGTCTTTATGTTTCCAACGCTTATGTGTCCATAGGTAATATTCTGGAGCATCATAAATTTGCTGCTCTAATTCAGAAAGAAATTTATCAGTGATACTAAAATCTTTAAATGTATTAGCATTATCTGCTAGAGGAACAAACTCAGCTTGGTAATATCCTCTTTTTATTTTAGAAATTTTTAAATACACAGCAACAAGGTCTAATTTTTTGGCAAGGCGTTCGCCTCCTGTAAAACAAGGTACATTTACACCCATAAACTCAGTCCAATAACTTGTTTTATACTGTTTAGGAGATTGATCACTTAAAAAACCAATCAAAGAAGAAATGCCTTTGGTTTCATTTTTTGTAAGTACAGATACAGTTTCTCTAGTATGTATAAGTGTTGTGTTAAACCTAGAGCGAATGCGCTTTACTAAGTCATTAAAATATGTATTAGCAATCCGTTTGTAAACAGCATAACCTTTAAGTTTTGTTTCATTATCTACAGCAATAGACCATTCGTAACTTGCGTAATGGCCAAAAAAGCAAATAACACTTTTGCCCAAGCTCTCCAAACGTTTAACCTCTTTGGGATTGGTAATAACAAAACGCTTGCTAAGTTGTTCTTTAGAAATTGTTATAGTTTTTATCATTTCTAAAAATAAATCGCACAAATGTTTATAAAATTTTTTCTGGATTTGTATAATGTCTTTTTCCGATTTTTCAGGAAATACTAACCTAAGATTAGTACCAACCGTTTTTTTTCGATAACCAACAACATAATAAATAAGTAAATAAACAAAATCTGAAAACAGATAAAACAATCTAAACGGTAATATCGAGATTAGTAATAAAAATGGATATATAAGTATGTAAACAACTAACTGCACATTAATTTTATTTTCGCAAATATATAGTATATTTGGTTTTAGGTTTATGTATTTATAGAAAATATGAGTTTTATTACAATAGTTATTATAGGAATTAATGTTGTGGTTTCTTTAAAAGGGTTTAAGGATTTTTCATTTTTTGAAACCTATAAGTTTAATATCGGTAGCATTCGCAAAGGAGAGCAAATACGTATGATTAGTTCGGGTTTTTTACATGCCGATGAAGCACATTTGTTTATGAATATGTTTACATTATATTTTTTTGCAGACGAGGTTCTACATTATCTTGGCAGTATTAATTTTATAATTGTATATATGGGCAGCCTAGTTGTAGGTAACATCCTGTCATTATATTTTCATAAAAATGAATATCATTACAGTGCAGTTGGTGCAAGTGGCGCGGTAACAGGAATATTATATTCTGCTATTTTACTAAATCCTGATTTAGCTTTAAGTTTTGTTTTTTTACCCATAGTACCTATACCTGCTTATGTGTTTGGGGTAGGATATTTATTATACTCTATTTACGGAATGAAAAAGCGAATAGGTAATATTGGACACGATGCTCACTTTGGAGGTGCTGTAGGCGGTTATGTTATTACGTTATTTTTGGCGAGTTGGATATTTATTGAAAACTCATTAATGGTGGGCTTACTAGCAACACCAATATTAATTTTGTACATTATGAAGCGTACAGGAAAAATATAATACTGTTAGTCTAACAGCTCTGCTATTTTATCTTGTAGGTCATTGCCTCTCAATTTTTTAGAGACAATCACCCCTGCTTCATCTATAATAAATGTTGCAGGAATGGATTTTATGCTGTACAATGTTGCAATAGGGTCTCTAAAACTAGATAGGCTAGAAACGTGATGCCAAGTAAGCTTATCCCCTTTTATTGCTTTTATCCAGGATTTTTTAGCATTAGACTGTCCTTGTTTTCCGTCTAAAGAGACACTAATAATTTCTAGACCTTTATCATGGTATTTTTCATATATACGAACAAAATTAGGATTTTCTATTCGACAAGGAACACACCAAGAGGCCCAAAAATCGATAATAGTAATTTTACCCTTAATGTCGTTTAACGAAATTGTTTCGCCTTCTGGTGTTTTTCCAGAAAAATTTGGTGCTACATTGCCTATGCTTATTTTTTCTTCTCGTATTTTCTTATTCAAAAAAGCATTTAGTTTCAAGTTTACTTTTTTATTAGACTCATTTTTATTAATTATTTCAGTGTGGGAAATAATCATTTCTTTTATAGCATCAGACGATATCTCTTCTTGAGTATTTTTTAGAGTTTCTTCTAAAATTAGTAAAGAACAATCTGTTTTTTTATTGGATTTAATAAACTCAAAAGGATACTTACTAATTGCTTTAACAACAACACTAGCTTGTTCATAAAGTGCTCTATACTCATCAGGCTTACTATTCTGCCTAGCGATATTCATTTTGTTTCTCATGCTAGTCAAACTATCTGTTATTTGCTTTAATCCACTCTTGTAAGTGTTAAACGCTGTAACATTTTCGCCTCCTGTAATTACAGCTTCAGAAATATCGTTTATATTATTAATTTCAATAGTGGTAACTCCAGGTTCTAAAACAAATTTAAACGTGCTTGAAACGCCATCTATTGTTAAGTTATAAAATTTAACGCCTTCCAACTTGCCTGTAAAGGTAAAATGTTCATTATTAATAATAGCAGTGTCTATAGCTATCTTTTTGCGACGACGAGAAGCGCCTTGCATAGGCGTTTCTATATAAGCTCTAACGCCATCGTAAGTGCCTTTAGCAGTAACGTTTACTTGATAAACATTAGGGGGTAACTCTGATTTACTGCAAGAAAAAATCGATATAAACAAAATACATAATAACATTACTCTTTTCATAAACTTAAGGTTTGTTTAATTAATATAATTAAATAGATTCTTTCACAGTACAATTTTACTACTTTTGTTTTAACTTTTCAATATTTTATGCAAAATAATGATACAATTATAGCTCTGGCTACACCGTCCGGCACTGGCGCTATTGCTGTAATAAGATTATCTGGTAAAGAGGCTATTGTGCTCTGTGATGTGTTTTTTGAATCAATTCATAAAAAAAAATTGATAACACAAGCAACTCACACTATACACTTAGGCCATATTATAGCCAACAATACTATTTTAGATCAAGTATTAGTTTCAGTTTTTAAAAATCCTAACTCTTATACAGGAGAGCATGTCGTAGAAATATCATGTCATGGAAGCCCTTATATTCAACAAGAAATTATTCAACTGTTTTTACAAAATGGTTGTCGAATGGCAAAACCAGGCGAGTTTACACTACGTGCTTTTTTAAACGGAAAACTAGACTTGAGCCAAGCCGAAGCAGTAGCAGATATAATTGCTAGCGATAACCAAGCGTCTCATCAAATTGCAATGCAGCAAATGCGAGGTGGTTTTAGCAATGAGATAAAACAACTTCGTGATGAACTCTTAAATTTTGCATCCCTAATAGAGTTGGAACTTGATTTTGCAGAAGAAGATGTTGAATTTGCCGATCGTGAACAATTTAAAAATTTAGTCACAAAAATCATATCTGTTTTAAAACATCTTATAGACTCCTTTGCTATTGGTAATGTTATTAAAAATGGTATTCCTATTGCAATTGTTGGAGAGCCTAATGTTGGAAAATCTACACTATTAAATGCCTTGCTCAACGAAGATAAAGCTATTGTAAGTACTATTGCTGGAACAACAAGAGATGCTATAGAGGATGAAATTACCATCAAAGGTATAGGTTTCAGGTTTATAGACACTGCTGGAATTAGAGAAACCGAAGATGTTGTAGAGAATATAGGAATAAAAAAAACCTTTGAAAAAATTGAGCAATCTCAAGTTGTTATAGTGCTATGTAATGCCGAAGATTTTAAAACAGAACACTCTCGATTAACACTAGAAATTGAAAAACTTAAAAGCAAATACCCCCAAAAACCATTACTAATTATTGCTAATAAGATTGATATGCTAACGACCAATGATTTAACACACATTAGTACTGAAATCCCAGAAATACTCTTAATTTCTGCGAAAAAAAGATTAGGGATAGAAGTGCTTAAAACTAAATTATTAGACTTTGTTAACACAGGAGCATTACGCAATAACGATACTATTGTTACAAACTCTAGGCATTACGATGCATTGCTAAAAGCACTAACAGAAATAAAAAAAGTGCAAGCAGGAATGGATGTAAGATTGTCTGGAGACCTTTTAGCCATAGATATTCGGCAAGCTTTATATCATTTTGGTGAAATTACTGGCGAAATTACTTCCGACGATCTTTTAGGAAATATATTTGCCAATTTCTGTATTGGAAAGTAGTGAAAGATAGGACAACCCTGTTGTGCATTTAGGCTAAGTTAGTTTTAATTTTGTTTAAAGATTTTTTAATTTAAGCATTGAATTAGTCTAATAATAACCAGTCTAATTTTTGCCACACAAACTATCTTTTTTTTAAATGCACAACAAGTAATTAAATATAAAGTTATTAAAAACCTTACATTTTTTTGCATTAATTTATCGTTAAGTTTCATTCACAAAATAGCTACTGTTTTTGACATTCCGTTAGATGAGGTTAGCCTTGAATTTTACCAAACTGATATTTTTGTCACAAAAGAAGGTATTCATTTTCATTTCAAATAACCTGAAAACGAAAATGAAAAACACTATGTAGTATTAAAATTAGAATCATAGTAAACGTCTAGAAATCAAATTTACTACACAAAACAGGGTAAAAACAAGTACTTCCATGTTGTTAAAAATTATTTAACACATAACATACTTTTTTTTCGAATTCCCTACCTTTGACTTGTTTTATAAAACTGACCATCAATATTTTTTATAGGAGATAATGTTGTAATCATTTTTAAAAGATACTTGTTATAACGCAACTGACGTCAGTTTATTTATTTAGTACAATTTACAAGTTGTACTAATCCCGATGAAAATAGGGGTCTAAAACTTAATTTTGATGTATTCCTAAATTCAAAATTATAATTTTTACCTCCTATATTTATCCTAAATATTTTTGTTTAACTAGTTGGCTACACACCAACTTAAAATTTTTAGATTATGAAAAAAAATTTGCATTATTGAGTTTTGTTGCTATTTTTTTAATAAATAGCTCATCGTTTCAAATTGAAAATGCTGAGTCGCTAACAGTACAAGAAATATCAATCAACCCTTGGGAGGTAAGTTTATGTCAAATTTATGTACGCTTCCAAAAACAGGAATTGGTATTGGAGTATTGTGTTTAAAACCTGCTATTTCAGGATGCTTTAAAAAGGTTGATTGTAGACCTTTGTAACCTAATATGGGAATATCTCATAGATATTCCCATTTAATCTTTTGATTAAAAAATGAAAAATAAATTCATCTTCCTTATACTTATATTTTGTTGTTTTTCATGTAAACACTCTGAAAACAAAAGAATTAAAAACACGGATAGGCTAATTAATAGTATAAACGTTAAATTTGATACGATTAAATTTAAAATTAATAACTCTCAATTGTCTTATTATCCACTAACTACTTACAATGGTCAAAATGGTAATTTATATTGCTATAATGACACTCATCATACTATTGATGTTTACTCAATCAAAGATAAAATTTTAAAGAAAATCATTCCATTGGTCAAGGAAGGTCCAAATGGGATAGAAAGGCCAAATGATATATTAATAACAGAATCTAATGAACTTTATGCAATTGGTTATTTTGATATATCTAATATTGATGAAAACGGAAATATTATTGAACGCAAATCCATTAATAGTAAATCAAGAGATAGCTATTTCAGCAAACACTTCTTTTTTCCTTCAAAAGATAGTGGATTTGAATATCATAAAGAAAGTGATCAATATTATATTATCAATACAAACATGCAGTATGATATCTCATCACAAAAAAAAGATTTTTTTAAGAATTCAAAATTAATAGGTAGTTATTCTATGCTAGAAGAGCAGCCAAGGGAACTCGATATTAGTTATCCTTCTGAATACTTAGAGTTAGACTTTGGATTTAATAGCATTCCTTTTACAACTATTTATGATGATAAAATTTATTATCTGGTATCTTCATTACCACACATTTATACTTATGACATAAAAACTCATGAAATCTATAAAGCAGATACTTCTACGGATGGCTTACCTCATTTAAAAATGAATTATAATAAAATAGCAAATGAACTTAGTATAAATGAGCGTTTAAATACTTATATGTTAAATTCTAATTTTGGCCCAATCTATGTGAATCAAAATTTT
Source organism: uncultured Flavobacteriaceae bacterium (assembly GCA_938011315.1). GTDB lineage: Bacteria > Bacteroidota > Bacteroidia > Flavobacteriales > Flavobacteriaceae > AU392. The sequence continues at coordinate 18,023 of CALLUG010000024.1, forward strand.
ATAGCTAGAGTTTATCAATCAGCTACTCCAGAAAGTAAAATTGGAATCAACGACAGTAATGTCAAAGAGAATATGTTACAAGTTTTCGATAAGAACTTTAATTTGATTAAAAATATCTCTTTAGACTTTGCAATCACTTTCGCGGGAATATTTATGGATGAATCATCAATATATTTTCAATTACCTCCAGACACTGAGGAGTATTTATCGTTTTTAAGGATTGATTTAATCGCAAACTTGTAATGTCAACCTCGAAACGGTATGACCATTACTCCTTTGTACTGTGATAACACAAAGGTAGCTTTTTTAGAAGCTAAAGCAAGATACACTAGAGTACATAGTTTCAACTATTTTTGAGACCAATAAAGCATCAAATCGTGTACAGCGTAAAGTTATTAAGGCTACTAAGTGTTATACTAGATTTTGTGCTAAATGTACCCACTCCGCATGAAGCAAATAAGCCAAAGGGGGTGCATCGTGTTGAAATTCGAGTAGCGTATTTTAAGATAGTCGCTCCTTAAATTCATTTTAGTTAATTGATTATCAAATAAATGCTATGTATTTTTATTGACTTTAATTGCAAGGTTTTTCGTATATTTGAGTATAAACCTTGCAATAATATGATAGGAAAAAGTAATAATCAAGACCAGCGTAACTTGTTTCAACCGCTTCTGAAAGATTTTATAGACTTAGGGCATGAATTAGTTCTTTTATCGGATAAAATAGATTGGCATTATTTCGAAAAAGAGTTTTCGATGTATTACTCCCATACAGGCAAACCTGCAA
>CALLUG010000025.1 GCA_938011315.1 uncultured Flavobacteriaceae bacterium
CTCCTTCATAATTGTATATATGTGCATATGTATCGCAAATTACTTGCTCTCCTGGTTTTGTGTGTAAATTAATTGCCACTTGATTTGCCATTGTTCCTGTGGGGAAAAATAATGCTTTGTCTTTTGCAAACAAGTTCGCTATTTTTTCTTCTAGCGCATTTACCGTTGGGTCTTCTTTATACACATCATCTCCTACCTTTGCAGATAGCATAGCGTCTAACATTTCTGGAGTAGGCTTTGTAACGGTGTCACTTCTTAAATCTATAATCATTTACTTGTTATTTAAGTATCTTGGGTTCAATCATTAATAATATCAATTATTATTTATAATAGTTTGATTTGCGCTGTGAGTTTGCATTAAACTGCTTTATTTACGTTATAAAACTACATAATTTCTCAAATAAGTATCTTATAAATTTCTGTAAAAGTTTATTAATTCTATTTTTGTATAAAATGAGAATACACTTATGATAACTTCGGATGTAATAAAAAGTCTTCACGATCGCCTTGGTGCGTTAAGGAGGTATCTTTGACTTAGATGCCAAACGTATTGAAGTTCAAAACGAAGAAGAAAAAACATTTGACCCTAATTTTTGGAACGACTCAAAAGCAGCTGAGCTTTTAATGAAATCGTTGCGAATTAACAAAAAATGGATTGAAGATTATAATACTTTAGCCTCACACATCGATGATCTTGATGTTCTGTACGCTTTTTTAAAAGAAGGAGAATCAACCCAAGATGATGTAGAGCAGCAATACACAAAAGCAAGTAACTTGTTAGAGCATTTAGAATTTAAAAACATGCTCTCTGGACCAACAGACAGCATGAGTGCTGTATTGCAAATTACTGCTGGTGCTGGCGGAACAGAAAGTTGCGACTGGGCACAGATGCTTATGCGTATGTACTTAATGTATGCCGAAAATAATGAGTTTACAATAAAAGAACTTAACCACCAATCTGGAGATGTTGCTGGTATTAAAACAGTGACACTACAAATTGAAGGTGCCTACGCATTTGGTTGGTTAAAAGGAGAAAATGGTGTGCATCGTTTGGTACGCATTTCCCCTTTTGATAGTAATGCAAAACGTCACACCAGTTTTGCATCTGTGTATGTATATCCACTAATTGACGATACGATAGCTATTGAAATTAATCCTGCCGATATTGAAATTGTTACGGCACGCTCTAGCGGTGCTGGTGGGCAAAATGTAAATAAAGTAGAAACAAAAGTACAGTTAACTCACAAACCAACAGGGATTCAGATTTCATGTTCCGAAACGCGTTCACAACACGACAATCGCTCACGCGCTCTACAAATGCTAAAATCTCAACTTTATGAAATTGAAATTAAAAAGCAACAAGCAGAACGCAACGATATTGAATCTAACAAAATGAAAATTGAATGGGGGAGTCAAATTAGAAATTACGTTATGCACCCTTACAAACTAATTAAAGATGTAAGAACAGGACATGAAACAGGTAATGTAGATGCCGTAATGAATGGACAGTTAGAACCCTTTCTTAAATCGTATTTAATGACCATGGGACAAAATACTGATAAAACTTAACTCTAATTGAACTACAAAACTTGTGATTTTGAAATTAAATTTCACAATAACCAAAAACGTTTTTTTAAATGTAAAAATTTGTATGTTTACTAAATGAATTTCTTAGCGCATATTTATCTATCTGGAAACAACCCAGAGATTACTATTGGTAATTTTATTGCTGATGGTATTAAAGGGAAGGGTTACAACATCTATCCCAAACATATTCAACTAGGAATCTTATTACATCGCGAAATTGATACTTATACAGACGCACATAAGACCGTTAGAAAAAGTACTAAACGGCTGCATAAAAATTACGGACATTATTCTGGAGTAATTGTCGATATTTTATACGATCATTTTTTAGCCAAAAACTGGGAAAAATATAGTACAACACCACTAGTAGAGTATATTGATGATTTTTACAACTTACTAGATCGTAATTTTGAAATTTTACCCTTACATATCCAAAAAATGATTCCTCATATGGTTGCAAACAACTGGCTACTTAGCTACGCTACATTAGAGGGTATTGCCAAAGTACTTGTTGGAGTGAATAAAAGAACACGAAACCGATCTAAAATGGATTTAGCTATCAATGATTTAAAAGAGTTTTATGACGCTTTTGAAAACGAATTTACAGTGTTTTTTGAAGAATTAATAGTCTTCTCCAAAAACAAACTAGAATTCCTACTTACTAAATAAGTCGTTTTAATACAAGGTTATTTTTCAGAAACTCATACCGTTATTGAGATGGTGTTAGCTGAGTTAACAACGCTTCTATCGTTACTGTACTCTGCTCTCCAGATTGCATATTTTTTAGAGTAAATACCTTAGTTGCTATTTCTTGCTCTCCAATTAAAACAAGATAAGGCACTTGCTTTTTATTGGCATAGGTCATTTGTTTTTTCATTTTGGCAGCCTCAGGGTATAGCTCTGCATTAACACCGTTTGCCCTCAATAGTTTGATTGTTTTTAGGGCATGTAAAGCTTCGGTAGCTCCAAAATTGATAAACAGTACGTCTGTAGCCGCTGTTACGGTATTACTAGGAAATAAGTTTAAGGCTTCTAGCATTAAATATATACGATCTAACCCAAAACTAATACCTACGCCGCTTAGACCTTTTAATCCAAAAATTCCTGTTAAATCGTCGTAGCGCCCTCCCCCACCAATAGCACCTATATTAACTTCTTTTGGTGCGGATACTTCAAAAATAGTTCCGGTATAATAGTTTAGTCCTCTAGCTAAAGTAATGTTTAATTGTAAGCTTGTTGCCTCTAATTGTAATACAGAAATTGCATCATTAATAAACTCTAACTCTTCTATACCCTTTAAGCCCTCTTTAGAGGTTGCCAAAATTGTTTTTAGAGCATTAGTTTGAGCGTCAAAAGATCCTGAAAGTGTAAATAAAGGGTCTAACTTGCTAATGGCTGTTTGTGAAATACCTTTGTTTAGCATTTCCTGTTTTACCTTTTCTTCCCCTATCTTATCTAACTTATCCAAGGCTACTGTAAAATCTATTAACTTGTCTTGTACCCCAATAACTTCTGCAATACCAGAAAGTATTTTTCGATTATTAATATTAATAGTCACGCCATTGAGATTTAAGTCAGAAAAAACAGCATCATACAATTGTATAAATTCTACTTCTTGCCATAATGAGTTTGACCCTACAACATCGGCATCACATTGGTAAAACTCTCTAAAGCGTCCTTTTTGTGGGCGATCGGCTCTCCAAACAGGTTGAATTTGGTAGCGCTTAAAGGGAAAATCTATATCGTTTTGATGTTGCACTACGTATCGTGCAAAAGGGACTGTTAAGTCATAACGCAAAGCTTTTTCTGAAATCTTGGAAGTGATTTTGTTTGATTTTTTTTCGTTATACAAAGCATCATCTACTTTACTTAGATAGTCGCCAGAGTTCAATATTTTAAAAATTAAACGATCTCCTTCTTCCCCATATTTACCTATTAAGGTGTTATAATTTTCAAAACTTGGAGTCTCTATAGGTTCAAAACCAAAACGTTTAAAGTGTAGCTTAATCGTATTGAATATATAATTACGCTTAGCAATTTGCTTAGCAGAAAAATCTCTAGTGCCTTTTGGTGTACTTGGTTTTTGCGCCATATTATTTTTGGTTAAAGCTATTACAATTTTAAAAAACTATCCTATTAAAGTTTCAAAATACTTAAATAATTCGCCTTTAGTTATCGATGCGCCTTGCTGTATTAGGGTAAACTTATCTAACTGTCTGTCGTTTGAATATTCTTTTTTAGATTGAAATAATTCTACATTATCCGACAACAAATGATCTCTTAGCCAATTAAAGCCTTCGCTTGTTGTTAAATCCTGATCAGTATTAACAAGCTTTAAACCTATTAACTGCATATTGTTTTCTGCCAAATAAAACAGATATAAATGTTTTGAAGATATGTTTTCCAAATACTGAGCCTTACTTAAAACACCTTCCCAGATTAAGTCACTAAAGATGTCAAGTTCTTGCTCTGCTAATTCTGGTTTGTTAGTTTTTATATCTAACCATTCGTTGGCGGTAATAGATTGAGTTGCCAAAAAATTAATAAATTCTTGTTGTAAAGCCTCAAACTGTTCTTTAGTTAATCTAGAATATTTCATTTTTAGTTATAAAAATAGTATTGTAATTGCGGCAGTAAATTTAGCTATTATAAGCCTAATTTTAATTAAAAAAACGCAAAACACTTCTTTTTAATAATTGTAGTAAATTTGTAAGAATAGTCCACTTATTTTGTTAAAAATTGTTAAACTATGAAATCAAAACGCATCTTAAAATTTCTTTTTGTAATATAGCAATACATTTACTTTAATATATATACTAATGAAAAAATCAATCCTATATTTAGGAGTCATTGCAGTGGTAAGCTCATGTAAATCCATACCTGCAGATGTCAACAACTACGCAGGCACGATTACAGCAGATCAACTAAAAGAGAAATTATACACCTATGCCTCAGACGAGTTTGAAGGTCGAGAAACAGGCAAGCCAGGTCAGAAAAAAGCTGTAGAATATCTAAAAAACCATTACGTAAACCTAAACATACCTTCACCTATAGCAGAAGGCGATTATTTTCAAGAAGTCCCTTTACAAACCATTGGCACCCCTAATTTAAAACTTACAGTTAATGGCAAATCGTTTAACTACTTTGACGACATCATATCTATGACAGGCGCAGCTAAAACCTCTTTAGAAGTCGACGACATTGTATATGCTGGATTTGGTATAACAGACGATAAGCATAACGACTATAAAGACCTAAATGTAAAAGGTAAGATTGTAGTTATTAAAGAAGGAGAACCACAAAATGCAGACGGTACTTACAAAATAACAGGAACCACAAGTCGTTCTACTTGGTCCAATGGTAGGCAAGCTTTAACCCCAAAGCGTGAAGCCGCAAAAAATGCTGGAGCAAAAGCTGTATTTTTTATGAGCAATAGCCTTTTTGCACGTTACGCTACATTTTTTAAACGAAGTGCAGAAAGTGGCGGTAGTCGTCGCCTAACTATCGTTGGAGGCGAAACACCATTGCATCACTTTATGATTAGTGAAACTCTAGGCAAAGCCCTTGTAAGTAACATTGATAAAGAAGACAAAACAGCTCTAATAAAAACCAAAGTAACTCTCGATTACGAACCTGTAAGCACAAAAATAAATTCCGAAAACGTAGCTGCAGTAATTAAAGGAACAGAAAAACCAGACGAATATATTGTGATTTCTGCACACCTAGATCACGAAGGCATTAAAGAAGGAGAGGTCTATAATGGAGCAGACGATGATGGCTCCGGTACTGTAGCTGTACTAGAAATAGCAGAAGCATTTAAAGCGGCTGCAGAAAAAGGACATGGACCAAAGCGATCTATTTTATTTTTGCACGTTACTGCAGAAGAAAAAGGCCTTTTGGGGTCTCGTTATTATGCAGATGAAGACCCAATTGTTCCGCTAGAGAATACTATTGTAGATTTGAATATTGATATGATTGGTCGTATTGATCCTAAACGAGATAGCTCAAAAACGCGTAATTATGTTTACCTTATTGGAAGCGATAAGCTAAGTACAGAATTACATCAAATCTCGGAAGATATTAATACAAAATACACTAATCTTGAATTGGATTACACTTATAACGACGAAAATCATCCAGACCGTATTTACTACAGGTCTGATCATTGGAATTTTGCAAAAAATAATATTCCTGTCATTTTTTATTTCAATGGCACACATGATGATTACCATAGACCATCCGATACGCCAGATAAAATTGAGTACGATTTATTAGAAAACCGTACACGTTTAGTATTTTATACTGCTTGGGAACTTGCTAACAGAGACAAACGTATTGAAGCCGATAAAGCTGTAAAACAATAACATATTGTAAGTTATTATATTTTTATAAAAAAGCTGTCTTTACTAGGACAGCTTTTTTATGACATACCAAGTTTTGACAAGACTAAAATTACGTTTTAGAGAAACTGTAGATGAGTTTTTGTTATGTATTAATTTATTATCCTTATATTTAGATTTATTTTTTAACAATTAACAATATAATTATGGCAGTAAAAGCTAAGTATCAAGATGTCTTAAATTTGGGACAAGAATTAAATATTAAAAACGGAGATGTACAAGAAATCGATGGACAATTAAAAATTTCTGGAACAACCAACACACCTTACGAAAAAAACTTACTTTGGGACAAAATTAAAGCCATTGGTGGCGATAATCCTACAGATATCATTGCTGATATTAATGTGGCAGACGACAGTGTATTTCATAGACACGTAGTTGCTAGCGGCGAAACTTTAGGCAAAATAGCAAAACAATATTATGGTAATGCTATGAAATATACTGCAATTTTTGAAGCTAATACCGATGTGTTAAAAAACCCAGATATTATACATGCTAATCAGGAGCTAGTTATTCCTAATTTATAAATATTTTATTTATTATTACACTACATTACAAGGGCATTGTGTTTTAAAAACTCAATGCCTTTTTTTTACGTATTACTACTAGTTGTTTTTCGCACTAAAGCTAATATGCTTTGAAATTGCGCCTCTAAGGTTAAGTTTGAGTTATCAATTTCTATAGCATCTTTAGCCTTTATTAAGGGGGAGTCTTTTCGGTTAGCGTCTATATAATCTCTATTTGTAACATTGCTTAGGACATCGGTATATGTTACATTATCTCCTTTGCTTAGTAATTCTTGGTAGCGTCTTTGTGCTCTTACCTCGGCAGAGGCTGTCATATAAATTTTTAACTCAGCATCAGGAAATACAACAGTACCTATATCTCGACCGTCCATAACTACAGCCTTTTTTTGTCCCATTATTTGTTGTTGCTCTACCAATTTTTTACGAACTTTTGAGTTAGCTGCAACTTTACTCACATAATTGGAAACTTGTAAATTTCTTATTTTATCTTCTACATTTTCGTGATTTAAATGTATTTCGGCAGTTTGTGTTAGAGGATTAGATTTAAACTCTAAGTTAATCTGTTTTAAATCTGTTTCTAATGCTTTTTCATTAAACTCATTTTCAGAAATATAATTATGTCTTATCGCATAAAGTGTTATGGCTCTATACATAGCTCCTGTGTCTATGTAAGTGTAACCTAATTTGTTTGCAATTTGTTTTGCAAGAGTACTTTTTCCTGTTGAAGAAAAACCGTCTATGGCTATTATAATTTTTTTCACTACTGTAAATCTATTTGTAACCCTAAAAAATTAGTATTTGCAGCTCCAGAATACCGAGCGTGAGTGTAACTAAATCGTAACTTGTTAAGTTTTAATGCTAAACCAAAAGACAGTCCAGAAAAATTTCGTTGTTCTAAAATACGTAATTCTTCTGCTCGTCTAAAATTATATCCGAGTCTTAGGTTAAATTTCCCTTCAGGAAACAACTCTGCTGCAAAGATTAAGTGTCGTGTTAGATTATCTAAAAACGTAACCTCCTCTGGACTAAAGCTCCCACTAAGATCTGTAGTACCTCTTGCGGGGTTTACTCTAGCAATAGGCCAAGTTTGAAGATTTTCTAAAGTTATATGCCAGCGTAAGGGTAAATTTTGTACTGTTTTTGAAAGCCCAAAACTTAGCTCAAAAGGTAACGGCTCTTGCTGTCCTGCATAAGTAGTTATTTGTGTGCCTAAATTTCTTAGAGCTACTGTTGCTACAAAGCCTGTTTCTTTATTAATATATAGTAAACCAGCATCTATGGCAGTCCCAAGAGACGAAAAAGACTCTAGCCTAGAACTTATAAATTTTAGGTTTCCTCCCAAGTAAAAACGACTAAGACCTAACTGTCTTGCATAGCCTAGTGATATTGCTAGTTCGCTCCCTGTAAAAGTACCTGTTGTTATCCCATTTTCGTCAAATCCATCAAAGGTACCATAATTAATGTAAGTTACTCCAGCATGTATTGTTTGCGCTTTTTTGCCTATAGTATAAGCATAAGCCGCTGTACCGTAGTTAATTCCCCCTAAAAAACTCGAATAGTTAACAGCTAATTGGTTATTTAATTCTGGGTTTATTGTTGCAGGGTTATATAGTGGTTGTGTAACATCATAATCTACATTAGTTAAAACCCTACCGCCTAAGGCTGCTTGCCTAGGCGATGATACTAAGTTTAAAAATTGATATGTGGACTCCCCTCCTATTTGGGAAAACCCATAAGCAAAGTAACATAATGTATAAGCATAAACTAGCTGTTTTTTCATAACATTACAAAATAACTAAATCTATCTTAAAACAAAGGCATGAAATCTTTATTTTAAATCAATATTATTTGTAATTAAATTTAAATTTTATTAAAATTTGTTATTCTTACTTAATAAGAAATTCTATTTGAGAAGATTCTCCTTTTTTTAAGCTAGATAAAATATCAATCTCCCTTCCTTTTTCTAGTAGTTTAAGAACTACTGTGTTTTGTGCAATACTACCATTATTTAGTGCCACTATCTTAAGATTTAACTTCTTTCCAACAATTGTTAGGGGAATTATTTTTTTTGTGTTTTTAATTTCGTAATTATTGAGCACTATTTTATTATCAAGATACAATGATATTCTATCTCCATCCTCTTTACCACCGTCATATATAACTAAGCTTAGTGTTTTTGATTTTGCAAAAACACTCAAAGTTTCGTTCTTTCTTAAAATATTCATATTTAGAGAGTCAAAAAGTTTAATGGGGTTAACTCTTTGCTTTATACTATCATTAATACGCTTAGAACTAATTATTTTTTTAGTGATTTTTTTTGTTCGTTTTACTATTTTATCTATGGCTGTCATTTTTATACTACCGTCAATACATTTAGTCCTATCTGAAAACAAACCTTCAAATGTACCTTCCAATAATTTGGATCGCCCTAAACTAAATTTTTTTGATGTAAAATGAATAAAACAAAAGTCATCTTGAGTAATTGGAGACTTTGTATATACAATGCCTTTTTCGTTAAGTTTCAAAATTTTGTTTTTTGCATCATAGGCACCAGATAATTCAGATTTTGTTTCATGTTTACCTCCCAAATCTGTTATCGAATATCCTGTTATAACTCCCATTTTCTCTTGAAATAAAACCTTGTAAGATATCACAGAAGTATCATTTAGCTTTATTGCCCCAAAATACTCGTAATCGTTTTGAGCAAAAAGACTGAAGGAAAAAAGAAAAAAAAAGGAAAAAAAAGTATGTCTCATAATTTTATTTAATATTTTAGCGCAAATTAAAACAAATCTAAATCAATATTAATTATGAAAACTAAATTATTTTTTACAGCATTATTATTTTTCTTGTCTATATCAGCAAGTTATGCATCATTTCCTGTAGTAAGAGCTACAAAAGCAGCATCATTTCCTGTAGCAAGAACAACCAATGCTAACGACAATTCAGAAGTGGTAAGACAAAACGAAACAGTTATAGCACCAGCAGCAACTCTTGCTAAAAAAGAATTGTCAACAGCACTACTTTTATATTTCTTCACAGGGTATGTTGCGGGACATAGATGGTATTTAGGTAGCCCTGTAGGTTGGAACATTCTATATATCATTACCTTATGTGGTTTTGGAATTTGGGCTATAATTGATTTAATAGACATCATTACAGGTAACTACCCTGGTCTATAATTCTTAAAAAACTACTTATACAAAAACACCCTTAAAGCATAAAGTATGTTTTAAGGGTGTTTTTTGTAATTAAATAGGACTAAAACATGACATGGCAACAAGCACTAAACGACTATATTTATTACCTAAAACTAGAGCGTGGCCTGTCTCAAAACTCCATTAATAGTTACGCCTTAGATATTGAAAAACTAATTCGTTACATAGACAGCAACGCAATAAATGCTACCCCACTTACAATCGATGCTGAACTTATTAAGCTTTTTGTTTACGACATTTCTAAGCTGGTTAACCAGCGCAGTCAATCTAGAACATTATCTGGATTGCGCAGTTTTTTCGATTTTTTAATTTTTGAAAACTATCGAGATACAAATCCACTGACCTTAATTGAGTCTCCAAAAATAGGCCGAAAACTGCCCGATACATTATCTACAGCAGAAATAGATTTACTAATTTCTAAAATAGATTTGAGCCATCCACAGGGGGAACGTAACAGGGCTATTATAGAAACCTTATACAGTTGTGGGCTACGTGTTAGCGAATTGACTCACTTAAAACTATCCGATTTATTTTTTAAAGAAGGATTTATAAAGGTAACAGGAAAAGGTAACAAACAACGTTTTGTTCCTATTGATATGCGTGCGCAAAAGTACATTACAATATACAAGAATCAAGTTAGACCCTTTATCCCACAAGTAAATGAGTATATAGACACTCTATTTTTGAACCGTAGAGGAAAACAACTAACTCGGGCAATGGTGTTTACTATAGTAAAGCAACTTGTTACAAAAGCAAGATTACAAAAAAAAATATCTCCACACACTTTTAGGCATTCTTTTGCTTCGCATTTATTAGCCAATGGTGCAGATTTAAGGTCTATACAACTCATGTTAGGGCATGAGAGTATTACAACTACAGAAATTTACACGCATATCGACAAAACAAAGCTTAGTACCTTACTAAACAAGTATCATCCTAGGAGCAAACATATATTAAAAACCAAAAATTAAGCGTTAGAAATACTGTACCTATTTGGCTATATTTACGGCTCTAGTTTCTCTAATTACAGTAACCTTTACTTGACCTGGATAAGTCATGTCAGTTTGTATCTTTTGAGAAATCTCAAACGATAAGTTCGCAGCATTATCGTCATTAACACGTTCGCTCTCTACAATAACTCGAAGCTCTCGCCCTGCCTGAATGGCATAAGCTTTTTTAACTCCATTAAACCCAAATGCAATAGCCTCTAGGTCTTTTAATCGTTGCATATACGAATCTAATACTTGTCGTCGAGCACCTGGTCTAGCTCCAGAAATGGCATCGCATACTTGAACAATTGGTGAGAGCAAGGATTTCATTTCAATCTCATCATGATGCGCTCCAATAGCATTACAAACTTCTGATTTTTCTCCATATTTTTCGGCCCATTGCATTCCTAAAATAGCATGAGGCGTTTCCATATCTGCTTCTGCATCGGGGACTTTGCCTATATCGTGCAATAATCCTGCTCGTTTAGCTAGTTTAGGGTTTAAGCCTAGTTCTGCTGCCATAATTCCGCATAACTTAGCAACTTCGCGCGAGTGTTGTAATAAATTTTGCCCATAGGATGAACGGTACTTCATTCGCCCTACTGTTTTTATAAGTTCTGGATTTAAGCCATGGATGCCTAAATCAATAACGGTACGTTTTCCTACTTCAATAATTTCTTGTTCAATTTGTTTTTGAGTTTTTCTTACAACCTCTTCAATTCTTGCAGGGTGTATTCGACCATCTGTAACTAGTTTATGTAAGGATAATCTTGCGACCTCTCGTCTTACAGAATCAAAACAAGATAATATAATAGCCTCTGGAGTATCATCTACTATAATTTCTACACCTGTTGCTGCTTCTATGGCACGAATGTTTCGACCTTCTCTACCTATAATACGTCCTTTAACATCGTCTGAGTCGATATTAAAAACAGATACGCAATTGTCTACCGCTTCTTCTGTACCAACACGCTGTATTGTATTAATAATAATTTTTTTGGCATCTTGCTGCGCTGTAAGTTTAGCCTCTTCCATTTTGGCTTGTACATAAGTCATTGCATCGTTTTTAGCCTCACCTTTTAAGGTTTCTACCAGCTGCGTTTTGGCTTCTTCTACAGACAATCCAGAAATAACCTCTAGTTGTTTAATATGACCCTTGTAGGCCTTGTCTAATTCATTTTGCTTTTTGTTTAGAAAATCTAATTTATGATTATAATCTTTTTCTTTAGAGTGGATTTGTTCTGTTATTTTTTTCTGCTTTGACAGTTCAGAGGACACTTGAGATTCTTTATCTCTAGTACGCTTTTCAGATTCTGCCATTTTTTTATCTCTAGAGAGAATTACTTTTTCATGTTCTGATTTTAGTTCTATAAATCGCTCTTTTGCTTGAAGAATTTTATCTTTCTTTACGGCCTCACCATCTTGCTTAGCGCCTTTTAGGATTGAATCGGCTTCTTTTTGTGCATTTTTTATAATTTTAGAAGCATTATTTTTTTCTAATGTTTTTGAGATAACAATGCCTACTACTAACCCAACTATAATGCCTGTAATAATTAGTAAAATTGTATTTGTATCCATCTTATTTATTTATATTAATTTTAAAAAAAAGCCTACACTAGTTTTGTTTTGTATAAACTCCTTAAAAACAAGTTTAGGGTTAACAAGCTGATCAAGTATCTGCCTAAAAACTATAGTATAGTAGTAGCAGCTCGCTTTTACAACTTCAACTCACCCTTTATAAAGAATTAACGTTGAGTTTATCAAAAATATAACTAATGTAGGCAGTAACCTTATTTTGTTTTAAAGAACGTAAGAGCACTAATGCTCTTTTAAGAGTTGGTTTAAGGCATCTAGCCTTTGCTCAACTTCTTTGTTTAAATTTGTACTATTCATTTTTTTCTGCTCATTACGAGATGCTAATTGTAAAGCACACATCGCTAGTACATCTTGCTTGTCTCTTACAGAATAACTTTGCTCAAATTGTTTTATCATTTCATTTATATCTTGTGCTGCTTTACGTAAACCTTCTTCTTGCTCCGGTTGTATCGTTAAAGGATACACTCTGTTTGCAATAGAAAGTTTTATTTTAAGTGCTTCAGACATTTAACAACTATTATTCAGAGAGCTGTGATATGCAATAATCTATCTCTCTAATTAATGTATTTATTTTGAGTTTAGTTTCTTTTTTACTTTCTTCACTGCCCAGTATTGAATTTGCAAATTTGAGTGTTTCATATTTGTCCTCCCAAGCTTTAATAACATTGCTTTGTTCTGTCATTTTTTGTTGAGATATCGTTAATTTATCGCTTAAATCTAAATTAGTTTTCTCTAAAACATGGAGTTTATGTAATACTTTACGCACTCTATCTTCTAAGGAAGTTACAACAGTTTCTATATAACTCATTTAAAAATTCAATACCAATAATACAAAGTTAACATTCAAACTGTAATTAGCAATTATTTTTGAATAAATTTTAAAATGTTTATCAAAAAATAAATTTTAAGTGTTTACGTAGCATTGGCCTGCTCTATTAATTTTTTCAATTAAATTGAATTAAGATATAATTGTACTAATCAAAAAATAGAATAGTAAAACACTAAAAAATATAGGTTCAAAAGAAAAACAAATCGCCTAGAATACTTTGATTAACTATATTTTTTATTCATAAAATATTAGCTTACAGTAATTTAACCTTGGATTATTTTAATTAATGTTATTTTGTTTAATATTTACTCAAGTTTGTTAAACATTTTGTATTTTTACAATCGCTATATAGTGTAATCTACACCTTAAGTTTAATCAATATGTTTGGATTGTTTAAAAAAAAATCGAAAAAAGATCAATTGTATAAACATTACAAAAAATTGCTAAAAGAGTCTCATCAATTTTCGACAACTAATAGAAAACTGAGTGACAGTAAAGCTTTTGAAGCAGAAGAAATTATGAAGCAAATAGAAAAAATATCTTAAACGTGACAGATGTGAAAAAACCCGACAATGTTGTTTTTAATGAAAAAACTAAAACCTATGATGCAGCCCTAAAGCCTTACGGAACAAATCTTAGTGCACCTAGTATTAAGACTACAGATACAATTGCTTGGAAAAACAAAGGTATAGCTAAGTTAAATCATAACATTGAAAGGCGTTATCAAGAACTTAAGAAACAATATAATTTACTTATGGAAGAAATTGAACATAACAATTTAGTGTATAGCTCTAAATTTACATTCGAGCCTATTATAGGTGAAGTGTACTACTTGTATGAAAGAGATAATGGTGAAACATTTTTGTCAATACTATCACCAGATCAATGTGATTTTAATTCCCTGGGGAGTTTTCTTATCAACTCCGACTATTTATGGGAAAAAATAGTTTAAAAACTGTATTAGTAAAACAGTTAACAGACAGGCAACTAGATCGTATTATTGAAATGGCTTGGGAAGATCGTACTCCTTTTGAAGCCATAACCTTTCAGTTTAACTTACTAGAAAAAGATGTTATTAAATTAATGCGTGCTAATCTTAAGCTATCTAGTTTTAAACGCTGGAGAAAACGTGTTAATAGTGGTATAAGCACTAAACACTTAAAAAAAAGACACCTAGGTATAAACCGTTTTAAGTGCTCTAGACAACGAATTATATCTAACAATAAAATAAGTAAACGTTAAAGCAGTTCTTAATCTAGCTTTACTAATAAAAATTAAGATATATAATGCATTACACAAAGCAAGATATTAGTAAAATGACCCACGTAGATCGGTTAAAACTAATTAACTCGGTTTCTGGCATAAAACCCGCAAATCTTATTGCGACAATATCGAATAAGGGGATAACTAATGTTGCTGTTTTTAGTTCTGTAATACACCTTGGTAGCAATCCTGCTTTACTTGGTTTTGTGGTAAGACCTACAAAAGATATTTGTAGAGATACTTACAATAATATTAAAGAAAATCATTGCTATACCATAAACCATATTATGCCTCAATTTACAGAAAAAGCACACTATACATCTGCAAAGTTTGATCAAAACATATCGGAGTTTGATATATGTAATCTTACTGAAGAATACATTATGGACTTTAAAGCTCCCTTTGTTAAAGAAAGTACATTTAAAATAGGAATGCGGTTTAAAGAAGCTATAGATATTACGCTAAACAATACTATTCTTATTATTGGAGAGATAGAACATATTAGTCTTCCAGACATTAGTTTTGCAGATAAAGACGTTGACCTTGAGCAAACTAAAAGTGTTGGTATTTCTGGATTAAACAGTTATTATGAGCTAAAAAAAATAGCGACTTATCCTTATGCACGAGTTAGTGAAGTTTCTGATTTTTAAACTATAATATTAATGCTATTTGAGTTTGTCTAGAAACTCCATTTCGCTTATAACTAAAACATTTAGTTTTAAAGCTTTATCTCTTTTGCTTGGGCCCATATTATCGCCAGCGACCAAAAAATTAGTTTTTGATGAGATTGCGCTAGAAATTTTCCCACCATTGTCTTCTATTATTTTTTTTAACTCATTTCGAGATACAGTATTAAAAACTCCAGAAATCACGATAGTTTTCCCTTTTAATTTATTGGTTTGATTGGCTCGTTTTTCTGCCGATATTTCTAATTGTATATTATGTTTTTTTAAGTTTTCTATAAGTGACACGTTGGCTGCGTTACTAAAAAATTCCGCCACACTTTCTGCAATTTTAATTCCTATTTCATCTACGTTTACTAAATCATTTAAACTCGCCGTAGCAATAGCATCAATAAATTTATAATGCTTTGCTAGTTTTTTAGCTACAGTTTCGCCTACATATCTAATACCTAGCGCAAATAAAACCCGTTCAAAAGGAATGTTTTTTGAATTTTCGATGCCATTAATCAAATTTTCTGCAGACTTTTCCGCCATGCGTTCAAGTGGCATTAGCTGCGTTTTATTAAGCTCATATAAGTCAGCGTAATTCTGTATTAAACCTTCGTTAACCAATAACGCTACGGTTTCACCACCCAAACCATCAATATCCATTGCTTTTCTAGATATAAAATGTTGTATTCTTCCTATAATTTGAGGTTTACAACCACTAGCATTAAGGCAGTAATGCTGTGCTTCTCCTTCTTTTCGTATGAGTTGTGTTTTGCACTCGGGGCATTCTGAAATATACTCTGTAGGCATTGCTGTTAGGGGGCGTTTTGTTAAATCTACAGCAACGATTTTAGGAATAATTTCGCCTCCTTTTTCAACAAAAACAGTATCTCCTACTCTTATGTCCAATTTTTTAATTTGATCAGCATTATGTAATGACGCTCGTTTTACAACAGTACCTGCTAAGTTTATGGCTTGTAAGTTTGCCACAGGGGTTATAGCGCCAGTACGCCCAACTTGGTATGTTATCGTGTTAAGTACGGTAAACACACGCTCTGCTTTAAACTTATATGCCATTGCCCAACGTGGAGCTTTAGCAGTGTACCCCAACTCTTCTTGTTGCTGCAAATCATTCACTTTTATCACAACTCCATCGGTTTCGTAAGGTAAATCGTGTCGATGCACATCCCAATAATTAACAAAGTCCAAAACCTCATCTATAGAGTTTACCAATTTTGCAATATTGGGAACTTTAAACCCCCATTGTCGTGCTTTTTCTAAATTATCAAACTGCGATGCTATACCCAAACGATCACCTTTTATACTATATAATAAGCATTCCAAGGGGCGTTTTGCAACTTCTGAGCTGTCTTGTAATTTTAAGCTTCCAGATGCCGTGTTTCTTGGGTTTCTATAGGGTTCTTCGCCTAATGCTATACGCATTTCATTCATTTTATGAAAGCCCTTAAATGGTAATATAATCTCCCCCCTAATATCGAATAGTTGTGGGTAATCGCCTTTTAGTTGTAAGGGTACCGATTTTATTGTTTTTATATTTGCCGTTACATCATCTCCTTTAAAACCATCACCTCTAGTTACTGCTTGTTTTAAAACACCATCTTGGTAAGTTAAACTAATTGAAGCACCATCATATTTTAACTCGCAAGTATATTGTATGTTACCATCTACTGCTTTTTTAATGCGCTTTTCCCAGTCTAGCAAATCATCTTTAGAGTACGAATTGTCTAAAGAATACATACGACTCGTATGACTTACTGTTTTAAAGTGTTTTGTAACCTCCCCTCCCACGCGTAGTGTTGGAGAATTGGGATCATGAAATTCTGGATGTTTTGTTTCTAACTCTTGTAACTGCTTTAGCTTAGTGTCAAAATCAAAATCACTAATTGTTGGAGTATCCAACACATAATATTTATAATTATGGCGTCTTAAATCTTCACGAAGTGCTTCTATTTGTTCCTTAGTAGTCATTACTATAAGTCATATTTTAAAGCATACAATATAATAAAATACAAGTTATGAATACTACTAACTCTCGTTTTTTATTTTTTTGTAACCCTGTAATGCCAAATAATATTTTTTAAAATACTGCTGTATTTTTCAGCTAAATAACAACTTTAGTTTAACTTACTGTACATCTAGTATATTATACCAATTATGACTTAAATTCGTTTTTGTTTAAGCCTTAAAAAACGTAACTTCGTAGTTTTGCTTTTTTATGATTACTACTCAAGAATATATAGAAGTACAAGGTGCTAGAGCACATAACCTTAAAGATATTGATGTTAGCATTCCTAGAGAAAAGCTGGTAGTTATTACTGGCTTGTCTGGAAGCGGAAAGTCTTCTCTTGCGTTTGATACTATTTATGCCGAAGGGCAGCGACGTTATATAGAAACATTTTCGGCCTATGCTCGTCAATTTTTAGGAGGACTAGAACGCCCCGATGTTGATAAAATTGATGGGTTATCGCCTGTAATTGCTATAGAGCAAAAAACCACAAACAAATCGCCTAGATCCACCGTAGGGACAATTACCGAAATTTACGATTTTTTACGCTTATTGTTTGCAAGAGCAAGCGATGCTTACAGTTATAATACTGGCGAAAAAATGATAAGTTACACCGATGAGCAAATTAAAGATTTGATTATAAAAAGCTTTAATGGAAAGCGTGTTAATATTTTATCGCCTATAGTTCGATCTCGTAAAGGACATTACAGAGAGTTGTTTGAGCAAGTAGCAAAGCAAGGATTTGTAAAAATAAGAACCGATGGCGAAATAAAAGATATTGTAAAGGGAATGAAATTAGATCGTTACAAAACTCACGATATAGAGATTGTAATCGATCGGCTTAAAATTGACACAAGTAAAGACGGTAGTAAACGCCTATCAGAAAGTATAAATACTGCTATGCACCACGGAAATAATGTGCTTATGGTTATAGATAATGACACCGATGAAGTGCGTTATTTTAGTCGTATTTTAATGTGCCCTAGCTCAGGGATATCATACCCAAATCCGGAACCTAATAACTTTTCGTTTAATTCTCCAAAGGGGGCTTGCGATAAGTGTAATGGTATCGGAAACCTCTATGAGGTTAATATTGATAAAATTATACCAGACGATACTATATCTATAAAAAAAGGAGGTATTGCTCCCCAAGGCCCTCAAAAAAATACTTGGATTTTTAATCAGTTAGAGCATATTGCACTACGCTATAAGTTTAGTTTAAGCGACCCCATAAGTTCTATTTCCAGAGAGGCTATGAGTGTTATTCTTTATGGCGGTAAAGAAAAATTTAATATCAACAACAAAACCGTTGGAGTAAAAAAAAGCTATAGTATCGAGTTTGAAGGCATTGCAAATTTTATAGAAAGTCAATACAAGCACACAGAGTCCACCTCTATTAAGCGTTGGGCAAAGGAGTATATGGACAATGTACCTTGTTCAAAATGCAAAGGATCTCGTTTAAAAAAAGAATCTCTTTACTTCAAAATAAATTCTAAAAATATATCAGAATTAGCAAACCTCGATATTAAGGATTTAGCCGACTGGTTTAGTACCCTAGAGGCACAACTTTCCAAATCTCAAAAGGCAATTGCTACAGAAGTTATAAAAGAAATAAAAACACGAATACAATTTTTACTAGATGTTGGCTTAGATTACCTTACCTTAGATCGAAGTTCAAAATCATTATCTGGTGGCGAAGCACAACGCATTAGATTAGCAACACAAATAGGCTCACAACTGGTGGGGGTCCTTTATATTTTGGACGAACCAAGCATTGGACTGCACCAACGCGATAATGAAAAACTCATTAACTCATTAGTTACGCTTAGGGATGTAGGCAACTCTGTTCTTGTTGTAGAGCATGACAAAGACATGATTGAACGCGCAGACTACGTTATAGATATTGGTCCTAAAGCAGGTAAATATGGTGGCGAGATTATTAGCGAAGGAACACCTACAGAGTTATTACAACAAAATACGCTTACCGCACAATACTTAAACGGCAATAAAGCTATTGAAGTGCCTCACGAAAGACGAAAAGGAAACGGTAAGTCGATTGTATTAAAAGGCTGCACAGGAAATAATTTAAAAAATATATCCGTATCATTTCCGTTGGCTAAAATGATAGGTGTTACAGGCGTTTCTGGTAGCGGAAAATCGACTTTAATTAACGAAACGTTATATCCTATTTTAAACAATTACTACTTTAACGGTGTAAAAAAGCCAATGCCCTACAAGAGCATTAAAGGTTTAGAACATATCGATAAAGTTATCGACATTAACCAATCGCCAATTGGTAGGACACCACGTAGTAACCCCGCAACATATACAGGTACATTTGGTGAGATACGTAGCTTATTTGCAAAAATTCCAGAAGCAATGATTAGAGGTTACAAACCCGGACGGTTTAGCTTTAATGTTGCTGGAGGACGCTGCGAAACCTGCAAAGGAGGAGGCCTAAGAGTTATTGAAATGAATTTTTTGCCAGACGTATATGTAGCCTGTGAAACCTGCCAAGGAAAGCGATTTAATCGAGAAACATTAGAAATTCGTTATAAAGGAAAATCCATCAGCAATGTTTTAAATATGACTATTGATGAGGCTGTCCCATTTTTTGAACATATTCCCAAAATATACAGGAAACTAAAAACCATACAAGATGTTGGTTTAGGGTATATTTCACTCGGGCAGCAAAGTACTACACTCTCTGGAGGAGAAGCACAGCGCATAAAATTGGCAACCGAATTATCTAAAAGAGACACCGGAAACACCTTTTATATTTTAGACGAACCTACCACGGGGCTTCATTTCGAAGACATCAAAGTACTAATGGATATCCTAAACAAGATTGTAGATAAGGGTAATACCGTACTCATTATAGAACATAACCTAGATGTTATTAAAGTTGTCGATCATATCATTGATATTGGGTATAATGGTGGTAAAGGTGGTGGTCAAGTTATTGTAGAAGGTAGCCCAGAGCTTGTTGCCAAACACAAAAAAAGCTATACAGCAAAGTTTCTAAAAAAAGAATTAAACTAAAATAACAAGAACAGTAGATTATGAGTAAAGTAGTGCCATCAAGAGATTGGAATGATAAAAAAACTAACGACTCCTGGAGTATTTTTAAGATTATGGGGGAGTTTGTTAATGGCTTTGAAAAAATGAGTCGCATAGGGCCTTGTGTTTCTGTATTTGGATCTGCAAGAACAAAGCCAAGCCATAAGCATTACAAACTTGCCGTAGCCATTTCTAAAAAAATTGTAGAAGCAGGTTATGGCGTTATTACAGGAGGTGGTCCCGGAATTATGGAAGCAGGTAATAAAGGAGCACATATTGGAGGAGGTACCTCAGTAGGCTTAAACATAGACCTCCCTTTTGAGCAGCACGATAATGCTTATATAGACTCTGATAAAAGCCTAGACTTTGATTATTTTTTTGTCAGAAAAGTCATGTTTGTAAAATACTCTCAAGGCTTTGTTGTAATGCCAGGAGGATTTGGAACACTAGACGAGCTTTTTGAAGCAATTACTCTAATACAAACAAATAAAATAGAAACATTCCCTATTATACTGGTCGATACTACGTTTTGGAAAGGACTACTTAACTGGATTAAAACAACATTACTAGAAAACAATGCCACTATTAGTGCTAAAGATTTAGATCTAATTCATCTAGTCGACACAGAAGATGAAGTTATTACAATTCTAGATAATTTTTACAAAAAAAACAATTTAAGCCCTAATTTTTAAAAACACAACTACATCACAAACATCAAGTCATAAATCCATTCATTTTGTTAAAATGATTATAAAATCATTATTTTACAAACTAATGGCATGTATTGTGATAATATTAATAACGTATTAAATATAATTATAAATTGAACATTAAGCCCCTCTATAGCTTCATTTTGTTACTATCGTTTTTCGAGGGCTTTAGTCAAAACACTATAAACATAAAAGCAACGTTAGACACAGCGCTAAATCAAATTTTTGTAAACCAAACTATAAGTTATACCAATACTTCAAATACAAACTTAACAGACATTTACCTAACCGACTGGAATCATAGTTACTCTTCAAAAACGACAGCTTTGGCAAAACGATTTGAAGAAGAATTTAATGACAAATTACGATTTGCTAAAAATAAAACACGAGGAATTACCACAATTACATCTATTGAAAACGACTCTAAAATCAATCTAGCATTTACACGCTTACAATCTGCCTCAGATATTATAAAAGTACGTTTAGAAAAAGCAATAGCACCTCAAGAAAAATATACTTTAAAACTTACATATCGTTTACAAATTCCTGACGATAAGTTTACAGGTTATGGTATTACAGCAAACAAGGATTACAATTTAAAATACTGGTACATTACCCCTGCTATACACGATGGCAAATGGCAATACTATAGTAATAAAAACTTGAACGACTTGTACCAACCAGCAGCAACTATTAGCTTAGCTATAGACGTTCCAAAACAATACCATTTAGTTTCAGAACTAGATATTGTATCTACAGAACAAAACGAAACATCAAAAACAATACATTTATTTGGCAAAAATAGAATAGATAGCAAACTGTTTATTACACAAGCCCTAAATTATACTACTGTACAAACAGATAACTACTCCATAGTATCCGATATTAACGAAAAAAAATTAGCTTCCAAAGATCGTGCTATTATTGCGAACAAAATAACTCAATTTACATCTCAATATTTAGGAAAATACCCTCACAAAAAATTGTTGGTTAGCAATATAGAGTCTAGCAAAAGTCCTATTTATGGGCTTAACCAACTGCCGAGGTTTATAAGACCTTTTCCTAAAAATTTTCAATTTGAATTAAAATTATTAAAAACCACATTAAGCAATTATTTAGACAACATTTTACTCATAAACCCAAGAAAAGAGCAATGGCTAAAAGATGGTATTCAAACCTATTTCTTAATGAAATACGTTGAACTAAATTATCCTAATATGAAATTAGTGGGATCGCTAGCCAATATTTGGGGGCTTAAAACTTTTCACTTAGCAGATTTAAGTTTTAATGAGCAATACACCTTACTATTTATGAATATTGCTAGAATTAATAGGGATCAACCACTAACAATGGCAAAAGACTCACTTATAAAATTCAATGCAAATATTGCTAATAAATATAAAGCAGGTATTGGCTTACGGTACCTTAATCATTTTATTGGAAACGATATTGTTACAAAAACTATAAAAAGTTATTTAGACAATTACAGTCTTAAAAACACATCTGCTTCAAATTTTGAAACCCTATTAAAATCAAAAACAACCAAACCAATTAGCTGGTTTTTTGAGGATTTTATTAATACTAGAAAAAAAATCGACTTTAAAATAAGAAAGTTTAGAAAAACTAAAGACTCTATTCGTTTTATTATAAAAAATAAACGCAACTCAAACACCCCGATTTCTCTCTTTACACTTAAAGACAACCAAATTGTTTCTAAATATTGGTATAGCGATATAAAAAAAGAAAAGACCATCACAATTGCTAGAGATAGTATTGATAAAATTGTATTAAATCACGATAAAATTGTACCAGAATTTAATTTGAGAAACAACCAAAAAAAAGTAAATCGTTTTTTATTCTTTAACAAACCTTTCCAGTTTAGACTACTAAAAGATGCTGAAGACCCTGAGTATAATCAAATCTTTTTAACGCCCTTATTAGAATTTCAAAACATTTACGACGGATTTACTTTTGGGTCAAAATTTGGAAATAAAACCTTATTAAGAAAAGCATTAACATATAGAATTACACCGCAATTCGGAATAAACTCGGAAACCCTAATTGGTAGCGGGTCAGTGTCTTATACACAAAACTTTGAAAATAGCAACCTATTTTCAACTTCAGTCGGTTTTTCAGGATCCTATCGCTCTTTTGGGCCCGACTTATTTATACGCAGACTTACCCCATTTGTAAATTTTAGATTTAGAGATGATAGCAACCTAAGGTCCAACCAGTTTAAATCTTTAAATATAAGATATCTCGATATTACAAGAGACGAGGACACTAGAGACGTTGCTGGAAATACCGACCCAGATTACCGTGTTTTTAATGTGAGATACACTAATATAAACTCAGACTTAATCGACCTGTTTAGGTGGTCTGCAGATTTGCAATTGTCTAGCGATTTTGGCAAACTATCGTTTAACTACACCTACAGAAAACGCTTTATAAACGACAGGCAGTTAAGTATCAGGTTTTTTTCTGGAGTATTTTTGTACAACAATACCGATCCAAACTCAGACTTTTTTAGCTTTGCTTTAGACCGACCAACGGATTACCTATTTGATTTCAATTACTTAGGGCGTTCAGAAAATGATGGCATCGTTAGCCAACAGATTATTATTGCCGAGGGAGGTTTCAAATCCAGATTAGACACCCCCTTTGCAAATCAATGGATCTCAACAGCAAACGCCAGTACAACCCTATGGAAGGATATACAAGCCTATGGCGATATTGGTTTTGTAAAAAATAGAGCTAACGCTGCCGAGTTTGTTTACGACTCTGGAATTAGGCTCAACCTATTAACCGATTTTTTTGAACTCTACTTTCCTCTATATTCTAGCAATGGTTTTGAAATTGCTCAAAACAATTATGCCGAAAAAATACGCTTTGTCTTTACAGCAGATATTGGGGCTTTCTTAACCCTATTTACCAGAAAGTGGTATTAATCAATTATTATTCAAAATAAGCATATAACTCATTTTAAATAACAACTGGCATAAGTATCCTTAAAAAAAATAACATTTTGCCAATACAGATTTTAAGATATTAATCCTTGTTTCTTCTTTAAGCTTAATATTGATTAACCATAAGTAGCATTGCAAAATACACTAAAATAGTTTAGCTTTGTGAGATTACCAATATAGACTTACATGCAAACAAATACGGACAACAAAGCAGACATTTCTTTTGATGATTTTAAAACTGAAATCATTAGCGATTATACTATTGCTGTTACAAGCAGAGAGTGTAGCCTCTTAGGCCGTCGAGAAGTGCTTACCGGAAAAGCAAAGTTTGGTATTTTTGGTGATGGTAAAGAAATTCCCCAATTAGCATGGGCAAAAGCTTTTAAAAATGGAGATTTTAGGTCAGGATATTACAGAGATCAAACATTTATGATGGCTATTGGGGCACTCAATATAGAACAATTTTTTTTAGGGTTATACAGCCATACCGACATAGAGGATGAACCAATGAGTGCTGGTAGGCAAATGGGAGGGCATTTTGCAACACATAGCTTAGATGATAATTATAATTGGAGGGATTTAACGGCTCAAAAAAATTCAAGTTCAGATATTTCACCCACAGCTGGGCAAATGCCAAGATTACTAGGCTTAGCACAAGCTTCAAAACTGTATAGAGAAGTAGACGGAATTAACACAGAAAAATTTTCTGTAAACGGCAATGAAGTTGCTTGGGGAACTATTGGTAATGCTAGTACCAGTGAAGGCTTATTCTTTGAAACTATAAATGCCGCAGGCGTACTACAAGTCCCTATGGTCATTTCGGTTTGGGATGATAATTATGGAATTTCTGTACATGCAAAACACCAAACTACAAAAGAAGACATTTCTAAAATTCTTAATGGATTTCAAAAAACAGAAACAGATGATGGTTATGAAATTATTAGGGTAAATGGTTGGGATTATCCTGCGTTAATAGACGCTTACCAAAATGCTTCCAAGATTGCTAGAGAAACGCATACCCCTGTATTAATACACGTGTTAGAATTAACACAACCTCAAGGACACTCTACCTCCGGCTCACACGAGCGTTATAAAAACAAAGAGCGCTTAGCCTGGGAAATAGAGTTTGATTGTTTAACAAAAATGCGAGAGTGGATAATTGCGAATAACATATCTACTTCAGAAGACTTAGAAACCTTAGAAAAAAATATAAAAAAACAAGTTAGAGACGGAAAGAAAGTAGCGTGGAAGAAATTTATAAGCCCAATAGAAGAGGAAAGAAATGACTTAAATTCTCTTTTAAACGCTATTTCTAAACTAAGTACTAATAAAGCATTTATTAGTAAAATAAGTAATGAATTGAATAGCATAAAAGATATTACTCGCAAAGATATTTTATCGGCAGCTAGAAAAACATTACGCTACTTAATTTTTGAAGATTACAAAGAAAAACAACAATTGCAAGATTGGATTAATACCTATTTAAAAAATATTCAACCAAAGTATAGTTCTCACTTATATAGTGAATCTTTACAAAAAGCAGAAACGATAAAAGCTGTTTTACCCACCTATAATGATTCTGCAGAATTAGTAGATGGTAGAGTTATTTTACGCGATAATTTTGATGCTATTTTTAGTAAATACCCCGAAAGTTTAGTTTTTGGAGAAGATACCGGTAATATAGGTGATGTAAACCAAGGCTTAGAAGGCTTACAAGACAAATACGGCGAACTGCGTGTAGCAGATGTCGGCATTAGAGAAGCAACCATACTGGGTCAAGGTATTGGTATGGCAATGCGGGGTCTAAGACCTATAGCAGAAATACAGTACTTGGACTATATTATGTATGCGCTGCAGATTATTAGCGACGACTTAGCAACCCTACACTACAGAACCAAAGGAAAACAAAAAGCTCCTATGATAATTCGTACAAGAGGACATCGTTTAGAAGGTATTTGGCATTCAGGGTCGCAATTAGGGGGTGTTATTAACTTAATTAGAGGAATACACGTATTAGTGCCAAGAAATATGACAAAAGCAGCAGGTTTTTATAATACACTACTAGAAAGTGATCAACCTGCCCTTGTTATTGAGTGTCTAAACGGCTATCGCTTAAAAGAAAAAATGCCATCCAATATAGGGGAATTTAAAACACCTATAGGCGTCATAGAGGTTGTCAAAGAAGGCAAAGACATTACGCTTGTATCTTATGGTTCTACACTGCGTATGGTGGAGCAAACTGCCAAAGACCTGTTAGAGGTTGGGATTGATGCCGAAGTTATTGATGTACAATCACTACTTCCTTTCGATTTGAGTCATGATATCGCTAAAAGTATTGCCAAAACAAACCGAGTAATGATAATTGATGAGGATGTTAATGGCGGAGCCTCAGCATATATATTAAACGAGATTCTTAATACACAAAACAGCTATAATTACTTAGATAGTAAGCCCATAACTCTTACTGCAAAAGAACATAGACCCGCTTACGGTACAGATGGCGACTATTTTTCAAAACCATCCAACGAAGATATTTTTGAAGCAGTGTACAATGTTATGAATGAGGTTAACCCAAAGGAGTTTCCTAGCTTGCGTTAAAAAATTATAAAGTGCCTAAAAATTAGTTGTTAAAAAACATTAAAGCGTAGCAAAATTATTAATTTGTATCGCTTTAGATTTTAAGTCGTCCATTAAGTTATACAAACCAAAGAAAGAACGATTTATATAAATAAAGTGTTTGGACCCTCTATTGCCGTTCATGTTTTTTAGTTCTGTACTTTGAGAATATTTTTTACCTAATTCGGCAATTTTATTAAAAAAAACAGGGTCAGAAAAATCAAACTCATCAACATGATAAGGCTGTGTAAAAAGAGATAACATTTCGTGAAACAACTCTTTAAAAAATAACTTTTCTTCTTCTGTATCATCTTCACGTAATATTTCTAACTCATATAATTTAGCTTCAAAAACAACAGGATTGTTAATATTTTTTGTTTCAGCTAACTCAAAATAAGGCGTATAAAAATCATTTGGAACTGTTTTCATACAACCAAAATCAATAACAATAAGTTCATGGTTTTTTGAAACTAAAAAATTGCCTGGATGTGGATCTGCATGTACTTTTTTTAGAACATGAATTTGGTACATATAAAAATCCCATAAAGCCTGCCCTATTTTCGTTGCAGCAACCTCGTCAGTATTTGTTGCTGTAAACTCTGAAAGGTGAACCCCGTCCATCCAATCCATAGTTAAAATACGATTTGAAGAGTACGCTTTATAATACTCTGGAAATTTCAAATTTGGAATATGCTTACAGGCATTAGCAACTTCTATACTTTGAGTTAATTCTAGTTCGTAGTTAGTTTCTTCTATAAGTTTATTTTCAACTTCCTTAAAGTATTTGTCAGAATCTTTTCCTTTAATATTAAACATCTTAATAGCAATAGGTTTTACTAATGCTAGATCTGACGAAATACTTTCTGCTATACCTGGATACTGAATTTTTATTGCAAAATGTTTTCCATCCTTAGTAGCGCGGTGTACTTGACCTATACTCGCTGCATTTTGAGAGCGTGAAGAAAAAGTATCAAAAACATCATTAGGGTGCTTGCCAAAGTATTTTTTAAATGTTTTTACAACCAAAGGAGGAGATAAAGGAGGAACAGAAAATTGTGACAACGAAAACTGTTCTACATAAGCCTGTGGCAGTATGCTTTTTTCCATACTGAGCATTTGTGCTACTTTTAGAGCACTACCTTTAAGTTTTTTAAGCCCTTCATAAATGTCTGAAGCGTTCGATTTGTCTAAGCGCTCTTTAGCAACCTCTTCGCTATTTACCAACTTATCGCCATAATACTTTAGGTAATTTACCCCTACTTTTGCACCAGTTTGTATTAGTTTTCCTGCGCGGCGTATTTTCCCCGTAGGGATTTTATCAATAGTGTTCATAGCAATACATTTGGATTTAAGTTATACTCTAAAGGGGACTTTTTCTTTAATAATAAATTTCCCTAGGTCTAAAACGCTTTTCAGGGGTTGGGTGTTTATCAAATCAAACGTTGTATTGATTGCTTTTTCTATAAAAACATCTGTTTTTTCAAACGAAGACGATTCATCATCTAGCCAAAACTTTAAGGTAATTAACATTTGTACCCACGCCCCCTCTTGTAAAGCTCTATCTTGAATTTTTTGAATCTTATCTTGTTTAACATCTAGAGTATCAATTTCTAAAGCACTAATATAGGTTTTAAAATGTTGTTTTAGCCCTTCTAAAACAGATAGAGATTTCAACGCATTTTTATGTTTGGATAGTGCATAAACAACGTAAGACCTATTGGCTGTTAATGTTTCAAAAAAAGTAAAGTAAAAACTCAACAATTTATTTCGTTGGTTAAACTCATTGTACTCTTCATTCTTTTTTAATAGCGATAATGTGTTTACAAAAAATGTTGTAAAGATTTCCTTTTCTAAGGTTTTAAACGAATTAAAAACGTTGTAAAATGCCGCTTCTTCAAACCCATTGTCTTTTGAAAATTTATATACAGATGATGGATTTTTATCATGCTCTAAGACATAATCTATGTATTTAGTGATAATTAGCTTTGAGGTTACTGTTTTTGTTTTAGCCATAACTACGTTTTTACACAAAGATAACTAATGTTTAATATAATTATGTTAAAGTTAAACAAAATTACAGTAGCAAATAATTTTAGACAGACCTGTCTGTTTAAAATTATTTTATATATCTTTACACCATGAAAAATTCTTTGGTAAAAGAACATATTATACAAACGGCATCTAAACTTTTTTATGAAAAAGGGTATAATCTTACAGGGGTAAACGAAATTATTAAGGTGGCTGGAATCGCCAAAGCAACACTATATAGTCATTTTAAATCTAAAGAAGATTTGTGCATTGCGTTTTTGAAATATAAAAACACCTCGTTTTTAGAAGACATCAAAGCACATACAAAAATGGCTAAGATTGGTAAGGTACAAATTTTAGCCTTATTCGATTTTTTAAAAGATTTCTTTAACACAAACGACTTTAATGGATGTTGGTGTATTAATACAATTTCTGAAATACCACATAATAACATTAATATTAAGGCAGAAATTAAAGCTCAAAAATTAATTTTTTTGAAATTTATTGAAACCCTAATAACAGATAACACAAAGGGTTTAGATAATTCAAAAATTGAATCTTTAGCCAAACAAATATATGTATTGTATGAAGGATCCGTGGCAGAAAGCCATCTGCACAGTGCTATTTGGCCAATAGAATTTGCACAAAAAACTTGTGAGAAATTACTAAACTAAAAAAAATTTAAAAAACAACAGACATACCAGTCTGTTTATTATTAATAATTAAATACAAATAAAATGAAAGAATTTGAGAACAAAACAGCCCTTATTATAGGCGGTACAAGTGGAATAGGGTATGCTACGGCACAGTCTTTATTACAGGGTGGAGCAACAGTGCATATTGTAGGTAGATCTACAGATAAGGTTGAAAATGCAAACAACCTCGTAAAGCACAAAGCAGACATTACTAATAGTAATGACGTCAAAGCACTTACAACAGCTATTGAAGGACTAAACAATTTGGACTATTTAGTTAATGCTTCAGGAATTTTTGGTCCAAAATCGTTTTTAGACCATACGGTTGCCGATTACGATTCGTACCAAGATTTAAACAGAGGATTCTTTTTTATTACACAAGCGTCTGCAAAAAAAATGAAAGCAACTCAGGGAGGATCTATTGTAAACGTGGGATCTATGTGGGCCAAACAAGCTGTTAAGGCAACACCCTCGTCTGCATATTCTATGCAAAAGGCGGGCTTACACTCCTTAACACAGCACTTAGCTATGGAGCTTGCAGAAGACAATATTAGGGTAAATGCAGTATCGCCAGCTGTAGTAAATACGCCTGTATATCATAGTGTTTTTGGCGGAAAGGAAGAAGCAGAAAAAGCTCTAGAAGGTTTTAATGCCTTTCACCCAATAGGACGAAACGGAACACCCGACGATGTTGCTAATAGTATTACCTTCCTTTTATCGGATAAAGCGTCTTGGGTTACTGGTGCTATTTGGGATACCGATGGAGGCGTTATTGCTGGTAGAAATTAAACTATAAAGCAAAATTGAATACATTTACATCAATTAATGCTTTATAATTCTCATAAAAGCAAGATGCCCCTTTTGGGGCATCTTGCTTTTATAAATACTTCATTTTTAACTTTTATTATACTCCTGTTTTTTTAAAGAAATCCTTGCCGTTTAAATACATAAATTTCAAATGCAGGTAATCACTTTATCGAAAAATTATATTTTTATTAACTTATATTGTTTTTTTATTCTACATTAGCACTAAATAGACTGTAAGTATATTCATATCTATAGCTATTAGTAGTTATATAACTAAGTAAACAGCGTAAACTTAGAACCATCCGATTTACGGAGTTAAAAACTAACAAAATAGTTTTAGCTTTGGAAACGTAAAATGTGAGTGCAAACGGTCGGAATTATCAAAAACAGCGACCTTAAAGTCTGCAGTTTGATGTAAATTTATTTTTTTTAATATGAAAACAAACGTTATACTAATAATTAGTTTAATACTGGCAATGTCCTGCTCTAGTAAGGAAACGCACAAAATACTAGAGATAGCAACCAAATTAGAATCAGCTCCTTTGTCTAAAAGTCTTGCACTTATTGACTCTGTAACACTAGACCCTAAAAATCAGTTCTTAAACTCAATTGATAAAATATTTGTAAAAAAAAGATACTACCTTCTAAACAGATTTGATCAAAAAGCCGTTCACGTGTTTAGCCGTGAAGGAGACTTACAAAAGGTTCTAAAACTGCCTTTTGAAAGTTCTGAACCTGTATATGATTTTCTTATTGACAGCACCCAAAATAAAATAGAACTTTTAAGCCCATCAGGGATATACGACTACAATTTAAATGATTTCAGTTTCATAAAAAAAAGAAAGCTCAGCAATTTTGCAACACGTTTTACAAAAGTTAAGGACTACTATTATTTTGTGTGTGGAGGTGGATCTGGTAATTATTTTTCTGTAGCAGACAGTAATTTAACTCACCTATATGGTTACTTGCCCAAGTTTCCGGCGCATAATAAACATCCTCACAATTCTTTTATTAAAATTAACGATACGCACCATTTATTTACAAATTATAACAATACCCTGTATTCTATAGAGGATGTTAAGCTAGAAAAAGGCGTTACTTTTTCTTTTGATAATAAAATAATTCACGATAATGAATTGTGGGATATCCCAAAACTAAACAGAAGCCAATTTCAGTACGATGCCGTGTTAGAAAGATTTGTGTTCTCCGTTCAAAATCATTTGTTCTTTTCGTACACAAAAAACCAATCATATTATGCTTGTTTACTCAACACAGCAAGTGAAAAAACATCCCGCTATAAGATAAACGACGTATTGAACGATGTTACCAACCAAAATGGATTTCCGTATATTATTGGAACCGCTGAAGATAAGTATTTTATTTCCTTAGATTTATCAGAAAGCGATGACATAAAACTATATATTTTGGAACCAACAGCAAGCTAAATCAAGTCAAATTAGCTAAGAGTATTAATAATACCAATTATTATAACTCAAAATAAACTATATCATTCGTTTCTATTGCTCTATATGTAAATATAAAACCTAAATGTAGCTAAGCTTATGTTTAGGGTTTCTATGTCATCTAAGCATACTATATTTCAAGTTAGTTATAGTTCATTTTAAATAACAATTGGTATAAAAAAGTTTGTTTCTTAGCTACTGTGCTTGTTTTTAAAACCTAACCCATATACCAAACCACTCTCTGGTCTAGTCGTCTAATTTTTCGTAATCGGAATTTAGACTTTTATACTCTGGAACTATTTTTTTTATTCTCTTAACAATATCTGTGTTGTTTCGTTGTTTAGCGATGTCAATGAGTTCGCTAACTTTCTTGCTTACCATATCAAACTGATCATTATTTTCTTTTACAATCATAATTTTTTCATGATATGTTGGCAATGTAATGGACTTATCATTAAGCAGTTCTTCATAAAGCTTCTCACCGGGCCTTAGTCCTATTGCTTTAATTTTTATGTCTTCGTCTGGAATAAATCCTGCTAATCGAATCATTTTATTAGCTAAATCAATAATTTTAACGGCTTTTCCCATGTCGAAAATAAAAATTTCACCTCCTTTACCCATCGAACTTGCCTCCATTACAAGCTGACAAGCTTCAGGAATAGTCATAAAATATCTAATAATATCAGGATGGGTAATGGTTACGGGACCACCATCTGCTATTTGTTTTTTAAATAAAGGAACTACCGAGCCGTTAGAACCTAGTACATTTCCAAAACGTGTGGTAATATACTTTGTAGGGCTCGTGTTGTCTTTTTGCAACTTGTTAAAAAAGGATTGCACGTACATTTCTGCTACTCGCTTGCTTGCGCCCATAACATTGCTAGGGTTTACAGCTTTATCTGTGGAAATAAACACAAAACGTTCTGCATTATACTTGGCAGCTAAGTCAGTAAGATTTTTTGTGCCTTTAATGTTAACAGATACAGCTTGAGATGGCGTTTTTTCCATTAGGGGAACGTGCTTATAAGCTGCACAGTGGTAAATAACGTGTGGCTGAAATGTTTTAAAAATATGTTCTACATTTTCTTTATCTCTTATGTCGCAAAGAATAGGATGAAAATTTAGCTCGCTATATTGTGCTTTTACTCTCAAGGTAAGATCATGCAAAGGCGTTTCTGCTTGGTCTAAAACAATTAACTGCTTGGGTTTGTATTTGCCCAATTGGTTTACAATTTCAGAACCTATAGACCCCGCACCTCCCGTTACAAACACAGTTTTATCTTTTATTAAATCTAGTATTTTTAGGTTATTTATTTGTATAGGTTTGCGCTCTAACAAATCTTCTATTTGTATATTTTGAATGTCTTTGTTAACGCCACTATTAATATCTATTTCAGAAATAGAAGGCGCTCTATATATTTTTATATTATGATCGATACAATCTTCAATTAACTGAACATTTTCATCATCTTTTAAGTCATCTTCTAAAATAATTAAACCATTACATCTGTTAGAGCGTATAAGCACGTGTGCTTTTCGTCCTAAAAACAAAATTGGTAAGCCAAAAATTTGTTTCTTTTTGTTTGACTCTTGTCTATCCAAAAAGCCAAGAACCTTAAAGCGTCTAGGAAATTCATTTTCTATAGCTACCGCTATAGAAATAGCATTTTGTGAGGTTCCTAGAATAAAAATGCGTTCTATCCCAGCTTGATTTTTAATTAAGACCTTGCTATAAACTTGCTTTGCAATAGCTCTATACAAAAATAAACCAACAAATAAGCTGGAAAAAAACAAGATTAAAAATATCCAACTGTATATATACGTTCCGAGAAGTTTTAAATTAATATAGTTTAAAACAATAAGTGTCATTGCCGAAAAGCTAGAGGCCAAAAGCAATTTAATTGCATCTACATAACTAGAATGCCGTATTAAGCCAACATAAGTTTTAAACAGTAAAAAAAAGATTAAACTTATAGCGACACCTAGTAAAAAAGGTAGCAAAAAAAAACGATTAAAAAAACGAAAAGAAAAATCGTTGGTAATAAACCCAGCTAAAATTAAAGAAAAAACTACAATTTGTGTGTCCCAAAATAGCACAAGCCATCGAGGCAGGTAACCTACGTTTTCAACTCCAAATTTAAAAAGCGTGTTTTTTAAAACCAGCCTCATGACTTCTTTTACCTTGTCCATATCACATAAAGTACAAAGCACAAATTTAAGTATTTAGGCGTTCTTTTAATATTTTTTTGTTAATAATTGTCCACTAAGATGCTATAAAACAATTAATTTTTAATTAAACATTATTTTTAATTAATAATTAATTATTGTTTATCAATATTTTTTAAGACATTTGTACTTCAATTATAAATTAATAAAATTATTATTTTAAAATGCAACTAGCTTATGAAAAAATTATCGCTACTTAAGGCTATTATAGATTATATCTGGATAATTACCTGTATTCCGCTTAGTATCATACTGCCATTTTTTTGTATCTATATGTTTATTGACTCTAGTGTGTTAAGCTTTGTTTTTAGCAATAACATTATTGGTACAAAAACATCTATATTAAGTTTGCAATATTTTAGTATAGGTGTCATACTAACAATATTTACAGCCTTATACTGCTTTTATTTGTTTAGAAAAACATTGGTTTATTTTAAAAATGCAATGCCATTTCATACCAGTGTTATTTATAATTTTAACATTATAGGGCAATTACTTATCGCCGTAAGTCTAGTAAGCATTATGCTACTCATACTATTTGTAGTAGTATTACATCAAGAATTTAATTTTGTTACTAACTTAGGGATAATTCCTTATTTAGTATTGCTAAGTCTTGGACTTTTTTTTATGATACTGAGCCAAGTGTTTAAAATGGCAAAACACACAAAACAAGAAAACGACCTAACCATATAGTAATGGCTATAATTGTAACCCTCGATGTAGTGCTTGCTAAACGAAAAATGAAGAGCAAAGATTTAGCAAAAAAAATAGGTATTACTACGGCAAATCTTTCTATCCTAAAATCAGGAAAAGCCAAGGCTATACGGTTTACCACGCTCGAAGCTATTTGCAAGGCGTTAAATTGCCAGCCTAGTGACATTTTGGAGTATCGCGAACACTAAATAAGTCACAAAAAACACTATATTAGTTGCTCAAAAACTCATCAATAAAAACCTGTTATTCCTAAGCTTAATACATGGTAAAAACACACAATAACTTTTACAACTATGAAAAAAGTATACTACCTAAAAACTTGTAATACCTGTACACGAATTTTAAAAGACATTGCGGTAACATCAGAGTTTGTTTTACAAGACATAAAAGAAACCCCAATAACAGTAGAGCAACTAGAACAAATGTTTGCCTTATCGGGAACTTACGAAGCCCTGTTTAGTAAACGCGCAAAACGTTATAAAGAAATGGGACTAAAAGATCAAAATCTTACAGAAAAAGATTTTAGACACTATATATTAGAGCATTACACTTTTTTAAAACGTCCTGTAATTATTATAGAAAGCTCTATTTTTGTAGGAAACTCTGTCAAAACAGTTCAAGAGGCAAAAACATTTCTGAAAAATAATATATAAGTCGGTTTTATTACCTTTGCTCAACTTTTAATTTATTTTAGTAATGATACAATCGATGACAGGTTATGGGAAAACAACCTTGCAACTTCCTACAAAAAAAATATCTATAGAGGTAAAATCCCTTAACAGTAAGAGCATCGATTTAAACGTAAGAATTCCATCTGCCTATAGAGCAAAAGAGCTGTTTGTGCGTAAACTAATCGCCTCAGAACTAAGACGCGGAAAAGTAGATTTTTTTTTACATGTCGAAACTACAGGAGAGGAGATAAATACACAACTTAACAAACCCGTTATAACAGCTTATATAAACCAACTCAAAACAATAGTTAATGATGGCGACCCTACCGAACTTTTAGGTATGGCTATAAAAATGCCAGAAGCACTAAGCGCAACCCAACACGAAATAGATGATAATGAGTGGCAAGATATTGAAAAACAAATACACCATACCCTAACTAAAATTAATGATTATAGAACAGAAGAAGGTCTTGTTCTAGAAAACGACTTTGTTGACAGAATACAAGCCATAACGACTATATTAGAACAAATTATCGTTATGGATCCAGAACGTATTAAAGGCGTTCGCGAGCGTTTGCAAAAAGGAATTTTGGAGCTTAAAGAAAAAGTAGATGAAAATCGTTTTGAGCAAGAATTAGTTTATTATATCGAAAAATTTGACATCACAGAAGAACATGTGAGATTAAAAAACCATTTAACCTACTTTATAAAAGCCTTAAACTCTTCAGACTCTAATGGCAAAAAATTAGGATTTATATCCCAAGAAATTGGTAGAGAAATCAATACCATCGGGTCTAAATCCAATTACGCCCCTATGCAAAAACTAGTTGTACAAATGAAAGATGAATTAGAAAAAATTAAAGAACAATTATTAAATATATTGTAATGACTCAAGGTAAACTCATTGTGTTTTCTGCCCCTTCTGGATCTGGAAAAACAACTATTGTTAAACATCTACTTAAAAAAGAGACATTGCCATTAGAATTCTCTATTTCCGCAACTTCTCGACAAAAAAGAGCTACAGAAGTCCACGAAAAAGATTATTATTTTTTATCCTTGAATGAGTTTAAAAAAAATATTGAAGACAAGTCATTTTTAGAATGGGAAGAAGTATATCCTAATCATTTTTACGGAACATTAAAAACTGAAATAGAACGTATTTGGGCAAAAGGAAAACACGTTATATTTGATATTGATGTGCTTGGAGGGTTAACTATTAAAAAAAAATATCCCGAACAAACATTAGCCATTTTTGTTAAGCCACCTAGTATAGAAGTGCTTAAAAGGCGCCTAAAAAAACGACAAACAGAGAGCGATACGGCTATTAACATGCGTATTGCAAAAGCAAAAGAAGAGTTAGAAAAAGCGTCACATTTTGATAAAGTTATAGAAAATATTGTTTTGGATACAGCATTATTAGAAGCCGAAACTATTGTAGATAATTTTATTAATTAGCATCATGAAAATAGGACTTTATTTTGGAACGTTTAATCCTATACATATAGGCCATTTAGCTATTGCCAATCATATTGCTGAGTTTAGTGAGCTTGACCAAGTTTGGTTTGTGATAACTCCTAGAAGTCCGTTTAAAAAAAAACAAACCTTACTAAGCGATTTTCAGCGCTTGGAGATGGTTTATTTAGCAACCAAAAATTATCCCAAACTAAAACCAAGTAATATTGAGTTTAAGCTCCCCCAACCCAATTATACAATAAACACTTTAGTACATATAGAAGAAAAATATCCTGACGATGAGTTTAGCCTAATTATGGGAGAGGACAATTTAAAAAGTTTTCATAAATGGAAAAATTATGAAACTATTTTAAAACACTATCACATATATGTATATCCTAGAATTTCTAAAGTAAAAAAGGATAGCCTCTTAAAAGGGCATTCGAGAGTACATTATGTCGATGCTCCTATTATGGAAATTTCTTCCACATTTATTAGACAAGCTATAACAATCAACAAAAATATTTGCCCCTTACTCCCCGAGAAAGTCTGGCAATACATAGATGAAATGAATTTTTATAAAAAATAAAACCGCTTAAAGAAAGCTCTCTAAGCGGTTTTGAACTAAAATAACCAACCAAAATTTTAGTTTATATCCTTTATAACGTATAAACAGAAAAAATTAGTGTAGCGTAAATCATAATATAATGTTAATAATTACAAGGCTAACAATAGGCTTAATTTTGCAATTAGCATACACAAGTTTACTTTACTAACAACTCCAGATTACGTTTTATATCGCTAATTGTTATTGGGCTCAAGCCAGCAGTTAAGTAAGCAATTTTAGAATTGGCGTCTAGAATAATATGTGTTGGATAACCAGACACTTTATACTTATTAGCAATCTCTTGGCTGTTTGGAACTATATTGTACAAAAAATTGTTGGTCTCCAAAAAGGTATTGATTTTGTTTTCTGTATTTGTTGCAAAACCCAAAAACACAACATCTTTATTGTCTTTATATTTTTCTACAATTTCGTTTAGCTCTGGCATTTCTTCAATACAAGGCTTACATTCAACAAACCAAAAATTCATTACTACAATTTTTCCTTTTAAGCTGTTTAACGAATAATTTTTTCCATTAATATCCGTAACAGAAAAATCAGAAGCTTCTGTCCCAACATACTCCGATGTCTCTCCGTTCATTTGAGCTAACATTTGCTCCATAGCCATTTTTTCTTGAGCTGTTGCAACCCTTAATATTACAAGTTTAACCTCCTTATTGCTATCCATATAAATATCTGGAGAGTACTCTGCAGAGGTCATAGCGTCCATCATAGCGTTTCCTCTAATTCTTTCTCCTTTGTGATTGTAAACAGGAACCGTTTCGCCGTCAAGCATTACTTGTTTGCTTAAAAGATCAGCTTCCGTAGCCTTGGTAAGCCCTTTTAATAATTCTTTTTTGTCAAACTTAGCAACTGTGCCATTTTGTGCGGTTAGATTTATTGAATATAAGTTACTCAATAAAATCGTTAAAATAATAATGTGTTTAATTTTCATAATGTTTAATAATGTTAATAATGTTTTTACAAAAAAACAGAAAAATTATGAGCCTGAATCTTATCAAACGTTAACTAGTGTTAACTAGTGTTAACTCAGTTAACGTAATATTCAAAAAAAGTAGTCTTAGCCACAATCTAATCGTTTTAAATAAGGTCTATTTTTAACTAAGCCATAGAAAGTTAAGGTTTTATATAAAAAATAACCTAGTATAAAAATTGTAACTTTGTAACATAAATATCTTTTAAATTTGTAAATGTTATACATTGTATAGATAACAAAAACTTAAAAGCATATTATAATTGTTTATTACAATGTTATATCTACAATTTTGTTTACTAACTTTAAAACACATATTAGCAACAACTTAGCTTTTTTAAAAAACAGCAAATTACTTATTGCCGTTTCTGGAGGCTTGGATAGTGTTGTGTTAACGCATTTATGCTATAACATGGGACTAGATATTGCTTTAGCACATTGCAACTTTAAGTTACGTGGGGCGGAGAGTGATAACGACGAAATATTTGTGTCGCAATTAGCCAAACAGTTAAAACTAAGATTGTGTGTTAAGCAATGGGATACTAAAGCATATGCAACCAAAAACAAATTATCCATACAGGTTGCGGCTAGAGAGTTACGTTACAATTGGTTTAAAGCCTTAACAGAGCAATTTGATTTTAATTACGTTTTAACAGCCCACCATACAGACGATAATTTAGAAACTTTCTTAATTAATCTCTCAAGAGGTACTGGTATAGAAGGCCTAACAGGAATTCCGTTAATTAATAAACATATTGTACGGCCTTTACTACCCTTTACTAAAAACGATATTGACAATTATGCAGCAGCACAAAACATTAGTTACCGAGAGGACAGCAGCAATAATACAACCAAATATTTACGAAATAAATTGCGCCATGATGTAATTCCTATACTAAAAGAAATTAACCCTAAAATACTAGATAACTTTAGCAAAACCCAAAGCTACTTGCAAGATTCAAAAATAATTATTGAAGATAGAGTGCTTAACCTTCGTGATGAAATAACAACAGTGGTTTCTGAAACAGAAATTCATTTTGATATTAAAAAAATTAAACAACTAAACACAATAAAACCTTATTTATACCAACTATTCAAAACCTACGGCTTTACCGAATGGGATAATGTTTATAATTTACTAGATGCACAATCGGGAAAGCAACTTATTACAAAAACCCATAGTTTATTAAAAAATCGAGAGGTTTTAATTTTATCCAAAATAAGCCTTAAAGTTCCTCAATGTATCCCTATTTTAGAAACAGATACAGAGCTACAAACTCCTTTAGGTCGTTTATGTATAACAGAAGTAAAATATTCTACTATACCGAAGCATAATACCAGCAGTATTTATATCGATAAAGCTCAGCTCAAATTCCCCTTAGTAATAAGGCAATGGCAAAAAGGAGATTATTTTTATCCTTTAGGCATGACTGGAAAAAAGAAGCTGAGTCATTACTTTAAAGATGAAAAGATAGCTCTAATTCACAAACAAAAAATATGGCTACTCTGTTCGGACAACAAAATCATTTGGATTATTAACAAACGTCAAGACAGACGCTTTAAAGTAACAGAACACACCAAAACATGCTTAATTATAAGCTTAAAAAAGGATTAGCCAATAGTAGTATTATTTTTGTTTCACTATACATTTTCAACTATAAACTACTTGATTATTTAGTACATTTGCAGAAATATTTACGATAGATGTTTTTAAAGAAATTTAAAGAAAAATCCATAAAAAGGGCTATCCATAAAAGCGTAAGTTTAAAAAGCGTTGATTTTAAGGAAAATCAAATACAATCTGTTGGTATTATTCTTAATTTAAGTGAATACAACAATCCTAAAGCTTTTCAAGACTTTCTTAAAGGTATTGGTGTTTCTAAAAACAATATTAAAATTATAACTTTCATTTCAAATCATAAAAAAGAAAATGACAGTAATCAGTCTTCCTTTTTTACTCAAAAAGATATTGGCTGGTACGCTAAAATTAATAGTATTGCTCTACAGCGCTTTTTAAGTACAAAGTTTGACGTTTTAATAAGCTATTATAGTAATAATAACTTGTACCTAAATACTGTAACTGCATTGTGCTCGTCTAATTTTAAAATAGGAATTTCAGACTATGATCCTAGACTTAATGATTTAATTATCAACATAAAGTCAAAAGAGATAGAGGTGTTCAAAACAGAAACCATAAAATATTTAAAAATCCTAAATAAAATATCATAATGACAGAATTATTAGGAACAGGTGTCGCACTAGTAACTCCATTTACTAAAGATTTTTTGGTAGATCACGATGCGCTAAAAAAAATTGTTAGCTATAATATTGACAATAATATTAATTACCTAGTTGTTTTGGGAACTACCGCAGAAAGTGCAACACTCAGTGCACAAGAAAAACAAGAAGTAATACACACAGTTGTAACTACTAATAACGGTCGGTTGCCGCTAGTACTGGGCGTAGGGAATAATAACACAGCAGCGTTAATTACTGAGTTACAAAATACAGACTTATCCGCATTTGCAGCTATTTTATCTGTGTCGCCATATTATAACAAACCTAGCCAAGAAGGTATTTATCAACATTTTAAAGCCGTATCTCAAGCATCTCCAAAACCCATAATACTCTATAATGTACCAGGGCGTACTTCGAGTAATATTTTGCCAGAAACTGCCATCCGTTTAGCCAAAACATTTTCTAATATTATAGCTATTAAAGAAGCAGCAGGAGATCTTGTACAGGCAATGGAACTCATAAAACATAAGCCTAAAGGATTTCATATTATATCTGGAGACGACATGATTGCCTTACCTATGACTCTAGCTGGAGGCTCTGGAGTAATCTCGGTTATAGCGCAAGGGTTACCAAAATCTTTTTCGGAAATGATTACTCTAGGGTTAAACTCTAACTCAGCAAAAGCATTTGAATGGCAGTATAAATTTATGACAATTATTAATCTTATTTTTGAACAAGGCAACCCAACAGGAATTAAATCGGTACTTAAAAACATTGGACTATGTCAAGATGTTGTAAGGCTACCCTTAGTGAGTGCAACAAACATATTAGAACGTGACATAAAAGACGCCTTGGCGACCTTTAAAAGTTAAATATTACTTAAACAAAAGTAAAGTCAATACTGAAATTTTAAATTAGCTTTTATTAAAAATTTTATTATACATCATAAAATGTCTACCTTTGCAGTCTGTTAAAATTATGAAAAAGTTTATTTATTTACTCTTAATATTAATTACCTTTACTTCATGTTCAGAATATTTAAAGGTTTTAAAATCTGACGACGCTAGTTCTAAATATAAATTTGGTGAACAACTTTTTAACGAAGGCAAATACGACAAAGCATTTAAGCTATTTCGGGAAATCTTACCAAAATACCGAGGTAAGCCAGAAGCAGAACGTCTAAGGTACTTATATGCCAAATCTACATATCAAATAGGAGATTACCCTTTATTAACTAATAGTGTAAGACAGTTTTCTGAACTATACCCTAAAAGTGATAACAGGGCAGAACTTCAATTTTTATCAGTAAAAGGACGTTATTTTGATTCGCCAAAATCTTCAAAAGAGCAAGAACCAACTGTAATTGCAATACGAGAGATACAACGCTTTATAAACCAAAATCCGGATTCCAAATACACCGAAGAAGCCAATAAATTAGTACAAGAATTAGACTTTAGGTTGGAAACAAAAGCTTTTAACATTGCTGAGCAATACAATATTACAGCAAGAGTTTCGGACGATTTTATTGCAGCCATAACCTCTTTCAATAATTTTCTTCTAGATTACCCAGGGTCTAAACTAAAAGAAGACGCTATGTTTATACGTCTAAACTCAGCCTACAAGCTTGCAATTAATAGCATTACAAGAAAAAAAGAACAACGCTTAAAAGACGGAACAACTTATTACAATGCATTAAAGAAAGCTTTTCCGGAATCAAAATACATGGAACAAGCAACTAAGATGAACGAAACTCTAAATCAACAATTACAAGAGTTAAAAACAAAAAGTTAATACTATAAAAATGGATTTAAAAAAAGTTACTGCGCCCGTAAATACAGAAACATACGACAGAAATGCCGTAGATGCTCCTACACAAAATATTTACGAAGCAATTTCTGTAATATCGCGTAGAGCCGAACAGATTAATACAGAAATAAGAAAAGAACTTATTGATAAGTTGGAAGAATTTGCAACTTACAATGATAGTCTTGAAGAGATTTTTGAAAATAAAGAACAAATTGAAGTATCAAAATTTTACGAAAAACTTCCAAAACCTCATGCACTAGCTGTTCAGGAATGGTTAAACAATAAAATTTACTACAGAAACACAAAAGATCAAGACGATACACAACAATAAAAAGTATGTCCATATTAAAAGGAAAAAACTTGCTTTTAGGTGTTTCTGGAGGCATAGCTGCCTACAAAACAGCACCATTAGTACGGTTATTTATCAAAGCAGATGCTAATGTAAAAGTGATTATGACTCCTGCAGCAAAAGACTTTGTTACACCATTAACACTATCTACACTATCTAAAAATCCTGTATTATCTTCATTTACTAATGAAGATGACGAAAATGATACTTGGAACAATCATGTTGATCTAGGTCTTTGGGCCGATTTTTTTCTTATAGCACCAGCAACAGCCAACACCATGTCCAAAATGGCAGCAGGAAATAGCGATAATTTTTTGTTAGCAACTTACCTATCTGCCAAATGTCCTATTTACTTTGCACCAGCAATGGATTTAGACATGTACAAACATCAATCTACAAAAGACTCTATTGCTACATTACAGAGCTTTGGTAATGTAATGATTCCTGCTACAAGCGGAGAACTTGCAAGCGGCTTAGTAGGCGAAGGACGTATGGCAGAACCAGAAGAGATTATTTCGTTTATAGAAAATGATGTTACAACAAAACTACCATTATCTAAAAAACGAATTCTTATAACAGCAGGGCCAACATACGAAGCTATAGACCCTGTACGCTTTATTGGCAACCACTCCAGCGGGAAAATGGGTTTTGAAATTGCTAAAGCTGCCGCAAAGTTAGGCGCACAAGTTATCTTGATAACAGGACCAACACAGCAAGTCGTAAACCACAGCCTAATTCATGTCATTTCTGTTGTTAGCACACAAGAAATGTACGATGCATCACACAAGTATTTTAAAACTGTAGATGTTGCTATTTTATCTGCCGCAGTAGCAGACTATAAACCTAAGTTTGTTGAAGACCAAAAAATAAAAAAGAAAGACACAACATTAACTTTAGAGTTGGAAAAAACCAAAGATATTTTAGCCTCTTTAGGAAAAATCAAACAGAAACAGCTCTTAGTAGGTTTCGCCTTAGAAACCAATAACGAATTAAAAAATGCAAAAATAAAGCTAAAAAAGAAAAATCTAGATTTAATTGTCTTAAATTCGTTACAAGATAAAGGTGCTGGATTTGGTGGCGAAAACAATAAAGTAACTATTATTAATAAAGACGAAACGATTAGCAAATATCCTTTAAAAACAAAAAAAGAAGTTGCTAAAGACCTAATATCTATAATACTAGAAAAAATTAATGCGTAGATTATTTGTTCTTATTACGGCATTGTTGTTTACAAGCATAATGCTTTCTCAAGAGTTAAATTGTAATGTGGTTGTAAACGCACAATTTACAGGAAGCTCTAATGTACAGGTATTCAAAACACTAGAAAACCAGTTAAGAGAATTTATTAATAATCGCAGATGGACTAAAAAAAGCTTTCAGTCGCAAGAGCGTATTAACTGTAGTATGTTTATTAATATACAAGCTAATACAGGCGATACCTTTACCGCCTCTCTGCAAATACAATCGGAAAGACCCGTATTTAATTCATCTTATGCTACCCCAGTTTACAACTTCAATGACGAAGATTTTTCATTTCAATA
The DNA here is from genome assembly GCA_938011315.1 of uncultured Flavobacteriaceae bacterium. Lineage (GTDB taxonomy): Bacteria > Bacteroidota > Bacteroidia > Flavobacteriales > Flavobacteriaceae > AU392. Next base: position 44,047 of record CALLUG010000025.1, read on the forward strand.
TGTTGAGTTTCAAAACTTATTGTATAGCCCCAATCAGTTTGAATCTAACTTAGTTTCTGTATTAGCATTTCATATATATATGATTTTGGGTATTGATGCAGATTCTTTTGAGCTTAATGGAGGGAATCCTTACTACGATCAAGCAAGAGCTATTTTGAATTACTCACAACAAGAAAATTTTGCTGGCTGGCAGTTACAAGATGGTTTACGATCTAGATTTGCTTTAATCGATAATGTCCTGTCTCCTACATATAAAGAATATAGAAATTCATTATACAAATACCATATTGAAGGTTTGGACAAAATGCATGAAGATGTAAAAGAAGGAAAAAAAACAATAGCATCAACCATAGACGATTTGGTTGTGCTAAATAAAAGGCGCCCAAATTCATTTATTTTACAAGTATTTTTTGATGCCAAGGCAGAAGAAATTCAATCTATATTTTCTGGTGGACCTTCTGTTAATATTAAAGATTTGGTAGATAACCTTTACAAAATTGCACCAACGCACTCCAATAAATGGCGAAACATTAATTTTTAAAATTATTTTTTAAATTATATTTGTATCATTATTACTTATTTTTAAAAAATTAATACTTTTTGCTCACAGCACTATCCATAAAAAACTACGCCCTAATTGACGACCTTCATGTTAATTTTAAAACGGGACTTACCATTATTACAGGAGAAACAGGTGCAGGAAAATCTATTCTTTTAGGAGGCTTATCGTTAATATTAGGAAAACGTGCCGACTTATCCAACACTAAGGATAATTCTAAAAAATGTATTGTAGAAACCGTATTCGATATTAGTAACTACCAGTTAGAATCTCAATTTAAAGCCATTGAAATCGATTACGAACCCGAAACAATACTTAGAAGAGAAATTTTGCCGTCCGGAAAATCTAGAGCTTTTATAAACGACACACCTGTAAATCTAAACACACTTTCCGCATTAGGAACACATTTAATAGACATCCACTCGCAACATCAAACATTAGAGCTAACAGACAATGATTTTCAGTTTAAAATTATAGACGCTTTAGCAAAAAATGATACAAACATCCTAAAATACAAAACACAATTAAAAGCATACAATACATGTAAGACTGAGTTAAACCAACTACAACTTACAAAATCTGAAATGTTAAAGGAACACGACTACAATTCGTTTTTACTAAAAGAACTAGAAAGTATAGACCTAGAAGCTACTAATTTAGAAACTTTAGAAAACGAATACGAAACCCTCAACAACATAGAAGAAATTAAAGAAGAGTTACAATTATCCAACCAATTACTAAATGCAGAAGATATAGGGATATTAAGTGCCCTAAATCAATTAAAGCAAAGCATTCAAAAACTAACGAAACTCTCCAGTAGCTATAACCAATTGTTTGAGCGTATCACTAGCGTAGCAATAGAAATAGACGATTTAACCAGCGAAATAGAACACAAACAAATCGCTTTAGACATTAATCCAGAACGCTTGCAAACTGTAAACACTAAACTTCAAGCAATCCAAAACGCATTACAAAAGCACTCGGTATTGAGTATTGAAGAACTAATTGAAATACAAAAAAAATTATCTAAAAAAATATTAATTACAGAAACCATAGATAATACCATTGAAACGCAACAAAATAAGTTAACAACACTAAAACAAAACCTAAATACAATAGCGCAAACCATACATGCGCAAAGAAAAAAAGTAATTCCAAGCTTAGTGTTACAATTAGAAAATATAGTATCGGATTTGGGTATGATTAACGCAACATTTGATATTAATGTTACTTTAGAAAATGATTTTTTTGCTGAAGGAAAAGATCGTTTGTCTTTTTTATTTTCTGCAAATAAAGGCGCAGCCTTCAAGCCCTTAAAAAAAGTAGCTTCTGGCGGAGAACTTTCAAGGATTATGCTTGCAATAAAGTACATTTTATCAAAACACATACAACTACCAACCCTCATGTTTGATGAAATTGATACAGGAGTCTCTGGCGAAATTTCTAATAAAATAGCCATCATGATGCAACAAATGAGCAAAAATATGCAAGTATTTACCATTACACATTTACCACAAATTGCAGCAAAAGGAGACACGCACTTTAAAGTATTTAAAACAGATACTCAAGACAAGACAATAACAGATTTAGTAAAGTTAAATACAGAACAACGTATTACAGAAATTGCACAAATGCTTGGAGGCAAAGATCTCTCTACATCTGCCATAGCACACGCTAAACAATTATTGAATTAATAGTATATTTGCCCAAAACTAAAAATAGAGCTAATCTAACAAACTACATTATGTCTTATAACTTATTAAAAGGAAAAAAAGGAATTATTTTTGGTGCACTAGATGCCAACTCAATTGCCTGGAAAACTGCAGAACGTGTCCATGAAGAAGGAGGCGAATTTGTGTTAACCAACGCTCCTATTGCAATGCGAATGGGACAAATAAATGACCTTGCAAACAAAACAAACGCTCAAATTATTGCTGCAGATGCAACTTCCATAGATGACTTACAAAACTTAGTAGAAAAATCGATGGAAATTTTAGGAGGTAAAATAGATTTTGTATTACACTCTATAGGAATGTCTGTTAATGTTAGAAAAGGACGTGCATATACTGATCAAAAATACGATTGGACACAAAAAGGAACTGACGTATCCGCAATGTCTTTTCATAAAATGATGAGTGTACTATACAAGAATGACGCTATGAACCCTTGGGGAAGTATTGTAGCGCTAACCTATATGGCTGCACAGCGTGTGTTTCCAGATTATAACGATATGGCAGATAATAAAGCTTACCTAGAAAGTATTGCCCGTAGCTTTGGATACTTTTTTGGAAGAGACAAAAATGTACGTGTTAACACCATTTCACAATCACCAACCCCAACAACAGCAGGACAAGGTGTAAAAGGCTTTGATGGGTTTATAGCATATGCCGAAAAAATGTCTCCTCTAGGAAATGCTACAGCTTTAGACTGTGCAAATTATACAGTAAGCTTGTTTAGCGACCTAACAAAACGAGTAACAATGCAAAACTTATTTAACGACGGAGGCTTCTCCAACATGGGGGTAAGTGAAGCTGTTATGGATAAATTTACAGAATAAGCCAAACCTAAAATAATACTATTTTAAAAATACTGCTTAGGCAGTATTTTTTTTGAAATTTCAAAAATAGCTTAGAAGCGTTTTAATCATCTAAATACTAAATTATTAATATAATGTTAAAAAAATATTTGTTACATTTTTTTTGTACTAATTTGTAACATTAATTAAAAAACGATTACAAATAGTAAATTAAACACATGAAGAAAACAACACTAACTCTATTACTACTCATTGTATGCTTGAGTATTAATGCACAAACACTTAATTTGAACTCATCGCTTCCTGAAGATCAAGGTATAAAAAAAGGTGTTTTACCTAATGGTATGACTTACTACCTTAAGCAGACAGATGTTACTAAAGATGTGGCTAGCTACTATATTATACAAAATGTAGGGTCTATCTTAGAAAATGATGACCAAAAAGGATTAGCTCATTTTTTGGAACACATGGCTTTCAATGGTACAGAAAATTTTGCAGGCAAAGGCATTTTAAACACTATGGAAAAGCATGGCTTAGTTTTTGGTCGCGATATAAACGCTTACACCTCATTTGATGAGACAGTGTATAATGTTAATAATATTCCAACCACTCCAGAGTTAATAGATACAGGCCTTTTAATTTTGCACGATTGGTCTAATTATTTATTATTAACAGACTCAGAAATTGACGCTGAACGTGGCGTAGTAAACGAAGAATGGCGAACTAGACAAAGTGGAAATGCAAGAGTATTTCAACAAAATATAGGCACTACGTTTAATAACTCAAAATATGCTGAACGTCTGCCGATAGGAGAAATGAATATTATCCAAAACTTTGACTACAAGGTGCTTCGCGACTTTTATCATGATTGGTATAGAACAGACTTACAAGCAATCGCTATTGTAGGAGATATTGATATCAACGATATGGAAAATAAAATTAAAGCCTTATTTTCAGATATCCCCGCTGTGAAAAACCCAAAAGAACGATTTGTAGCAAAAATTGCAGACAATGATGAGTTAGCCTACTCAATGGCTAAAGATAAAGAAGTAACAACATCCCGTATTAGTTTTGGGATTAGACATCCTAAGTCTCTAGAAAACAAAACAATTGCAGACTTAAAAACATCATTACTTAACAGTATGGCAACAAGCTTAATTTCTACTAGATTAGGAGAAATTTCTCAAAAATCGGATGCTTCATTTTTAAATGCTTTTGTTGGATATGGAGGATTATCTAGAGCGTCAAATTCATTCTCGATAAGCATTGCACCAAAGCCTAATATGCAGCATCAAGCTTTTACAGATGTTTTTACAGAAGTTAATAGAGCTGTGAAATTTGGATTTACAGATGAAGAACTAAAAAGAATAACACTTCAGTTTTCAACATTTTACGAAAACCAAATTGCAAGAAAAGACGATCTTCCCCATGGAGCTATTGTAAGAACTATACAACAAAATTACTTAGAAAATGAAAACTTAACCGATATCGTAAGAGAATACGAGATTGTTAAACAACTCTTTTCTACCTTAACTAAAGATGACTTACACCAAACAATTAAAGCACTTTATACCCAGAAGAATAGAACCTTAACTGTTACAGGTGTAGAAGGAAACAAAAACTTAACCAAAGAAGACGCTTTAAGTATAATAAAGGCGTCAGAAGATAACAGCTCATTAGCTGCTTACGAAGATGGCTTTAGTGGAAAAACATTAGTTTCTGGATTAAATATCACAAGCGGAAGCATTACATCAGAAACAGAAGAAGCAAACATAGGTGCTACAGTATTTACACTTAGCAATGGCGTAAAAGTATATTACAAATTTGTAGACAAAAATAAAGATCAAGTGCAACTAAGCGCTGTAAGCTATGGTGGTATGTCGTTAGTTAGTGATGCAGATATCCCATCTGCAAACCTTATGGGCAATGTTGCCGATTTTTCAGGACTAGGCGATTACTCTAGAGCAGACCTACCAAAAGTACTAGCTGGCAAAACAGCTTCTACAAGAGTTAGCCTTGGAGAGTTAACAGAAAATATTACAGGAAACTCAACAACTAAAGATGTAGAAACTTTGTTACAAATGACACATTTACGTTTTGTAAAACCACGCTTTGATAGAGACAGTTACAAAGTATTAATGGGAAATATTGATAATGCTCTAATAGCGAGAAGTAAAAATATTAATGTAAAAATACAGGACAGCGTAACTACCGCTATATATGGTAAGAATAATCCAAAAGAGCGATTATTTGACGCCAATTTTGTAAAAGATATTTCTTTTGATAAAGTACAGGCTATATATAAGAGTAGATTTAATAATGCAGCAGATTTTGACTTCTTTATTGTAGGAGATGTACAAAAAGATAAACTAAAACCCTTATTAGAAAAATATATAGCAAGTATCCCAGCAAATAGTACAAAAGAAAATTGGAAAGATAATTCAACAGACTGGATAAGCCCTAAAATAGATAAAGATGTATATCTTGAAATGGAAGACCCCAAAAGTACCGTTAGAATATCCTACAAAAACGATATGAAGTACAGCTTAAAAAACACTTTTATCGCTAGAGTTTTAGGGAGTGTCTTACAACTAAGATATACCGAAACATTAAGAGAAGACGAAGGTGGTACTTATGGCGCAAGTGCATTTGCTAGAATGTCTAAAAGACCTACTGGAGAGGCTTCTGTATCTGTATCTTTTGATGGCAACCCTGACAAAATTGAAGACTTAGTTACCATAGTACATCAAGAAATAAAAAAAGTAGCCAATGGCGATATTAAACAAGAAGATTTAGATAAAGTCCTTGCTACGCTCATTAAAGACAGAAAAGAGCAGCAAGACTATAACCGATATGATATGACTTTGTTAAGAAATTACTTCCGTGAAGGCTATAATATGAATGATGCCAAAAACTTTGAAAACATTGTAAATTCTATTAAAGCATCAGACCTTAAAAAGTTTACAAAAGCCATCTTAAAAAATGGACAACAATACGAAATTGTTATAAAACCAAAACAATAGTGCTTTTTGAACTGTTTTATAACTATTAAAAAAACTCAAGCAGAATTAAAGTTCTGCTTGAGTTTTTTTATATCAACTACATTGATAAAAAATAAATTTATACCAATTGTTATTCAAAATGAGCTATAAACAATTCGGAATATACTATGTTTAGATGAAATAGAAAACATACCCTTAGTTACGTTTAGGGCTTTATATTTTGATCTATAGACGCAATAGAAACGAATGATATAGCTTATTTTGAGTCATCATTGGTATTACCTTGCAAAACAAGATAGCAACATTTATAATAAAATAATGAAAGATATTTTTGGGCAAGCCTTAATGGACTATCATAATGGAAATTACACAGAGGATCTTATAACTTCTACTTCTATTTCTGAAGAAGATATACTGCCACTACCCTACCTATTTAGATCTTATCACAATATGCCTAAACTAGAGCAACAAGCTTTAGCACTATGCCAAGGAACAGTTTTAGACGTTGGCTGTGGCGCTGGCAACCATAGTTTGTATTTACAAAACAACAGTTTTGAAGTCAAAGCCATCGATATCTCAAAAGGCGCTATTGAAGTTTGTAAGCAACGAGGACTAGCAGATTATGAATTAATAGATTTACTAGACGAAGCTAAAACCTTTGATACTATTTTATTACTTATGAATGGTACAGGCATTTTTAAAAAACTATGCCTTGCTCCAAATTACTTAAAACATTTAAAAAATTTACTTAATCCAAAAGGGCAGATATTAATAGACTCCTCAGATATAAAGTATATGTATCAAGACGATGATGGCGGTTTCTGGCTAGACACAAACTCTAACTATTACGGAGAGTTAGATTATTTTTTAAGTTATAAAGGCAAAACAGAATTTAATTTAAAATGGTTATATCTCGACTTTGAAACCTTAAAAGAATTGAGTAACAATATTGGTTTACACTGCCAACTTATTACTAAAGGAGAGCATTACGATTATTTAGCAAGACTTTTTTAGTTAGGCTCGCTAGGTTTTATGTTAAAAGTACACATTAATTTTTTGGAGATTAAAATAGTGTCTTCTCGAGTCTCAACCTACTCTTTTAAAAATTGAAAAGTTCGTTAGTAAGTTTGGAATCTCCTGCTATAAATGAATAATCATTCTTTAAGTCTTGTTTTGTAATCTTATGACGCCATCTGCGATGATTATAGCTAAATTAAACATTAACTAGGGCTTATCTCGTTTATAAAATTCTATAGAATTTTCAAATGTTTTTGATTTATTTACTATTTTAGACGCCAAAAAATGCAATAAACCATACATTGAGACATTGGCAATAATTATGAAACTATGATAAAACAATTTATTATGAAAAAAACAATATATATACTTATAATCTTAATCTTCCCTCTACAATTATCAGCTCAATATGGATGGACTAAAGCAGATGTTCATTTGAAAAATGGTACTGTTTTAAATGGTGAGGCGAGTTTAACAATGATGAGTAAAACTATTAACCTGAAAAAAGAAAAAGTTAAATTTAGAACTACTAAAAAAGGAAAGAAATCAAAATATACACCTGACAAAGTTGACTATATCATCTTCACAATTGAATATAAAGAAAAAGAGAATGGCAAAAAAGTCACTAAAATAAAGAAAGCAAAATACATCCCAATATACCTTAATGAAAAACAGACCAAATTAGGCTTTGTAGAGTTAATTGTTGATGGAAAGTTGAGATTAGTAGGAAGAACGATTTTAATTCAAAGTGCTGGAAATACAATTTTCCCAGATCATCCAAGTGTTCCAAATAGCGCAGTAGTATCCTCACCAATTTATTTTTTAGATCACAACGAAATTATGCTTCTGAAAGAAGGCAAAAGACCAAAAGTTTTTAATCAAATTAGCCTAACAAAATCTTTTAAAAATAGAGCTTCAGATTATTTTAAGGATTGCCCAAGTTTACAAGCTAAAATTAAAAATAAAGAATTAAAAAAAGAAGATTTAGAGGAAATAGTAAACTACTACAATTCTTCCTGTAACTGATTCTATAATTTAAAAAAGTAAACAAGTAACTATTCCTAACAACAATCTGTTGCCCAAGCAGTAATTTTCAAAACTAAACCACTATGAACTAAAGTGCTATAGGTTTCTAAATCTGACTAAAGTCAGCAGTACGTGATTACTCAAATATAAAAGCACCTTGTCGTTATCTGATTTCCTATGATACTAAAAATAAAATTTGACACGTTATTCAGTCGGATTTTGATAACCAAGTATAACCTGCATCTGATTTTACTCAGACGTAGTAAAAAAATTAAAAAACAATGTCCAATATGACGTGCCAGTACAAAAGCTAACATTATGTATAGTTTATTGCTAGGTCTTAGCTCCTAATTTAGCCCCTTATTAATTCGGAGTGATATTTTAAATTTCAAATAAATATATTTGAGATATGAAATACAAGAAGTGGAGTTTAGCACAGAAGTTAG
>CALLUG010000026.1 GCA_938011315.1 uncultured Flavobacteriaceae bacterium
TCCATTGCCTAATCCTTTTTTAACCAGTAGTCAAACCATACGTATTGTTGTAACTAACGGGACTACTAATGATCCTTCGGGAGCTTGTTTTGATGAAACGACATTAGAGTTTGTTGTAGATGCCTCCCCACAAGCAAATCCAGTAGTACTACCCGCAGTATGCGATGGTGATGATGGTGGTAGTGACACAGATGGGCTGCATAGTTTTGACACCTCCAATATAGAGACCACCCTTCTTAATGGACAAACAGGCTTTGAGGTGCATTATTTTGATGCATCGGGTGCTGAACTGCCAAGCCCATTACCTAATCCCTTTGTTTCAAGCACACAAACAATAATTGCGCAGGTTAGTAATCCGGTAAACACAGCATGTACTGCTACGACCAACCTTGAGTTTGTGGTTAATGCCTTGCCGAATTTCACGATTGATAATACAGAAATTTTATGTATATCAGATCCAAACTCTAGGGTAATATTAGACCCTCAAGAGGCTAATCCAAATGAGGTATTTACATATCAATGGGTAGATGAGAGTGGAAATACAATTTCTACAGACTCTGTACTAATAATTTCAATTCCCGGAACTTACTCTGTTACTTTAACCTCTACAGAAAATTGTTCTAGAACGGAAGAGGTGTTTGTTGGTTTTTCAGAAATGGCAACTATAACTCAAGAGGATATTGAAATTGTAGACATTTCAGACAATAATACAATTACTATTAATAACGCTAATAATAATTTGGGACAAGGAGATTACGAATTTGCACTAGACGATGATTTTGGTCCATACCAAGACGAACCCTTTTTTGAAAATGTAAGTCCAGGATTTCATACCATTTTTGTAAGAGATAAAAATGGTTGTGGTATTGCTTCTATTGAAGTTTCAGTAATAGGTTTTCCTCCGTTTTTCACACCAAATGGCGATGGGTTTAATGATTTTTGGCAAGTTCAAGGAGTTAGTGATCAATTTCAACCTAATACAATTATATATATATTTGATCGGTATGGGAAATTATTAAGTGAATTGTCTCCGTCATCTCAAGGATGGGACGGAACGTTTAATGGGAGACCATTACCAACTAGCGATTACTGGTTTAGGGTGCAACTAGAGGACGGTAGAGAAGTAAGAAGCCACTTTACATTAAGACGTTAATTATTAGTCAAAATAAGCCATATCATACGTTTCTATTGCGTCTATATACCACTATAAAACCTAAACGTAACTAAGGCTATATTTAGGTTTTCTACGTCATCTAAACACAATATATTCCAAATTATTTATAACTTATTTTAAATAACAATTGGTGTAAAAACTTTTCTCTCTTCTAAAATAAAATACTTCTAAAATTGCCTTAGCCTAAAAACAAAGTTAAACTACGCATTTGTAAGATTACGAATTTACGATGCAATAAACTTGTAGTGTATATAAAAAACTACTTGCTTAAATACATTTTTCGTCTAGAATACAAATCATAAAACTCATCATCTTTCAAATTGTCTATAAACAAAATACTTTCTCCTGTACTTTTCATTTCTGGACCTAAACGCTTGTCTACATTTGGAAATTTATTGAAAGAAAACACAGGTTGCTTAATTGCATACCCCTCTAACTTAGGGTTAAAGTTGAAGTCTGTTACTTTTTTTTCTCCTAACATTACTTTTGTAGCATAGTTTACATAAGGTTCTTTGTATGCTTTTGCAATAAAAGGCACTGTTCTAGAGGCTCTTGGATTGGCTTCAATAATATACACAGTATCTTCTTTTACAGCAAACTGAATATTGATTAAGCCTACGGTGTTTAATGCTCTTGCTATAGTATGTGTATGGTCTATAATTTGCTGCATTACTAAATCACCTAAATTAAAAGCGGGTAAGGTTGCATTAGAGTCTCCAGAGTGTACGCCGCAAGGTTCTATATGCTCCATAATACCTATAATATATACATTGCCATCGGCATCGCAAATGGCATCTGCTTCTGCTTCTATAGCGCCATCTAGGTAGTGATCTAGTAGTAACTTATTGTTTGGCATTCGTCTTAGTAAATCGACCACATGCTCTGTTAAGTCTTCTTTGTTTATTACAATTTTCATGCCTTGCCCCCCTAATACGTAGGAAGGTCTTACTAGAATAGGGAAGTCTAATTTGTCTGCTAAGGCTAGAGCTTGGTCTGCATTTTCTGCGATTCCAAATTCGGGGTAGGGGATATTATTCTTTTTTAATAGGCTTGAAAAACTTCCTCGATCTTCGGCAAGATCTAAAGCTTCAAAACTGGTTCCAATAATTTTAATACCGTATTTAGTTAGTTTTTCTGCCAATTTTAATGCTGTTTGGCCTCCTAATTGTACGATAACACCTTCTGGTTTTTCATGACGAATAATGTCATAAATGTGCTCCCAGAATACAGGTTCAAAATACAGTTTGTCTGCGGTATCAAAATCTGTAGATACGGTTTCTGGATTACAATTAATCATAATGGTTTCGTAACCACATTCTGCTGCTGCTAAAACCCCGTGCACACAGCAATAGTCAAATTCAATGCCCTGTCCAATTCTATTTGGTCCTGAGCCTAAAACCACAACTTTCTTTTTGTTGCTAACAATACTTTCGTTGTGTGTGTATTGCACTCCAGAGGGAGTTTCGATACTGTTTTCAAACGTGGAATAATAGTAAGGAGTTTTTGCGGTAAACTCTGCTGCACAGGTATCTACTAACTTGTATACACGTTGTATATTAAGTTCTTCCCTTTTGTTGTACACTTCACTCTCTAGGCAGTTTAGCATATGTGCAATTTGCCTATCGCCATAGCCTTTTTGTTTAGCTTCTAGCAGTAAATCTCTATCAATAGTTTGTATTGTAAACTTAGAGATTTCTTTTTCTAACAAAAATAATTCTTCGTATTGTTTTAGATACCACATATCAATTTTTGTGATATCGTAAATTTGACTTAGTGGTATACCAATTTCAATAGCGTCGTAAATTGCAAAAACACGATCCCAACTTGCATGTGTTAGTTTTTCGATAATTTGGTTGTAATCGGTGTATCCTTTTCCATCTGCTCCTAAGCCATTTCGTTTAATTTCGAGCGATTGAGTGGCTTTGTGCAAGGCTTCTTGAAACGAGCGTCCTATACCCATAACTTCGCCTACGGATTTCATTTGTAAGCCTAATGTTCTTTCGGAGCCTTCAAATTTATCAAAATTCCAGCGTGGTATTTTTACGATAACATAATCTAGAGTAGGTTCGAATAAGGCCGAAGTAGATTTTGTAATTTGGTTGTCTAGTTCGTCTAGGGTGTATCCAATGGCAAGCTTTGTTGCTATTTTTGCAATAGGATATCCAGTGGCTTTACTTGCTAGTGCTGACGAGCGTGATACACGAGGATTAATTTCTATAGCAATAATGTCTTCGTTTTTGTCTGGGCTTACAGCAAATTGTACGTTGCAGCCTCCTTCAAAATCGCCAATGCTACGCATCATTTTTATAGCCATATCCCTCATTTTTTGATATGTTTTATCGCTAAGTGTCATCGCTGGGGCTACTGTAATAGAATCTCCTGTATGAATCCCCATAGGGTCCATGTTTTCTATAGAGCAAATAATGACGACATTATCATTTTTGTCTCGAAGTAGTTCTAATTCGTACTCCTTCCAGCCCATCATGGCTTTATCTATCATGACTTCGTGTATTGGAGAAATCTCCAGTCCTCTACGTAATAACTTATCATAATCTTCTTCATCATAAACGATAGCTGCTCCAGCACCTCCTAAGGTATAAGAAGCTCTAATACACAACGGAAATCCAAACTCTTGTGCAATTTCTTTTCCTTTTAAGAATGAGGTTGCTGTGGCTTGAGGTGCCATATTGACGCCTATTTTACCCATTAATTCTCTAAACTGCTCTCGGTCTTCTGTAATATTTATGGCGTTAATGTCAACACCTATTAGTTCAACCCCAAAATCTTTCCAAATGCCTTTTTCATCGGCTTCAATACATAAGTTTAAAGCTGTCTGCCCACCCATGGTAGGAAGTACAGCATCTATTTGTGGATGTGCTTTTAGTATTTTTATAAGCGATTTGGTGTTTAAGGGTAGCAAATACACGTGGTCTGCCATCGAAGGATCTGTCATAATTGTAGCAGGATTGGAATTGATTAAAATAGTTTCAATTCCGTCTTCTTTAAGCGATCTTAACGATTGAGATCCTGAATAATCAAACTCACATGCTTGACCAATAACAATAGGCCCTGAACCAATAATTAGAATAGACTTTAATTTTGAATTTTTTGGCATTTTATTATAATTTGCTGTTTTACTTTAATTTATTTTGAGCGTTTAGATTAGTTGACATAAAAAAAGGCGCTACCGTTAAGTAACACCTTTTTTATATTAACAATTATAAATCATTATTTTTTATGTCTAGCTTCTGAGGATACAGATATTTTTTTTCTGCCTTTTGCTCTTCTACGTGCAAGGACTTTTCTGCCATTTGCAGATGCCATTCTTTCTCTAAATCCGTGCTTGTTTCTTCTTTTTCGTTTTGATGGCTGAAATGTTCTTTTGCTCATTACTTTATATCTTTAAAAATGGTCTTTACCTAAATTGTTGATACATTATAAAAATGTACTATAAAACTGGGCGCAAATATACAAAGAGTTTTTACTCTAACAAATCTATAATTAAAAATATTTGTAATTGTTTTTACTACCTTTGCGACTCTAAAAATTAAATTGAAAATAATGTATAATAAAAAGCTAAAACTACTTATTGTAGTATTACTTATTGCGTTTTCTGTGTACCAATTTACTGAAGGTTATATTGGTAATGGTATTATGTATATTTTACTGTCTCTTATTTTTGTTTTTTTATATTTTAAGAATGAATTTATTTTACTAGCGTTTTTAAAATTACGAAAACAAGATTTTACTGGTGCAAAAAAATGGCTTGATAAAATTAAGAATCCAAAATCTGCTTTAACAAAAAAACAACAAGGTTATCACAGTTACTTAAATGGGGTTATGGTTTCTCAGACAAATATGAATGAGGCTGAAAAATATTTTAAACATGCTATTTCTATGGGTTTATCTATGGATCATGATTTGGCTATGGCAAAGTTGAATTTGGCAGGGATAGCCTTTTCTAAAAGGCGTAAGCAGGAGGCTCAAAAATTACTAACTGAAGCCCAAAAATTAGATAAACGTGGTATGCTGACAGACCAAATAAAAATGATGAAAGGACAAATGAAAAAAGCATCAGTTCCTAATCAGCATTTTGGTGGTCATCGTCAGCAGCGTGGCGGACGACAGAGGTAAGAAAGATTAATAATAACCTTCTTCGGGAATTTCAATAAGGTATTTTTTACGAGATTTATTATTAAGGTGTGCGTCTCTTAACCATGGGTTGTGTGTTTTTAAAATTTTGTAAGTAATATCAAAACGTTTAGAAAACTTTACAAAATCTGTTACCGCAGTATCTACAGCTACTTTGTACGTTGGAATTGTTTTGTACAAGTCTTTGGTTTTGAAGTTAAAACCGTATTTAGCTGGTGCATTTAAGATCTCTTTTAAAGCAACAATTCTAAAAACATAACGCCCTGTCTCTTGTCCTAAAAGTAAATCGTAGTAATTATCGACGTTTTGAGACTTCAATCGTTTAGAAATTCCTGATATTCCTGCGTTATATGAAGCAGCTGCAAGAGTCCATGAGCCAAATTCTTTTTTTGCTTTCAAGAAGTATTGGCAGGCAACTACAGTAGCTTTTTCAAGATTGTAACGTTCGTCAACATTTGCATTAACTTCTAAGCCATGCTCTCTAGCAGTTGTTTTTAGTATTTGCCAAAATCCTTTTGCTCCAGCTGGCGACACAGCATTTGTTAAACCACTTTCTATAACAGCTAGATACTTAAAATCGTCCGGAATGTTATATTCTCTAAGGATTGGCTCTATAATAGGGAAGTACTTGTTAGCCCGTTTAAACATGAGCAAGCCATTGGACTGCCAATAGGTATTAACTAGCAACTCTCGGTCCATACGCTCAAAAACTTCTGGGTCGCTTAATGGTAATGATTCTCCAGAAAAATTGAGATTGTTAGGAATGCTTAAAGCATAAACATTATAATCATTTGTAACCTCATTATTTGAAAGGTTATCTTTGGGAGCTTTTTGAAAAGCGGAGGAAATAAGTAATGTTAGAGTAATAAAACCAACAACTGTTAAGATTTTTTTTAGGGCTATCATTATTAGGTTTAAAATTATGCTACTAATGTATAAAAAAATATATGATTTGCCTTATCCTTTATTGTTTTAATACTATTGGTAAGTTAGTATTAAACCATTTAGTTTTAGTTATAATCATAATATGCGAACCTCCTTTAAGGCTAATACAATTGGATATATTTTTTATAGGAAATATGTTATCGCTTTCTCCATGAATATGTATAATGTTTTCTATAGGTGTTTTTTGAGTCCAAGTTACTAATTGTTTTATAGCCCATTTTAAATAATGCGGGTTGGTTACAGATAGGTATTTTTTGTATAAAGCTATAGATCTAGTTGTTGTTTTTCCAAAACTATAGGTTGCAAGCCTATCTATGTTTTTAATAAGTTTGGTGGGTAATAACTTGTATAGCTTAATGGCTTTAGCAATTTTAATGTGTTTAGGAAACTCCTGATTTGTTTTTACACTAGAAATAATAACAAGTTTTTTTACATTTATATGTTTGCTCATTTCTTGAACTAAAATGCCTCCAAAAGATACGCCTACTAAAATTGGGTTTTCGTGTTTTATGTTTTTAGAAATACGTAAAGCATAATGTTCTAAAGTTTCTTTTTTTGAGGGCATAAGCCATTTTAGGTAATGAGTTTTAAACTCAGACTCAGGTAATTTTATAGATTCAAAAATGCTTGGGTTTGCAGCTAACCCAGGCATTAAATAAACATGAATTCTATTTCGTTTCATAGTTTACTAAGTATCAATTTAGTATTAAATATTTTTTTGTACATTTGCACCGCAAAACTACGCAATATACTACTTGCTAGGCTAAATAAAAACATTAATTATGATAGATACGCTTGAATTGGTTGATAATGATTTTTTACGTCAGTTTGAATTAAAGGTAGATAATGAATTAGCAAAAATTGAATATTCTCTTCAAGACAGAAAAATATTTTTAACAAAGCTTATTGTGCCAGAGACTGCAGATAATGATGTTTTTGTCAACGATTTTTTAACTCTAGTGATGGAGAATATTGCCGATAGGAATATTAGTATTGTACCTACTAGCCCACCAATTGCAAAATTTATTAGAAAAAACAGACGTTATAAGCGTATGCTTCCTGTAGGGATTAGAATTTAATTTATAAAATTAAACCTAACTAAACCATCGATATCAATACGACTTAATGTGACTTGGTGTGTGGTGTTAATTAATTCTGGATTCCAAGGTGTTTTAACCTTAACATAGTTTTTTGTAAATCCGTGAATGTAGCCTTCTTTGTTTTCACTTTCAAACAAAACGGTTTGATTTGTATTTAGTTGGCTTTCGTAAAATGCGCGACGTTTTTTTACCGATAATCCTCTTAACATTTTACTTCGTTTTGTTCTTATATTTTTAGCTACACTGCCTTGCATATTTGCAGCTTCAGTATTATCACGCTCAGAGTAAGTAAATACATGTAAGTAAGAAATTTCTAAGGTATTCAAAAAATGATACGTTTCTAGAAAATGTGCATCAGTTTCGCCAGGAAACCCAACAATAACATCTACACCTATACAAGCATGAGGCATTAGTTTTTTTATTTCTTGTACTCTATTGGTGTATATTTCTCGCAAGTAACGTCGTTTCATTAATTTTAAAATGTGATTGCTACCGCTTTGTAATGGGATGTGAAAGTGCGGAACAAAAATTTTACTTTTTGAAATAAATTGTATTGTTTCGTTTTTTAGTAAGTTAGGCTCTATAGATGATATGCGTAAACGCTCTATATTTTTTGTATTGTCTAAGGCTTGTACTAAATCAAAAAAAGTGTGTTGATGTGTTTTGTTTCCAAATTCACCTTTGCCGTAATCTCCAATATTTACTCCTGTAAGTACAATTTCTTTTATCCCTTTTTTAGAAATCTCTTTAATGTTTTGTAAGATGTTTTCTAGAGTATCACTTCGTGAAATTCCTCTTGCCAGGGGTATGGTACAATAGGTGCATTTGTAATCACAACCATCCTGTACTTTTAAGAAAGCACGGGTTCGATCTCCTATAGAGTAACTTCCTACATAAAAATTAGCATCTTCAATTTCGCAAGAATGTATCTCACTCAAATCATTTTTTGTAAGGTCGTTTAGGTAGTCTGTAAGTTTAAATTTTTCGGTAGCTCCTAGCACCAAATCTACACCATTAACCTTAGCCAACTCCTGTGGCTTTAGTTGTGCATAACATCCTATTGCTGTTATAAACGCGTCGTTGTTTGTGCTAAGTGCTTTTTTTACAATAGTTTTAAACCGCTTGTCTGCGTTTTCTGTTACCGAGCAAGTGTTAATAACATAAATATCAGCTTTATCCTCAAAACTAACTCGTTCAAAACCTTCATCTTTAAAATTTCTAGCAATTGTAGAGGTTTCAGAAAAATTGAGCTTACAGCCTAGGGTATAAAAAGCCACTTTCTTGCGATTTGTCATTGTTACAGCAAAATTGTTTTGGTATTAGTTATATTTACAGTGTCGTAAACCTTGTTTGTTATGGCAAATTTACAACTATTAAATAAAATGATAAAACCTTATAGAACCCCATTTGTACTAATAAAAACTATAGCTTTACTGAGCTATATATGTACACTTGTGTTGTCTTGTAGTCAAGCCCCTGATACTAACAAAAATCATCTTGTTTTTAAGTATAATCAACATAAAAATATAAGTTCTCTAGACCCTGCTTTTTCTAAAGATTTGGCAGATATTTGGGCTACAAATGCACTGTTTAATGGGTTGGTTGAGATGGATGATAGTTTAAACGTTATTCCTAGTATTGCTAAGTCTTGGACAATTTCTAAAGATGCTTTAACTTATTCTTTTTTGTTGCGAAGTGATGTTATGTTTCATAAACACCATTTGTTTGGTAAGTTAGAAACTCGTAATGTGGTGGCTAAAGATTTTGAGTACAGTTTTAATAGATTACGAGACAAAAAAATAGCTTCACCGGGGAGTTGGGTGCTTAATAAAGTAGATCGCTTTAAGGCTGTAAATGATAGTGTTTTTGAAATACAACTAAAACAAGCTTTCCCTGCGTTTTTAGGTTTGTTAACAATGAAATACTGCTCTGTCGTCCCAAAAGAAATTGTAACACATTATGGCGCAGATTTTAGATCGCAGCCTATAGGTACAGGCCCTTTTGTGTTTAAACGTTGGGAAGAAAACATTAAACTGGTGTTTAGAAAAAATACTGAATATTTTGAAAAAGATATAGAGGGAAAGCGCTTACCGTACCTAGAGGCAGTAGCCATTACTTTTTTGCCCGATAAACAAAGTGAGTTTTTGCAGTTTGCTCAGGGCAATATCGATGTTGTTTCTGGGTTAGACGCATCGTACAAAGATGAAATATTAACAGCAGATGGGCGCTTACAACAACGTTACTCCAAAGAGGTAGTAATGCTTAGAGGACCTTATTTAAACACCGAATATTTGGGATTTAATATGGCATCTAATCGCGTAGAAATTCAATCGACATTAATACGCCAAGCTGTCAACTACGGATTTGATAGAAAAAAAATGATGACTTACCTGCGTAATGGCGTTGGTATTGCAGCTCATGGCGGGTTTATTCCTAAAGGTTTACTTGGTCACGATGCAACAATAGGGTACACTTATGAACCAGAAAAAGCCAAGGCGTTAATTCATAAATTTAAATCTGAAACGGGTATTAAAAATCCAAAAATAAGCATAACCACTAGCAGCAACTATTTAAGTTTTTGTGAGTATATACAAAGAGAATTACAAAAATCTGGGCTACAAGTTGTAATTAATGTTGTTCCTGCATCAACGCTTAAAGACGAAAAGGCAAATAATAAGTTAGACGTGTTTAGGGCGAGTTGGATTGCAGATTATCCTGATGCCGAAAATTACTTGTCTTTGTATTATAGTAAAAACTTTGCTCCTAATGGCCCTAATTACACACATTATAGTAATGCGCTATTTGATACTTGGTATGAACAAGCATACGCAGAGGTAGATCCTAAAAAAAGAAAATTGTTATATACCAAAATGGATTCTTTGGTAATGCAAACTGCCCCTGTAATTACGATGTTTTACGACGAAGCAATTCGGTTTACACGAAAAAATGTTAGTGGCTTAGGTATTAACGCTACCAACTTATTGGAACTAAAACGAGTAAAAAAAATTAAATAGGCTATAGTAAAAGTGTGTTTTGAACAACCTGTCTTTATGCTAAAAGATAACCAAACTCGTTGTGTATTTAAGCTGAATTTTCATAGTTTTTTTTAAGGCATATTACTTTCTTTTTGTCTTTTTCTATACTCTTGTATGAGCTTACGTCTAAAGCCTTCTTCACTACGAATTAACTTCCAAATTTTTCCTGAAGATAAAATAGGTTTTAAATCACTAACTAAGGATTTGAGTAATAAAGTTTTTTCTTCTTCAGTATTAAGGTGTTTTTGTATTAGGCTTAACGATAGTTTGTTATCGGTAGAAATGTCATCTTTATTGTTAAACATTGCTCTTAGTTCTTTTCTCATATCATGAAGTTTTGATTGGTACCTATTGTATATTGGCCAGAACTTTTCGGCTTCTTGTGCGGATAAATCTAAGCGTTCTGTAATGTAAGATACTTTTAAGGCTTTTAACCTGTCGTGTCTTTTTTTTAATTCGTCTTGCGAATAGGCGCTTAAGGTAATTAATAAAATGAGTAGTGTAGCAATGTATTTCATAGTATATGTCTTATTCTGTTAGCAGAGCATCTATATCATCGTTTAAGAGATACGTTTCAATAGCTTCTTCTGTAATGTTATTTTGTGTAAATTCATCGTTTATTAATGTTTCGTTTGTAAATAGGCTTACCATTTCTTCCGAAGGGATTTCGGTTTCAAAAAGATAATGTTCTACAAGTTCAAGGTTAATTGTATTAAATCCTAGTGTTGGTTGTGCTTTATAGATATTAAAACTAATTATAAGTGCTGCAGCTACCCCTGTTAAGTATATTAAGTTTGTTTTGTTAAATAAGAGTGATATTGTGTTTTTTTGCTGTGTTATGGATTTGATTAGTATTTTATTTTCTAGGGTATTAAAGTAATTATTAGGTGCTTTAAACCCTGTTGAAGTAGCTTCAAGAGGCTTAGTTTTGCCCATTGGCAATAGCTTTTTTTCTAAAGTGGCAAAATATTGTTTTGGAGTAGAAAATCCTGAGTGTTTTATATTTTTTAATAGCTGTTTCATATTCGTTTTTGTAAACAATAATGTATGCTTTAGTAATTTAGACCTTGTTTTGCATAAAACGTTTAATGGCTAGTTAAAAAAGCTTCAATTTTTTTAACGGCCAAATGGTATGATGTTTTTAATGCGCCCTCGCTGGTTTTTAATATTTCTGAAAGATCTTTATATGTAATGTTATCAAAATATTTCATATTAAATACGAGTTGTTGTTTTTGTGGTAAGGTTGCTATAGCTTGTTGTAATTTAAGCTGAATAGTGTCGCCTTCAAAATAAACATCCGATTCTAAGTTATTAATTGCCGTAAGTTTTACTTCTTCACTAGATACTGATAATCGTTTTGCTTTTTTATTGAGGAAGGTTATAGCCTCATTGGTTGCAATGCGATACATCCACGAAAATAGTTTGCTGTCGCCTTTAAAGTTGATAATGTTTTTATAAACTTTAATAAAAGTGTTTTGCAGCACATCGTCTGTATCATCGTGAGAAATCACTATTTTTCTTATATGCCAGTACAAACGTTCTTTGTATAAGCCTACTAAGACTTTAAATGCGTTGTCTAGGGTTTTAGGGTTTTTTAGGTTTGATACAAGTTCTTTTTCGTTGCTCACTACATCATTTTATGTTTAGACGATATAAATTAATAATGGTTTAATGTTATAAATCCTCTTTTACTAAGCGTATAATGTCCTTGTTTTTTGTACTCTTATTCGGTAGGCGTATTGATGGATTGCATTTTTACTAAAGAGTTATAAACACCTTTTAAGCCCAGTAAGTGCTCATGTTTTCCTTGCTCTACAATTTCACCTTTTTGCATTACAATAATATGATCTGCGTTTTGTATGGTAGAAAGTCGGTGCGCAATAACGATTGAGGTTCTGTTTTTCATCATATTTTCTAGGGCATCTTGTACTAAGCGCTCACTTTCGGTATCTAGTGCCGATGTTGCTTCATCTAGTACCATAATAGGAGGGTTTTTAAGTACAGCACGTGCAATACTTAGGCGTTGTTTTTGTCCTCCAGACAGTTTGTTGCCCGAGTCTCCTATATTGGTGTCTATCCCGTTGGGTAACTCTTTTACAAACTCCCAAGCGTTAGCAACTTTTAGCGCTTCGATAATATCTGTATCTGTTGCGTTTTTTTGTCCTAAAAGCATATTGTTTTTTATACTATCGTTAAATAATATAGAGTCTTGTGTTACTAAGCCTATTAAGTTACGTAACGAGTGCTTACTAAGTGCTCTTATATCTTGTCCATCTATAGTTATACTCCCTTTATTAATGTCGTAAAAACGAGTAACCAAGTTAGCAATAGTAGATTTGCCACTACCAGATTGTCCAACTAAGGCGAGTGTTTTTCCTTTGTTGAGTTTTATAGAAAAATTATTGAGGACATAAGTGTCTTCGTACTTAAAGGATACATTGCTTATGAGTAAGTTATCTTTAAAACTACTTTTAGTAATAGCGTTTGTTTTATCTTTAAGAGGAGATTCTGTGTTTAGAATTTCTAAAACACGCTCTGCTGCTGCGTTGCCTTTTTTTATTTTATAACTGGCTTTGCTTATTGCTTTGGCTGGAGTAAGAATATTATAAGCAAGACCCATATAGACTAAAAATAAACCAGCATCTAACGATTTGTCTTTAAGTACCATTTGCCCTCCATACCACAATAGCGTTGCTATTACGGTAATGCCTAAAAACTCGCTTGTTGGACCTGCCAAATTTTGTCGGTTAAGTAAGCTGTTTGAAAATTTATAAAAACGATTGGTAGAGGTTTCAAATTTATGTCCAAATATTTTTTCGGCATTAAATCCTTTTATAATTTTTAATCCAGATAAGGTTTCTTCTACGATAGATAAAAATATGCCTTGTTCTTTTTGCACCTTTCCAGATTTCCGCTTTAGTGATTTCCCTATAAGGGAGATAAAAAAGCCGCTTACAGGAATAAAGATAAATACAAACAAAGTCAGTTTTGCACTAATAAGAAACATCGATGCTATGGTGAAGATAATCATTAAAGGTTCCCTAACGATAAGTTCTAAAATGGATAAAAACGAATGTTGAATTTCTAAAACATCTGTCGCTATACGAGACATAGTATCGCCTTTTCGTTTCTCAGAATAATAAGCAATAGGGAGCGCCATTGTTTTATGGTACAGCTCGTTTCGTATATCTTTTAAAACACCATTTCTTAAGTAGGTAATAAAAAACATAGCTAAGTAGCCAAATAGATTTTTTAGTAAAAAAATAGATACAATAAGAATTACCATAAACACAAGAACGTCGTCTGTACCTTCATTTCTTTTTTGGGTAACAAAATAATTTAGGTATTGCTCTGCATAGGTTTTTAGATCAGAAATACCATTCCAAATGGGTTTTGTATTAAGCGCCTTAGTATCGTTAAAAAGTACTTTAAGCATCGGAAAAAGCGATATCATAGATAAAGTACCAAACAAGGCGTAAAAAACATTTGCAATAATGTTTAGTATTGCATATTGTTTATAAGGCTTTGCAAAGCGTAGTATTTGCTTAAAATAATTCATTATAATTTAATTTTAAGTCGCTAATAATAGCATTGATTCTTTTGTCTAAAAGATGTTCGGAGGCATTAAAATCTGCTTTAGAGTTTAGTGTATTGCTTACGCTAATATAAAATTTAATTTTTGGTTCTGTACCACTTGGGCGTAGGGCAATTTTGCTACCATCTTCTGTATAATAAATTAAAACATTAGATTTAGGAATCTCTAGTACGGTTTCTTTTTTTGTTGTTATATTTTTAGATATGGATGTCTGGTAATCTTCTATGCAAATTACGTTTGAGTTATTAACAACAGTTAGGGGGTTATGACGAGCGTTTTGCATTAGCTGTTTAATAGCTTCGGCACCTTTAATTCCTTTTTTTGTTATAGCTATTAAACGTGCTTTATGGTGGCCGTGTTGCACATATAGGTCGATTAACTTTTGGTATAATGAGCTCCCCTCTGTTTTTGCTAAGGCAGCAATTTCGCAAGCCAATAGAGCTGCTGTAACAGCGTCTTTATCTCTTACAAAATCTCCTACCATGTACCCAAAACTTTCCTCTCCTCCGCCTACAAAGTTTAAATTAGGAAAATCTTTAATCATTTTTGCAATCCACTTAAACCCAGTTAAACCAACTTTGTAATTAACATGATATGCTTTTGCCAAAACAGCCATCATGGGTGTAGATACAATGGTGGTGGCTATAAATTCTTTTCCTTTTAGTCGGTCGTCTTTTTGCCATTGTTGCAATAAAAAGTTGGTCATTAATACCATAGCTTCATTGCCGCTAAGTACTACTAAGGTATTGTTTGTGTCGCGCACTGCAATTCCTAATCTATCGCTATCTGGGTCGGTACCAATAACAAGGTCTGCATTAACTTTGTTTGCTAATTGTAGCGCCATTTTTAAAGCTTCTGGTTCTTCTGGGTTGGGTGAGTTTACTGTTGGAAAATCGCCATGCGCTATGGCTTGTTCTTTTACAAGATGTAAATTAGTGTAGCCTGCTTGTTTTAGGGTTTCTGGAATAATAGTAATTGCAGTACCGTGAAGGGGAGTAAAGACTATATTTAGGTTTTGTTTTGCTTGTTTAGAAACATTAAAACTTCCGTTATGGATTGAGGCTTTAATAAAGGCGTCGTCAATTTCTTTTCCGATGTGTTTAATAAGTTTTTGGTTTGCTTTAAACTTAATGTCAGAATATTCTGTTTTGTTTATATATTCAATAATTGCAGTATCTTGTGGTGGTACTAATTGTCCGCCATCTTGCCAGTATACTTTATAGCCGTTGTATTCGGGTGGATTATGTGAGGCTGTTAGCACAATGCCGCAATGGCAGTTTAAGTGTTTTACAGTAAAGGATAGCTCTGGTGTAGGACGTAAATCTTCAAACAAATAGACTTTTATGCCATTTGCAGAAAAAATTGCTGCAACTACGTTTGCAAACAAAGTGCTGTTATGTCTACAATCGTAAGCAATGGCAACTTTGATAAGTTCATTTTTAAAAGTATCTTTTAAGTAATCACTAAGACCTTGTGTGTTTTTACCTAAGGTGTATTTGTTAATTCGGTTTGTACCCACCCCCATAATACCTCGCATTCCGCCTGTACCAAATTCTAAATTTTTATAAAAACAATCTTCTAGTACGCTAGGATTTTCTATGATTAAGGTGTTAATTTCCTGCTGTGTGGAAGCATCAAAAGTATCATTAAGCCAAAGGCTTACCTTATCTAGTAGTTCGGGTTTAGTGGGTGTCATAGCATGTTATAATATTATAAAAATAAGTGATTGGTACACTATTGGTATTGTATAATGGTGTGATGATTATAAGTTTAGGCGGTCTTTAATACGGTAATTGTTTTTATCGTCTTTAGACCCTAAAATAATTTCGCCTAAAAAACCTGCAACAAAAAACTGAGTGCCTATTACCATCGTAATTAAAGAGATATAAAACTGTGGGCGTTGGGTAATTAGTCTGCCTTGCGGATTTAAAAACAGTTTGTCGATGCCTAAGTAAAATGCAAAACTTAAACCAATAACAAACATAAAAGCCCCTAATGCCCCAAAGAAGTGCATAGGTCGTTTTCCAAAACGAGACACAAACCATATTGTAATGAGGTCTAAAAAACCGTTAATAAAACGCTCCATACCAAATTTTGTTTTACCATACTTACGCGCTTGGTGTTGTACTTCTTTCTCTCCAATATTACTAAAGCCTTCATTTTTTGCCAATACAGGGATATAGCGATGCATTTCGCCATTAACATTGATCGATTTCACAACATTATTTTTATAAGCTTTTAAGCCACAATTAAAATCATGAAGTTTAACTCCCGAAGTTACTCTTGCCGCCCAATTAAAGAGTTTGGACGGTAAGTTTTTGGTAATTATAGCGTCGTATCGTTTTTTTTTCCATCCAGAAATTAAATCGTAATTCCCTTTTGTAATCATTTTGTAAAGCTCAGGGATTTCTTCGGGACTATCTTGCAAATCGGCATCCATTGTAATCACTACCGCACCTGTTACACTTAAAAACCCAGCGTGTAAGGCTTGAGATTTACCATAATTTTTTAAAAACCGAATTCCTTTTACATTGGGATTATTTTGTTTTAAAGTTTTTATAATTTCCCATGAATTGTCTGTACTACCATCATCTATAAAAAGTATATCATAAGAAAAATTGTTAGATTGCATAACACTCACAATCCAATCGTGTAACTCAACTAAAGACTCTTGCTCGTTAAGTAGTGGTATAACTACCGATATGTCCATATATTTAGTAGTCGTTTTCCGGATTTTTTTTCATAAAAGCGGCCGTAATTAAGCCAATAATACTATGAATAATTAACTGAACTAAAAACACCAATAGCAAAGCGGAAATAGCATAACTATTTTGCTCCTGCATAGTATCTATCATTGTATTTAAAGCATCTTCATCTAGAAATCCTTGCATACTCTTTGTTTGTGCATCAATACTAATTTGCTTTACGGTTTCTGCAGCTTCAATATCAATAAAATTAAACAAGATATAAAATAGTAAAGAACTAGCAAATAGCCCAATTGCTACGGTAATAAAATACGATGTAAAGCTGTGTTTAAAACTTAAATATCCGCCAGAAATTGCTTTTGCTTTTACAACCGATAGGATGCCAAAGACAATAACAGCTACAAACAATAATATTGAATACCAACCACCAGCTAAGTATTCCAAATTGATAACGTAGGCTACAATGATTAGTATTGCAAGTGTAATAGCTAGATAATAGCCATAATTGATAGCACTAGATTTTGCTGATGTTTCCATTTTTAAAATTTAAGGTTGATAGTGTTAGTTTAGTAAACAAAGATACTAAATTGTTACAGTCTAAAAAGCCTAAAATAAAAATATACATAAACTATTGTTAGTTTACTAAAAAGAATTAAATTTGCAACTCTTAAAAAAACAAAGTAAATAGTATTTAGCGATGAGAAAAGGTATACATCCAGAAAATTATAGATTAATTGCATTTAAAGATATGTCTAACGATGACGTGTTTTTAACAAAATCTACTGCAGAAACAAATGAAACTATAGAGGTTGATGGTGTTGAGTATCCATTAATTAAAATGGAAATCTCTCGAACATCTCATCCTTTTTACACGGGTAAATCTAAATTAATAGATACCGCTGGACGTATTGATAAGTTTAAAAACAAATATGCTAAGTTCAAAAAATAAACTTAGTTTAAAATATATTTTTAAAAAGCCTTTCTAATTACAGATAGGCTTTTTTATGTTTACAAAAACGCCTTATTATCATGAATTATATTCTTTTTGACGGTCCTGCACGTAATGCCTTATTACCGCTTACTTACACCCGTCCTGTAGCCGATATTAGAGTGGGAATCCTAACCATAAGACAGAAATGGGAAACCTACTTAGAGACCACTACCACTACAATTACAGAAGACTATCTTTCGGATAAATACCCTATGGTAGAGTTTGAAAACAACGTAATGATAAATGCGTCTTTTTTACCAACACCTAGCCTAGTAAAATTAATTAAAACATTGCGCAAATGCCAAGTTATAAAATCGGGCAATACAATTATTGCTTTTTTTTCTGAACAAACACAAAACGAAATTAATTTTGAAGCTTACGATACTATAGATTATAATGATACAGCTATTACCATAGAAACTACTTGGGATATATTTTCTAAAAATGCTGAAGCCCTAAAAGATGATTTTGCATTACTAACAAAAGATAGACGTTCGCAACCAATACCAAGTTCCGTTAATTGTATTAATCCAGAATCTATTTTTTTGGAGGAAGGTGCTAAGGTAGATTTTGCAAGCCTTAACGCAAGCTCAGGCCCTATATATATAGGCAAACATGCAGAAATTATGGAAGGTAGCCTTGTGCGAGGCCCTTTTGCGCTATGCGAAAACGCAACCCTTAAGCTTGGCACTAAAATTTATGGAGCCACTACAATAGGACCACATAGTAAAGTAGGGGGGGAGGTTAATAACTCCGTGCTGTTTGGGTACTCAAACAAAGGACACGACGGGTTTTTAGGAAACTCCGTATTAGGCGAGTGGTGCAATTTGGGTGCAGACACGAACAACTCTAACCTTAAAAATAATTATGCCGAAGTAAAGCTTTGGGATTATCAAACACAAAAATTTGCAAAAACAGGCTTACAGTTCTGTGGATTAATAATGGGTGATCATAGTAAATGTGGTATAAATACAATGTTTAATACCGGAACCCTCGTGGGGGTGAGTGCTAATATTTTTGGCAGCGGCTTTCCACGTAATTTTATTCCTAGTTTTAGTTGGGGAGGGCACTCAGGTTTTACAAGCTACCTAACCAAAAAAGCTTTTGAGGTTGCTAAAATTGTTATGGCAAGACGAGGAGTAGAATTTACAGAACAAGAGGCTAAAATTTTAGAATACATTTTTGAACAAACAGCTCAGTATAGAAGAGACTAATAATCCACTTGTTCAAAACAAAGCAATAACCTTATTATAAGGTTACAAGTTAGCAATAGTTATCCATAACGACTCAAATTAAAAATCAGGTTATGAATACACATAGGCAAATTGCAGTACTTCCTACTTTAATAACTGTACTTTTACTAGCATTTTTTACTAGTTATTCTCAAAACGATATCCGGCACTCAGAAGAGTTAACGCACTTTATTAACCTTATTTCGTCCACAGACAAAAAAGAGCAATTAGCAGACTTAAAGTATATTGACAAAAACTGGAAACCTGAGTACGAAATTATGATTTTAGAACTGTTTTACTTCAAACTAAATACAGTGTTTGGAAATGACCTTTTAAAGCTATTAGAAAAAAAGACCTATCAAAATTTTTCTTACGATTTTAATGCTTGGTATGCTTGGATTTGGAATAAAAAAGAGCGTTTAATCCCAGAATATCATAAGTTTAAAGCAGCATTACACGCTAATATAGATAAGCGTTTTCCAAAATATTTTTTAAACAGGCAAGACGCAAGTAAGCGGACTATTAGACTAGATGAGGTTAGGTGGGGAGGCGTTTTGCAAGACGGCATTCCACCACTTAGAAACCCTGAAATGATAGCTGCAACTGACGCTAATTACTTGCAAGATAGTAATATTGTTTTTGGTATTGAAGTTAATGGCGATTTTAGAGCTTACCCTAAACGTATTTTGGCTTGGCATGAAATGTTTACAGATCGCGTAGGAGGTGTAGATGTTGCAGGAGTATATTGTACGCTTTGCGGTACAGTTATTTTATACAAAACAGAACACAAGGGTATAAAATACAAAGTGGGTACTAGCGGTTTTTTATACCGATCTAACAAACTGATGTACGACCAAAAAACACAATCCTTATGGAATACCCTATGGGGAACGCCAGTTCTTGGCCCGTTGGTAGGCAAAGGCATAACTTTTGAGTACTTGAGTGTAGTAACAACTACTTGGGCGGAGTGGAAAAAAAGACATCCTAATACAAAAGTGCTCAACCTTAGTACAGGTTTTAAAAGAAATTATGACGAAGGTATTGCTTACAAAAATTATTTTGCTACAGACGATGTTATGTTTAACGTACCAAAGCTTAGTAACAGGCTAAAAAATAAAGCGTCAATACTAGCCATTCGCTTCCCAGAACTTCAAGAAAAACCCTTAGCTATTTCGGTACAATACTTAAAAAAACACCCTGTATATCATGGTCGAGTAGGTGATCGTAAGTTTGTGGTGCTTACCGACAAAACAGGAGCTAATCGCGTATTTAACACAGCAGCATTAACGTTTAAAACCTACGACCAGCAACAGACTGTTACCGATGAAAACAACCAGCAATGGACAGTTTATGAAAATCGCTTAGAAAATGATAAAGGTGATGTTTTAGAGCGAATTCATACCTTTAATGCGTTTTGGTTTGGTTGGAAAGCTGCATATCCAAATACAAGGTTAGTAAAATAAAAAAATGATATTGTATAAATCAAAACCATTTCAAGGTTGACATTACTATAGTTTGGGTACGAAATATCTTTATCCGGTTTTGACTGGTGATGTTCAAAAAAAATGTAGAACACTTCTGATTCAGATTTGCGATGCAGAGGGTGTTAATATTTTGAAGGGAGTAGTAAGTAAAGACCACGTTCATATGCATATAGAATATCGTCCATCTCAAAGCGTAAGTAGTCTCGTGAAAGAACTAAAAACCTGAGTTCGATTAATAATTAGACAGATTTTTATTGGAAAAAAGGCAGATTTTTAGTAAATTAAGGCATTGAAATTCAATTTATTAATCTAAAAAACTGCCTATGTATTGTTACTCTAAAATTACGAACTTATTTTGT
>CALLUG010000027.1 GCA_938011315.1 uncultured Flavobacteriaceae bacterium
GAAAGATCATAATCAAATCTCCAAATTCCTAATATGAAATCGCTTGATTGTGACTGTATAAACATGCTTGTAAAGCAGGAAATTATTAAAATTGCTGTTTTCATGGGTTTGTTATTTTAGTAACCTAGTCTTTTTGTTGTAGATTTTCATTAGTGCCTATACAAGAGCAAGAGTTATCATTGTCATCACCTATATAGTTATAGGTATTTTTACTGGTAAGTTTAAAGCCACCTATACCACTAGAATGGTTGTCACTTGTTGTCTCAGCGCCTTCGAAAGAGGTTCCAGAACAACTTTCACATGTTCCAAATACTTCGGTATATGTTGTGCATAAGCGTCCGCCACTATCATAACAATACACTGTACCTACGTTATTGGCATCTAAAATGGCTATGAGCTCGTCTGTACGTTGATCATAAACATAACTACTCATGCTTGAACTCACAGGGTGCATTCTAAAATCGTCTAAGTAAAGCTCTGATCCATAATAAGAACCACCTGTCTTGAAATACAAATTGACATTTGTACTCGGGTCTAGTGTGATATAGTAGTTTAATAAAATCCATTTTCCTGCTCTTTCTGATTCTGATACAGGAACTGCACTTCCATTTAGGATAAGCTGCAAATAACTGTAACGAAAATAATTGCCTTCAATGTGTGCCCAAACAGATACTTTATACGTTTGTGGCCTAAAAGCTTTGCTTAAATCGTCGTAACTACTGCTTACTTGACCATTAATTTCAAACGCTTTTTGATTTGAATCTGTGAGTGCTATTGATGCTAAGCCTGTATGTGCATTATCGGTTGATACATGCGCTGCACCGCCAATACCACCTTCAAATATATTGCCAGAGGCAATATACTCTGCTCCAGAATAATACATCTCTGAATATTTAGCATTTCCTGACGCTGTTATTTTACTACCGTAATCTACCGACTTAGAGGAGGCAAAATTGTTGTTAATGTCTCTAGTTTCAATTGGACTCGACCAATGGGTATAAGCCGTAATCTCCGACACTTCTTGCCATTTATCATTGGTAGGTATGCCTGCTCCCCAATCAAAGTAAGTCGTATGCTTATCTACTGTAGTATTGTAAGTACCCGTTACTGGATTGACCGCATCTCTCCATATATAGCTTTTGTGTTTACGCCATACCGGATATTCAGCTCTTGAGCTTGTTTTGTTGCCCAACTCGTCAACATAAGACCACTTATCATTCCATGTGGTGATACTTGCATTTAATGTTTTTGAGCCTAACATCGTTATACTCATCGCTTCTTGAGTAAGCATGTTTTTGTTATTAGGATTGGTTACTTTAGATCCCATTTGTGGGTAGTTCTCATAGGCTGGGATTTTGATATTAGTGATGCTTGTACCGTTAGGTAGGTTAGTTTTAGTTCTTAAAAATTCACCTGTTTTAGGGTCTGGATCGAAAAATTCTGTTGTTGTTTTAAATCCATTAGCTATAACGTCGCTAGACTCTTGAATCAATGGATAAGTAATCTTTGTCGATACGTTAGCAAATCTTTTATTTAAAGTTAATGAAGATCTAGATTCCATATATAAATTTTTTGTGAAATTCACAGAAAATCCAACGGAAGATGAGCCAAAACTAAAAGGGACTTTAACATATCTAGCATTAAAGTCATAGATAGATTTCATCGACAGAAAAGACTCTTGCAAACTACCATTATTTGTATTAGCTAATTCCTCAAAAGGCTTATAATTATTTATTTTTTTACTCATTAGATGCCCTTCAGAATTAAACTCAGACAAATCCAGTAAGCTTCCTATCATAGCAGTATTATCTATCAGTTTAACATCTGCTCCTAAGGTTTCATTTGGCAAATCATGTTCAGTCACTTCAGATTTAAAATGATTACCTATCATAAGATTGGGTTCAAAGATATTTACAGCAGGTTTTAATACATCAAAATGATATCTAGTAGCTCCCAGTGAGGATCCGTCTGTCCCTACTTGCTTCATAGTAACATATTCGTAATTCACTTTAGGACCTGGAAGTTCTGCCTGATAAGCAACATATTTATACCCTCTAACTGGGGCATAAGACGTAATTCCGGAAGATCTACCTTCTACTGGATGGTCATAACTATATTCTACCTTAAAAAACTCACCAGTATTTGAATGGGTCGCAACAGATTTGGCACGTATTCCTCCTCCCATATCTGCCTTTGGTGTTCTAT
The DNA here is from genome assembly GCA_938011315.1 of uncultured Flavobacteriaceae bacterium. GTDB lineage: Bacteria > Bacteroidota > Bacteroidia > Flavobacteriales > Flavobacteriaceae > AU392. Next base: position 2,206 of record CALLUG010000027.1, read on the forward strand.
TGGCTATTAGACCATAGTACATTGTGTGACGTTTTCTATTGCTCGAACCTAAACTTGAACATCCGGGGTTTGAAGGTATATCACCTCTATCTTTTACTTCATAATCATAACTTGAAGGGCAAGTTGAAGACTGCCAAAGTTCTTCCCCTGTTAAAATATCATCAGATTTCATCCCTGATATTAATGGTCTTACTATTAAGTCACCATAACCTAGATTTTTTGCAACGATTAATTCAAGCTTATCCGGGTTAACATAAACTACTTCGGGTAACTTATCTTCTGAAATTCTTTTAATATCTAAGTCAAATGCTGTTCCAAATCTGTCGCAATCATCAACTACACTACTAGTTTCTGTTAATCTTCTTACCATCCATAAATCTAAACCAACTTTTTTATTGACCTCAAAATAGTCTTCAAAATTCACCCAAGCGTTTTCAACAATATCAGTTGTGTTGTTTTTAACAATTATCTTATAGTATTCAGAATCATAATCTTCCACCTGAAAGGTAAGACCTTCAGTCCAAAACCTACGGGCAAAAGCTTCGGTATAATAATCATCTTCTTCATACTCTATTTTTATTTCGCTCCCAAGAGGTGTTTTTATAGTATTCATACTCCATAAGGAGACATCGTCTTTATAATAACCCCAAGGATCTTTATCACAGTCTCTATAATCATAACAATAATGGTAATCTGTGTTCTTACCGTTATACTCAAACTCATATTTAGGCATATATGTAGCCCCTCTTTTACCTAAAAACTGTACTGAATTTAAGGTTAGTCTTGCTTGATTGGTGTCTGCATTGTTTGCTAAAGAGTAGTCTTGATCAAACTTAATAACTTTAAGTGCTTTTTCGTAAATAGAGTAATTACCGTTAGAACTTACTTGTAAATCATTTTTGTCTAATACATTTTTCTGCTGATTAATAACATAAAAAATATCGGTCATTGTGTTCCAATTAACAGTCCTAGATGTATCAGCATTATCTATTAAATTCCCATAATTGTTATCAAGTTTGACATTATCATCCTCATTTTTTATAAGAATAATCTCATCTAACTTTAATGATTTTTGTGGTATATAATTTACCCAATTATCATCTTCAGGATTATCGCCCTCATTAATTGATGGGAAATCTTTGTAATTAGGTCCTCCTACTTGTGCGCCTTCATTATCATCACGAAGAGATTTTACTAATAAAGCCGTATGAGTACGTGTTACTACTTTATTTAAATATACTAATTGTTTTCGGCCCCAAGAATAATCTCTAACTCCGTTAGTCTTATCGAAAACTAAGTTATTATATGTTTCCTGTTCCTTTGGTGTACGCCATACATATCCATCAGTCCAAGTTCCATAATCAAAACGAATCCAATAACCATAGTCGCCTTCAGTTGGATGCTTTATACTACTATTACTCCTTTTTATATAATCAGGACCTGTTATAGCGGTTAATAACCAGTGTGTTGCATAAGGCTCTGTTTTACGTTGCTCATGATAAAAACGGTGTTCAGAAAAATTCTGTGGATTATCGGGGTCAGAATCTGCTTTTGGGGTTAACTGTCTGTAAAATTCTTCATATTGATATACCGGTTGAGAATAGTGATATGTCTTACCATCGGCAGAAGTAATTCTATACCCTCCTATCCCTTTATCTAATGCTCCTGGTTGATTTTGTCTATCAAAATCTTTTGACTCAAAAAAATAACCTCCTGAATTTATTAGGGCATTAATTTCCTCGTTAGTAAACGATTCAATGAAATTTGTATTCTCTACTCTTCCGGTTCTGTTTACAGGAGTTCCTGAAAAAAAATCATTTACATTATTTACAGAAGAAACAGAAGAATTGATATTAATTTGATTTACCATTAGGTTGGAATGCAACTGATGGTCAAAATAAAAATGTATATCATTAACTCCATTGCCAAATTTTTTATCAAACTTTAAACTGGAATCAAAATGATGATTTACAATAGCACTATTCTTTTCATACATTTTAAAAGGAGAAAACACCTGATTAAATAAATTTAAATAGTTAGTTAGATTTCCAGATTGTAATAATGCATATGCTGCTAACTCTGGATTGTTATTTTCTATTGCGTCAACAAAAATCTCTCTAAGAACTTTAGCTCCTGATATTGTTCCTAAGTCATTATTAGTTTCATATTCTAATTTATACCCCTTTCCTATCAAATAAGCGTTATCTAGCAAGCGAGGTTTCATACTTCCTGATAAACCTTGGGCGTTTACAACATAGCTATCATAAGCAGGATTTGAAAACGAATGTTGATATTTCTCAAACGTATCATCAAAATCTATGATTTCTTTTTCTGATTGTGGTAAAGGTTGATCGTAAGTATCCATATAGTAATCTCTATTATGCTCAAAAGAAATTGTTTCTCCATAAGTAATGTCATCAGATAATTTTGGATTATTATTCAACTCATTATAATGTAGAGGTCCCCAAACCTTATTAAAATAAAGTTCATCTTTTTCAAATTTTACTTTTGAATACCCAAATTTCAAAAATGTTGAACCACCTATAGGTATTTTAACGCTTGCATCAAAAGAAGTAACATCTGCAGAAACAGAATTATTAGAACTATAAGAAGCCTTTCCTGTTCCCGAAGATTTAGCTTGTATTACAAGACCAGCAGTACCAAATGATACACCGATAGAGTTATTGTTGTTACCATAACTAATGCTCCCTTGAAGACTGCCATTAGTACTACCTGAAATACCAATACTACCTCCATTTACAGAACCTTTTTTTAAGCTTCTGCTTAAAGAAACGCCTGCATTAGCGCTCCAACCCTCAGAGCTACTATAACCTACACCAACGGACGCACTTAGCCCAGTGGAAGGTTCTGTAATAGACAAACTAACAGACCCACTTTGAGAACCATTGGAGTCCCAAGAATAGCCAACGCCTATTTCAACTTCAACCTTTTCCCCTACACCTAGTGAAACTGTAATAGTTTCTACCTCATAACTATAATAATTTCTATTGCGAATTGTACCTCCGCTCCAATCATCAGGATAACCATTAATTGTTCTATTTATTACCCCAGGGTTTAAATTCCATCCTAAACCTACCCATGTAGCTTCTTGATCGTAAGCAATACCAGCATGATAAGCCAATACTAACGGATAACTACCCTCAGGCGATGGAACATCTAATAGCGGTAGAACATAATTTACATCGCCCGTAAGAAGACTAACCATATCTGTAGCGTCTACTGGCTCGAAGCTACCTGCTTCTGGGGCTTTTGGTCCTTGCCCTTGGGCATTAGCTTGTTCTATACTTAATAATAAGCTTGAGAAAATTAACAGTGTTGTTAGTAGGTGTTTGTTTAACTTCATCTTGTTGTTTTGTTTTCAAGGTTTTTATCACAATACAAATCGCCTTATTAGGACTATTGTAGTTATGACTTAGATTCCTGCTTGAGCGGGAATGATAATTTTGGTTCGTTTTTTAATTTATCTGTTGGTATCTTAAATTTTACTTCTCCTGTATATAAGCCTAAGTCTTCTATTGTAAAACTAAGGTAATCCTCGTCTAATTGCTTTTCATCTCTTGGGTACACAAACATAATTGTGGTTGCTTTACCCATACCATACATACGTGGGTAGATAAAATCTATCAAATCTAATGTGTCTTTGGTTGTATGTGTAAATAAATGTACTTTCTTACCCATACCGAAAGCCAATTGGTTTACCATAACTCCAAACTCAGTTCTATTTTTTGGCGCTACGCTTAATAATTCTTTGTTGTTTTGGCTCATACTTAAATTAAAATACAGGTATTTACTATAGCGCGTCCTAAGTGCTTTTATCTCAGTTTCTGTACTACTATCGTTCAACTCCTGTTGCACTAGTAAATCTGTTGGACGATACATCAAACTGTAGTCAACACCGTTAATTGTTTTATGTTGCACGTAACCATTAGCATCTTCTTGAAGAAAAGCCATCAACTCATTTTTAGTATTGAATGTGCTGGTATTACAACTTACATAAAGCGTAACACTTATTAACAATATGATTCCTTTGAGTTTAGAAATAGTCCTTATGTTATTGTTTGCCTTCAAATTCCGCATTTAATCCTTCTAGTATTTTACTTGTTAAATCTGTTGCTTCGTCTGCATACATAATATTACCTGTACCACTAGCTCCAAAAATAATTTTGTAGCCTTTTTGTTTTCCGTAATCTTTTACGTAGTCATTAATGTCGTTAATTACGGTTTGCGTCGATTTTTTATCATCTTCTTGTATTTGTTTTTCAACGGCTTGCTGGTAGTTGTTAATTTGTTGTTGCTTGTTAGCCAATAATTCTTGTTTAAGTTCTAACTCTTTTTTAGACATTTTAGAACGCTCTTTCTCATATTGCTTCAACTCACCTTGCCAGCCAACTACTAAACTGTCTACGTTTGCCTTAAGCAATTTTGCTCTGCCTTCAAACTCAGTACGAACAACTTTTGTACGTTTGTAGCCTTCTAATAATTTATTGACATCAACATAAACTTGGTCTGATGTGTTATTCAAATAAAAAAAAGAAACTATACTTAATAGTAAAGCAATAATCGATAAAGGTAAAGCTAGTTTTTGCATAGACATTTTAATTAATTTGTAAATGGTTGTTAATTTAATGGGCGCTAAACTATTAAATTTTCCTTAATAAAAAAATTCACAAATTGTTTTTTATTAACAAGTGTTAATTAATTGCTTTTATCTAGATGCGCCGTTAAACTTAAAAAATGATTTTATCATGTATTTAAGATAGGTCTGTCTTAATTTTAATCAACTAGATTTTTTAAGGGTAAAGACATTTATTTTTAAAATCCTTGGCGGAAAGGTGACATTTATTTACACTAAATGCTAATGAATATAGTAGGTTTTTAAAACATTTTATAATCACAACCAAATTCAGCACCTCCCTACAAAAATCCTATTATTTACTCACTTAACAAAGTACGCATTGTTATAAAAAAATCGTCTTTTGCTCCTACAAAAACGCCTTCAATAATTCCTTTTGGGCTTATCACTATTTTTGTTGGAAATGCATTGACAGCATATTTCTCAACAAGGTCATCTCCGTTTTTATTATTCAAAATATGTGTCCAAGTTAAATCATTATCCTGTATTGCAGCACTCCACCTTTCTTTTATATCTCTCGACCCAACGCCTATTAGCTCAATTTTGTCTTTATTATTTTTATAAAAAGTTTTTAGTTTTGGCATTTCTGACATGCAGGGAACACACCAACTTCCCCAAAAATCTAGCACAACATATTTTTGTAAATTTTCAGAAAGCCTAAATGTATTACCTTTATACGTTTCGTACACAAAATTTGGTGCAACTGCATTAACAGAGGCTTTAGCCCAAAAATCTATTTTGGTTTTAAGTAACACCCCATAGTCCGACGCTTTTACTTGCTGCGACAAATTATTATACTGTGCTATAATTACGTTTTTGGGCTCATTTATAAGCAAAAACGGACTTAGCTCTAAGTTATAATTATTCTTTACAAAATCAAGCGGTGCTTTTTTCATTTTTCTGTAAGCAACTCTTTCTTTAGCCTCTGCTATTTTTATTACAGAATCTTGTGCCTTTGTTGCGTACAAGCTTTTTACTTTGTATGACAGTTCGTACCTGCTAGCATAATCATCTAAAATAGTTGACCGATAGCCTGTATATTGCTCGTTCAAAATATTGCCACTAGCAGTATATTCAACTTTATAATCGCTCATTACTGCGCTAATCTTTACTGTACTATTAGGGTAAATAAAAAACTTAATTATTTTTGATGGAACAGCAAACAAACCGCCATCAGGAAGTGTTTTAAGCATTTCATCTAGTTGGATTGAAACCTCATGAGGTTCCTTTATAAGGGTATCTAAGGTAAACATTCCGTTTTGTAATGTTACTGTTTTGTAACTAAATGAAAACTTCTTTCCAAGTGGAGTAAGTCTTACTTTGGCTGCTGCAGATTTATTGTTTTTTATATCAACTAGTATTGTAGCCTGTTCTGTTTGTTTTTCACAGCTTACTAAAAGTAATAGTATAGCTGTTATTAAAATGTTTATTTTGATCATAAATATTTGATGATTATTAAACTATTTATTTTAGCTTACTTATATCAATGATAGGCACTAATTTAGTAAACACTGTTTTATACTCAGTCATAATAAACTGTTTTTTAATTTAAACTGGAGTGCTTTAATTTTGAAGTATTAACTTGCCTAAAAATCTATAGTTTATAATAGTTACTAAAAATGGTTCTATCAACCCAAAAAAAGGCTTACTTCTTCATAAAATGCTCTTGGGTTTTCTGCATGCAACCAATGACCAGCATTACTAATTGTTTTAACTAAGGCTTTTGGAAACTGAAGTGGTATACTTTGAGTATCTTGTGCTGTAATATAACTAGAGTTTTCTCCTTTTAAAAATAAGGTAGGCCCTGTAAATTTCAGATTGTTTGGCAATGCCTCTCCTACCTGTGCGACCTTAGCTTTTAAAACATTCAAGTTAATACGTAAGGCTAACTGCCCTTTGTGTACCCAATACAAATTTTTTAATAAAAATTGCCTTACCCCTGGTTCTGAAACATATTGTGCGAGAGCATTTTCCGATTGTTGTCTAGTTTTTAAAACATTAAAATTTAATGCGGATAAGCCATTTAATATATCGTGATGATGTATTGGGTAAAACCGTGGGGCAATATCTGCAATAATGAGTTTTGATACTAAGTGTGGATATTTTGCTGCAAAAAACATTGCGGTTTTCCCACCCATAGAGTGACCTAATAATACAATGTTTTTTAACTGATGTGCTTGGCAATACCGTTTTAAGTCTTCAGCTAAAATATCGTAATTAAACTCGTCTGCATGAAAACTTCGTCCATGGTTACGTTGATCAACTAGATGCACTTCAGCCTCCTGACTAAATTTTCGACCTAAAGTTTTCCAGTTGTCACTCATACCAAGAAACCCGTGAAGAATTACAAAAGGAGTTCCTTTACCTAATACATTGGCGTGTAATAACATTAGCTTAATTTATGAAGGTACATATTTACGACATTTTCGACCCCTAAGTATAAGCTTTCCGAAATTAAGGCGTGACCTATAGAAACTTCTAGCAAATTAGGAATATTGTCTTTAAAAAACTTAATGTTATCTAACGACAAATCATGTCCTGCGTTAACGCCTAACCCAATAGTATTTGCCAAAGCAGCACAATTAACATAAGGGGTTATGGCTTCTTTGTTGCCTAAACTATACTGCTGGGCAAATGCTTCGGTGTATAATTCTATTCTATCTACTCCTGTGGTTTTGGCGGCTTCTACCTGCTTTAGGTTTGGGTCTAAAAAAATAGAGGTACGAATGTTGTTTTCTTTAAACTCTGTAATAATTTCTGTTAGAAATGCTTTGTGTGTTATAGCATCCCAACCTGCATTGGAGGTAATAGCGTCGTGAGCATCTGGCACTAAAGTAACTTGAGTTGGCTTTACTTTTAAAACCATATCTACAAATTTTGCTATAGGATTTCCTTCAATATTATACTCGGTATATACCTCAGGTTTTAAGTTAAACGCATCTTGGTAACGAATGTGACGTTCATCTGGCCTAGGATGTATTGTAATGCCTTGTGCTCCATAAGCCTGAACATCCTTTGCAAAACTAAGCACATTGGGGGTATCTCCACCTCTAGAGTTTCTGAGAGTTGCAATTTTATTAATATTAACACTAAGTTTTGCCATTGCACAAAAAAATTAAAGCACAAAAATACAAAGTAAGTTAGCCTTAGTATCTTAATTTTTAATTAATTTGCAAAAGCTACTTAAGTAATATATTATGGCCCTAAGCGATTACATTACAAATGACATTAAGCCATTAAGTTCGACAAGGCATATTGGAGAGGTTCAAAAAATATTTAACCAATTAACATATTCGCACATCCCAATACAAAAAGATGGATTTTATATTGGTTGCATTTCCGAAACAGATATATATGCCTTTGATAGCAAAAAACCTATCACCGATATTTTGTATACCATAGAAGGATTTTATACCAGAGAAGATGCGCTATGGATTGATGTTCTAGAAATTTTTGCGCAAAATGATGCCAATATTTTACCAGTATTAAGTAAAGAGAATGAGTATTTAGGCTACTATGAACTTAAAGATATTATTTCTTTATTTAAAACAACACCTTTCTTTTCTGAAAATGGATCGCTTTTAATTGTCGAAAAAGGCTACAACGATTACACTTTTAGTGAGGTAAGTCAAATTGTAGAGTCTAACAACGCAAAACTACTAGGACTGTTTGTATCCAAAATAAAAAACGATGTCGTACAGCTTACTATCAAAGTAGGCGTTTCTGGGTTAAACACTATTATCCAATCGTTTAGGCGCTATGGCTATAATATTATTTCTGGGCATGAAGACGACGCTTATATTGAAAATTTAAAAGAACGCTCCGATTACCTTAATAAATACTTAAATTTATAAGCTATGAAATTTGCAATTTTTGGACAGCATTATAATGAAAATTCAAAACATGCGCTTAGAACACTCCTAGATGTTTTACAAGAAAAACAGATTACTATAGTTATTGAAGCTGCATTTTACGAAACTATAAAAGCCAAAAAAGATTATAATTTTGAATCTACAAAAATTAGCACATTCAAGGACTTAGATGCATCTTTTGATTTACTAATTAGTATTGGTGGCGATGGCACAATTTTAAGAGCAGTAACCTATATCAAAGCCTTGTCCATTCCTATAATAGGAATAAACACGGGACGATTAGGATTTTTAGCTACCATACAAGAAAATAATATTGCCAATGCTATTGATAGTATATTGAACGAAACATACAGCATCTCAGAACGGACACTAATAAGCATTGCAACAACACCAAAAAATCAACATATCCTAGACTTTAATGTTGCGCTAAACGAAATTACAATAAGCCGAAAAAACACAACCTCTATGATTACCGTAGAGACAACACTAGATGGCGAGTACTTAACATCTTACTGGGCAGATGGCCTCATTATAGCCACCCCTACAGGTTCTACAGGGTACTCACTAAGCTGTGGAGGCCCCGTAATTATGCCGGGGTCAGATAACTTTGTAATAACCCCTATTGCCCCACACAACCTTAACGCACGCCCTCTTATAATCCCAGACACCACCGTTATTACCCTTAGAGTTACAGGGAGGGAAGCAAACCACTTAGTATCGCTAGATTCTAGAACTGCAACTCTAGGCAATGAAACGATTATCATTATTTCAAAAGCAAATTTTAAAATAAAAATGATAAATCTCGACAACGAAAGTTTTTTAAATACCCTACGAAAAAAATTACTTTGGGGAGAAGACCGTAGGAATAAACAATAAATCTGTTTTAATTCTGTTTATCTCTTAATACTAAACTGCAAATTATTGTAGCCAATTCTTATTTACTATATTTGCGAACTTTTATGTTTATGAGATATTTTTTTATCCTAATTATGAGCCTTTTATCTTACCAAAATAGCTATTCTCAACTTTATGAAGTTGGTGTATTTGCAGGCGGAAGTAATTTCATTGGAGATGTGGGGCGCACAACATTTATTGCACCAAACAGTAGTGCTTTTGGTGGCGTTGTAAAATGGAACAGAAGTCCTAGACACTCTTGGCGACTCTCCGCAATAGCATCGACCATAGAAGCCCTAGACAGTGACTCTAACGACCCTAGGAGAATGCAAAGAAACCTCTCGTTTAACTCTAGTGTTTTTGAAATTTCTGGAGGAATGGAATTTACTTTTTTTGATTTTAACCAACATGATGAGAAAAATAAATTTACCCCCTATTTATATTCTGGACTAAGTGCTGTAAATCGTGATAGCTTTTACTTTAACGCCAATGGAGTATTGGAAGAAGACGATGATGCACGTTGGACAGTTGCTATCCCAATTACCCTAGGAGTAAAAGCAAAAATCTCTAGACATATCATTATATCGGCAGAGGTAGGCGCTAGATTTGCTTTTTCTGATGCTCTAGACGGAAGCCTCCCTGACGACGATACCCTAGCAGAACAATTTAGTTTTGGAAATGAAAATAATAACGATTGGTACGTCTTTTCTGGAATGATACTAACCTATACTTTTGGAAAAAAACCTTGCTACTGTTTTGATTGATATAAAAGCTGAAATACAACAACACCCTCTCCCCGATCATATTGCAATTATCATGGACGGTAATGGACGTTGGGCAAAGCAAAGAGGCAAACTCCGGGTATTTGGGCATGAAAACGGAACATCTGCAGTAAAACAAATTGTAGAAGCCTGTACAGAGCTAGGTATTAAAAATTTAACACTCTATGCCTTTTCTACAGAAAATTGGAAACGCCCCAAACTAGAAGTTCAAACCCTTATGAAATTACTTATTTCTTCACTAAAAAAAGAAATGAAAAATTTACATAAAAACAACATCAAATTAAATAGTATCGGCGACATAAAAACCCTACCAACAAAAGTATTTAACGAGTTAGTTGATGTTATTGAACGAACCAAAAACAATACCCAAATGACCTTAACCATAGCACTAAGCTATGGCTCCAGAGATGAATTGATAAATACTGTGAAAGAAATATCAATTAAAGTTAAAAATAATATAATTTTGCCAAATAACATTGACGAATCAGTAATTAATGAGCATCTTTACACGCACAGATTACCAGATGTAGATTTATTAATTCGTACCAGCGGCGAAAAACGAATTAGTAACTTCCTTCTATGGCAAATTGCGTATGCAGAGCTATATTTTACAGATGTACTATGGCCGGATTTTACAAAAAATGATTTATACAAGTCAATTAGAGATTACCAACAAAGAGAAAGACGTTTTGGAAAAACTAGCGAACAACTTAAATAAACAACACACATTGAAAAAACAGTATCTTTACTTAATAATAGTCGGTTTCTTACTAAGTAACCTTACACTATTAGCACAAACCCCTACCATACAAGACGGTAAGGTCTATACGGTTGAAGCCATTAGTGTTGCAGGAAATACCAATTACTCGTCTAATATTATTATTGCCTTTTCTGGACTTACTATAGGAACAGAAATTATTTTGCCCACCAGCAAGGAGATAGAAACCGCCATTAAGAAACTATGGGAGTCTAAACTTTTTAGTAGCGTAGACATCTATATAACAAAAGTAAATGACAATAATATCTCTCTAGAAATAGAACTTACCGACTTACCACAGCTAGAAAAATTAACCATTACTGGAGTTAAGAAATCTAAGTTCAAGAAAATTATAGAAGAAAATAAACTCCAAACAGGGAGTAAAGTAACAGAAAATCTAATTACAAACGCAAAAACCTTTTTAGAAGATAAGTATCGTAAACGAGGGTACCTAAACGCTAAAGTAAACATTAAAACTGCAGATGTTATTGACTCACTAGAAATTAGAAGAGTTAACATGGATGTTAATATTGACAAAGGGCGACTTATAAAAATAAAAGACATCACTCTTAATGGTAATGAAAAATTTACAAAAAAGAAATTACGGAAACTACTAAGGAAAACAAAAAAAAGAAACTTTATCCGTTTTTACAAACGTTCAAAGTATATAGAAAGTAACTTTAAAGAAGATTTAGCAAAGGTTATAAATAAGTACAAAGAAAAAGGTTATAGAGATGCTCGTATCTTATCCGATTCCTTGATTAAAAATTCAGACAATACGATAAGTCTTAATATCAATTTAGCCGAAGGCGAAAAATACACCTTTGGCGACATTACTTTTTTAGGAAACACCGTTTATACTGATCAAGTTTTAGGCCAAGTCTTAACAATTAAAAAAGGAGATGTGTACAATGGCATTGAGCTACAAAAACGAATACAAGACCAAACAAGACCAGACGCCAATGATTTAGCAAACCTATACCAAAACAATGGTTATTTATTTTCAAGAATAATTCCCGTAGAGACAAAAGCTGACGGCAATATTATTGATATGGAAATTCGAATTGTAGAAGGAAAGCCTGCTTACATAAACAAAGTTAAAGTCTCGGGAAACCTTGTCACTAACGATAAAATAATTTACCGAGAAATGCGAATTCGCCCAGGGCAGTTATATAATAAAGCAAATATATTACGTACAAGAAGGGATTTGGGGCAGCTTGGCTTTTTTGATGCAGAACAAATTGCTCCGGAATTTGCTAACGTTAATCAAGTCGATGGCACCCTCGACATTGAAATTGACGTTGTAGAAACAGGTTCTAGCCAAATACAATTACAAGGTGGCTTTGGTGGTGGCGGTTTTATAGGAACTTTAGGGCTTTCATTCAATAACTTCTCTATAAAAAACATTTTTAACAAATCGGCCTATAAACCCGTACCAAGAGGCGACGGTCAGAGCATATCATTACAATTGCAAGCAAGTCGCTTTTTTCAAACCTATAGCTTTTCATTTAGTGAGCCTTGGTTAGGAGGTAAAAGACCCGTTAGATTTACAGGCTCTATTTCTAGATCGACGCAGTTTCAATTTAATCCACTCAATAGAGATACCGATAGAGATAGCCGATTTAATATTACAGGAATTAGCTTAGGGATACAAAAACGATTGTCTATACCCGATGATTCTTTCCTATTGTCTCAAGCATTGAGTTATCAAAATTTTGATTTACAAAATTTCAACTCTGCATTGTTTACCTTCGGAAACGGAAGCTCAAACAACCTAGCCTATACCGTATCCTTAAGACGAAACGATACCCGATTTGATCCTATTTATCCAACCGCTGGCTCCGACTTTACTATAGAAGGAAAATTTACCTTACCCTACTCAGCTTTTAACGGAGTAGATTATAGCGCCTTAAGAAGTGAACGTGATGCCGTTTTTGAAGACCTACAAAGTGACCCAACAAATCAAGATCTAGCCAATAGGCTTTCTGAAATTGATCAAGAACGATTTAACTTTCTAGAATTTTATAAAATTAATTTTAGAGGACTATGGTACTCACAACTTACCCAAAAGTTAATATTAAGACCAAGTATTGAGTTTGGCTTCTTAGGGGCTTATAACAACGATAGAGGGGTTGTCCCTTTTGAGCGTTTCTTCTTAGGAGGAGACGGATTAGGGCAAGGTAACCTCGACGGAAGAGAAACAATTGCACTTAGAGGCTATGCTAATAACTCCTTAACACCACAGGATGGAAGTGCGATATACAACAAGTTTTCTTTAGAACTACGATATCCCTTAGTCCTAAAAGGAACTACAAAAATATATGCTCTTGGCTTTGTTGAAGCTGGTAATGCCTACGAAAATTTTAGAGAGTTCAATCCTTTTAATGTTAATCGATCTGCTGGTGCAGGTGCTAGAATTTTCCTACCTACCTTTGGACTATTAGGAATAGATTTTGGCTACGGGTTTGACCCGCTTCCTGGGCAAACTCGCGCAAACGGACTTGAAACGCATTTTATAATTGGACAACAATTTTAAGTTTGGCATGGTATTTTCTATACCCTTGTTAATTATTTGCGTTAGACTTTAAAATTTTTCAAAAATTATTTCGTTAAATTTGAAACCTCTAACTTAAAATTAGTTTTTAATTTGTTAAAAAAAGTTTTTTATATGAAATTTGCAGCTTTTAAAAACACAAAAGTTCTTTATTTAATAGCATTATTTATAAGTTATGGTACTTATGCACAAAGATCCGTTAGAATTGGATATATAGATACCGAATATATATTACAAAACGTAAACGAGTTTAGTGAAGCATCAACCCAGTTGGATAGTAAAATTGGAAAATGGAAAAAAGAGATTGAAAATCGGTTGGCAGATTTAGAACAAAGAAAAGAACAACTAAGAAACGAAAGTGTATTACTTACTAAAGAGCTTATAAAAGAACGGCAAGAAGAAATTGATATCGACGAAAAAGAAATATTAGATTATCAACAAAAGCGCTTTGGTCCCAATGGCGATTTAGTAATACAACGCCGTCAACTAATGCAGCCTGTTCAAGATCAAATTTTTAATGCCGTACAAGAAATAGCATCAAAAGGAAAGTACGACTTTATATTTGATAAATCGGCAGATGTCGTTATGCTTTACTCTGCTGATAGATACAATATCAGTGATCGTGTTTTAAGCCTAATTACACGCTCGTCTAACAGAAAGCAAGCTACTAACAAAAAAGAACGCAAAGCGGCAGAACAATTGCGAAAAGAAGACATAGAAGCAGCCACAGCAGCTATTCCTACCAACTCGCAAGAAGCTAGAGCAAAAAAAATAGCAGAGAACAAAGAAAAACGAAGATTAGAAAATGAAAAATGGAGAGCAGAAAATGCTGCTAAAAGAGAAAAAGCACTACAAGAGCGAGAAAAAGAAAGACAAGCAAAATTAGATGCTAGAGAGAAGAAAAAGAAAGAAAGAGACGCCAAAGCTTTAGCTGATAAAAACGCTAGAGAAAAAGCAATAGAAGCCAGAAAGAAAAAAATAATAGACGCTAGAAAAAAAACTACTAAGGCTAAAGACAGTACCTCAAATAAATAATATAACTAAAACATAATTAATAACAATTACTTAAAAATGAAACACTTAAAAACTATTGTACTAGCAATTACACTTTTTATTGGAAGCATAAGCTTTATTAATGCGCAAAGTAAAGTTGCACATATTAACACCCAAGAGCTAATAGCTTCAATGCCCGAATATAAAGTTGCACAAGCTGAAATTGAAAAATTTGGTAAATCACTTCAAACAGATTTAGAAAACATGACTAAAGAAGTGCAAAATAAAGCAACACAGTACGACTCTGAAGCAAGCACAAAAACAGACGAAGAAAACGCAAAACGCTTTGAAGAAATGCAAACGCTACGCCAAAATATTTCATCTTTTAGAATAGATGCACAAGAAAAAATGCGTAAAAAAAATGCAGATTTAGGTGCTCCCATCAACGAGAAAGCAATCGCTGCAATTCAAAAAGTAGCTAGATCTCAAGGCTTTCAGTATGTTATGGATAGCTCTACATTAATCCTTGCAGAAGGGAAAGACTTAATGGCAGACGTTAAAAAAGAATTAGGAATATAACCCTATTTCAAAAAACAACAATACAACCCAAAGCTGCCTTTAATGTAAAGGCAGCTTTTTTATTTTTATTATATATGAGTAAACAGCCTATTGGTATATTTGATTCTGGTGTGGGGGGAACTTCCATTTGGTATGAAGTACATAAATTATTACCTTACGAAAACACAGTGTATCTTGCCGATAGTAAACATGCCCCATACGGCACAAAAACACCCAGTGAAATTATTAGGTTAAGTCTCAAAAATACAGAACTGCTTGTACAAAAAAACTGTAAACTAATTATTGTTGCCTGCAACACCGCTACAACTAATGCTATACAAACCTTACGAAAGACTTACAACATTCCTATAGTGGGCATTGAACCAGCCTTAAAGCCTGCTGCATTACAAACCAAAACAAAATCAATTGGTGTTTTAGCAACAAAAGGAACGCTATCTAGCAATCTATTTCATAAAACTACAGATTTGTATGCTAATAACATACGGGTTATAGAACAAATTGGAGAGGGTATTGTTGGCCTTATTGAAGCAGGAAAACTTCATTCAGAAACAATGAAAACTTTGCTTAAGTCTTACCTAAACCCTATGTTAGACGCAAATATAGATTGCTTAGTGTTAGGCTGCACGCACTATACTTATTTAATACCCATATTAGTAAAACTATTACCGCAGCATATAAAAATTATTGACGCAGGAGAAGCTGTAGCTAAACAAACTAAAGCTGTTTTAACGCATCATAAACTAATAAATACAACTAACGACTACCCGTCTATTACATTTTATACAAACGCAAACACAAAGGAACTAAAAGCCTTAATTAATCCTAGTAATACATTTAAGGTAACATATCTAGATTTTTAATAGCTTCTTCTAACGGAAATTATTTTTTTGATTAACCCTATTTTTTTTAAAATTGTACCATCGAGATTGTAAGAAAACACTTTTTTAGGCAAACAAAAAGGGCTTAAATGACTTCAAAAAAAACATCCCTAAAACTTTACTTAAAGTCTTAGGGATGTTTATTTTATTCAGAAAATTATAATTCTAATGCTGTTTTAATAACTCCACATATCTTGTTCATAGTTTCGAATTTGTTCTTTAATTCTATCCGATTCTAACAACTGCATTAAGGCATTCTCATTTATATATTGAAAAATCTTTCTGTCGCCTTGGGTATTTTCTTCCGCATATATGGTAGCACTAAATCTTCTAGAATTTAATAAATGATCGAAAGAAATTGGTACAGCACTATTTTTGCCATTAAATGTTTTTGCTTTGTGCAATACATTACGAGCATCTGGAAAAAATATCCAAAACAACTCTATTTGGTCTGGCTTATCATCGTTAAGCGTATTTACGTCTGCAACAACTGGAGCTAAACCTAATAATCTGTATTTTAGTTCCCCTAAGCGTTTATCGAAATAGTAAATTCCTTTAATTCTATATTCTGAAACGTATGCAGCATCTACTTTAGTTTTGGTAATAAACTCCGGAGAAATGGTTTCTCCTGCATTAAACTGCTCATATCCAAAATCTGAAGTATCTATACGAACTAAAGAAGCTTCAACATCTTTTAAGGTTCGTTTTGCATTAAAGTAAGAATCATCATAAACATGTTTTATATCGCCTCTTTTAATACTGTTTATTAAAACATCATAAAGTGAACGTCTGTCTCTGCCTATATTATTGGTGTCAATTGGATAATAGAGAGGAAAATTAACACGTTCGTCCAAAACAATTTTTTCCCAAATTATTTTTTTGTATAAAATATCTCTATCATCAACATAGCCATACTCCAAAGGTCTGTCATTGTCTAACTCAATTTGTGCTTGTGTTTTAACACCTATTTCGTCTGGACTTTTAGCATTTAGAATATTTGCTTGAGCAAACGATACTGTTAATGCAAAAACAAATACAATAGTTAATAAGGCTTTTTTATAATTCATGTTGCTAATTATTTATTAATTTGTTAACTCTATCAACACAGGCGATACTTTTTTGAGCTTAATATTTACGCCTTTAGCTTTTACTTCAATATCTCTTATGTATACCGTAGAGCCTCGTCTTGCTTTACGTAGAGCAGATTTTGCTCTACCATCTAATTTGCTGCCTCTTACTTTTACTGTTGGTTGCCCCTGTACTTTAAAGCTAAATCCATTGACGGTTAAAGGCAAGTCAAAAGCAAATTGTTCAAATTCGGCGCTAATTGTAGCTATTTCCAATCCGTTACGTTGCATTTTAATCGCTCCAGATTGTCTACTAACGGCGCCTGTTGGACGTGGTAAATCTTTAATTCTAAATTTACGAGAATCTTTAGCAGGTGCTGCGCCATCGGGTAGTTTACCCGTAACATTAATGGTAACTTCTCTACCTTTTATTCGAGAGGGGTCTAGCATATACTGAGAGCCTTTAACTCTAGTTAATCCTTGAGCGGTAGCACTTACGTTGTTGTCTGACACTCCTGCAAATGATATTGTCATTGGGTTTTTAACACCTCTATACACTACATTCATCTTGTCGGCAGATATGGTTGCTGATTTAGGTTTTGCTACAGTTACAAATGAAGACTTTACGGGTACTTCTATCTCTTTTCCTCCTTCTGCAAAAATTAAATTACCTTCAATTTTATGTTCTCCTACAGCTCCAGTTCCTACTTTCAATTTTACTCTACCTTCTTCAATGGTAAACTGGTTTTCTCCAAGTTTTCTGCCATCTAACGTTAACTCTACTCGTGTAGGCTTCGTAGAATTGTCTTTTCTTCCTAATACAATTTGACCGTCAAACTGTTCGCCGTTAAAATAAGCTGACTTAGGAGATTCCATAAGTGTTGTATAGTTGTTAAAGGATACTTGCTTATTAAGTTCACCTTGTAACATTGCAGATAGCACATTAGACTCTGTTGTTTTTATATCTGCCTGTATTTGTGTCATTTTTGTTAATGATGCTACTAAAGGAAATCCTTTATAATGGTAATCTAACCACTCTACAGACACACCGTCTCTATTGGTTACTTTATCTGTATTAAAGTTTTTAATCACATCATCAGAAATGTTTTTAAAAGAAGGATCGCCTGCTAAAACGCTTACAACACCTTCTCTAAATTTTTTCATTTCAGACAGAAAAGCTTTTCCTTCTGGTTTAATGATATCGCCTTTAAAAAAATTATTATCTAGGAAGTCACCTTTATCCATAGTTTCATAATCTTTTATATCTTCTGTATCTTCAGTCATTTTAGATTTTAACCCTTCAAGGTAATTATTAAAACCTTCTGCCAAACTAGATATTTGATCTCCTTTTTCTTTTAGAGGGCGATATTTTTCTGGTTGCTCGCTTGCTTTTTCTGCAAGACCTGCTAAAAATGCTGTATTACGCTCTGTTGCTGCAATATTAGATTCGATTAATTTTTCATTCATCAATCCAAATGCAGATAATACTTCTTTAGACATATTTAATGCCAACATTGCTATGAATATTAGATACATTAAATTTATCATTTTTTGTCTTGGGGTCTGTTTTCCTCCAGCCATAACTAATTTATATTATTAGGGAATGAATTAAATTTTTAAATTAGTTTTTGTTCATTGCCGTTAGCATACCGCCATAAACACCATTTAAGGATGATAAGTTAGAGGCTAAAGACTGCATTTGCTCTTTTAACTTTGCTGCATTTTCAATAGATTCTTGATTGATGGTTGCTTGCCTATTAACGCTTTCTAGTTGTACTTTGTATAAACTGTTTAACGACTCCATTTGTGATGCTGCCAAAGACATTTCTTCTCCGTATTTTTGGGTTGCAGAGATAGACGCTACTGTTGGAGATATGTTTTTTGCTGCGCCTTCAAAGTTTTTAATACTGTTTCCTAAGCTAGCCATAAGTTCTCCATCTATTTTTGCTTCTTTAAGGAGATTGTCTAGTTTTTTTGATAGTACACCTTCTGCACTTTCTTTTTTCTCTGCTTTTACTTTACTAGACCCACTTCCAGATAGTTCAGGATATACTAATGACCAGTCTAATTCATCGTCTGGACTTTCAAACGCAGATATTGCAAAAATAATAGCTTCTGCAATTAAGCCAATCGTTAGCATTAAATTACCTGTAAATATTCCATATTCATAATGAGTAATTTTAAATAGTGCTCCAATAATTACTATAGAGGCACCAAAACCGTATGCCATATTCATTAATCTCGTTTTTACTTTTGACTTTGCCATAACTTTTTTATTTTTTTTAAAGGGTTGTTTATTACGTAGTTCTTAACGTACTACTTGGATTATTTTTTTAGTTTATTTTTTAGTGTTTTTTTCTAACAGATCTTGTGCCTTTGTAATCTTGAACGGTACGGAAGCCAATATAACTTCTTGCTGAGTCTGAGTATTCGTAATCTCTTGAACTTACTTGTAAAAAATAAGCAACATCTTTCCAAGAACCACCTCTTACAACTTTACGTTTGTTGTTTTCGTCGTTAACACTTGGATTTATAGTAGAGGTATATTCGTAAGATGAGGGGTCGTAAGATGAATTTACCCACTCCGAAACATTACCTGACATATTATACAAGTTATAATCGTTTGGCTCAAATGATTTTGCTTCTACAGTATACAACGCGTCATCTGCAGCGTAATCTCCTCTTACGGGCTTAAAATTTGCGTAGAAACAACTTCTGTCATTTTTAGTATAAATACCTCCCCATGGGTAGGTTGCACCTTGCAAACCTCCTCTTGCTGCATATTCCCACTCACTCTCTAATGGAAGTCTAAATCGTCCTACAGGCTGTGCTTTTCTTGAACGCTGATAGCCATTTTTATAATTGGTTCGCCATTGGCAAAATGCTTTTGCCTGATCCCAACTTACGCCAACTACAGGATAATCCCCATAAGCATCGTGCGAAAAATAATCATTGTGCATTGGTTCATTGTATGAGTATTTAAAATCTCTAATCCAAGCAGTAGTATCTGGGTAAATTAGTATTGTGTCTTTTGAAATAACATCACTTCGTTTTAACTTTTTGTTCTTTGCTGCAGCCTCAATGTCTAAAGTAGTGTACAAAAACTTAAACTCTGTAACATCCCAAGTACGCTGTCCATTGTAAGATTCTTCTAAAGGGATATACATTCCATCCATAACTTCTGAGTACAGCTCATCTGGATAGCTAGCCGTATCAAAAATTAATGCAATGTCAGTATTTAATTTTTTAGCTCCTTGATCACCATAAGTGTCTTGCATATATTGCTCATAAGGTGTTAAATTACCTGAGCCGTTTGCTCCTCTATAAGCATACTCACCAATATCGCCATTTCCAGGAGTTCTTCCCTCTAAATCAGCAAGATCTGCAAGTTTTGTTCTTATAATAGAGTCTCTTACCCAATTTACAAATTGACGGTACTCGCTATTTGTAATTTCTGTAGCGTCCATATAAAAAGATCGCACAGTTACTGTTTTTGTTGGGGCATCTTGCACACCTGCTAAGTCATCGTCAGATTTCCCCATAATAAAAGCACCTCCCTCTATAAGCTCCATACCATAAGGTTTTTCTGATTGCCATTTTTTACCTTTAACACCTACTAACTCTCCTTTATCCCCAGAGTAGCAACTCGTGATTAAAGTTAAAATAGTCATTAATAATATACACTTTTTCATGTTCTTAACAATAATAGGTTATTTATTTTTTGAGAATGTAAACATATTTAAAAAAAACAACTTTTCAAGCAAAAATAATACATTTTATCTTAAAAATATACTTTTTATCGGAAAAGTACATTGCAAAATTATGATTACACACTGTTTTTTTGGTATGCTTTATACCATCTCTTTGGTATTACACCATTATTTGCACCTATGTAATCTTCATGGGTGCATGGTAATAACGCCTTTCTTTTTAATTTATTATTAACTTTTAATAAAAAAGGGATTTCCACCCACCATCTTTCTGTTTTAATGCTCTTGTAAAATATAAGCTCTTGGTCGTCTAAGAGTACAGTAAATTTCTTATGGTCTATATTTTTATCAAAATCATCATCATTAATTCTACAATTGACCCCTTCTATAAAATACCACATTATTTGTGCAATTAACATTGTTGTTTCATTATCCTTTTCTTTTGAAGGTTTGTATTCGTAAATTCCAAATGATGACACTTTATTACTAATCCCTGCGTATCTAGAAATTGCACAAATTTCTTTTCCGTCAAACCCATTAGGCGAGTGTTTTTGCGCTTCACTTAACTCGGAAGATCGGATACTCTTTAGGTCTAAACTTACAATATTTGCATCACGCATTAAGGGTTCTACTTTATTGATATTCTCTACAATTTCCCCCAATCGGTATGCTTCAAAATAGAGCTTATCCATTAAGTCAATTTCTTCTTGAGCGTTAAAATAGGTTTGATAGCCAATAGCTGTATAGTTAAATAAGTTATAGGGCTCTTCTAAAATAATTTTACCTAAAAAACGATTATTTTTAAGTGAAGCTGTAGCATCCCCTAAATCGAAATTGCTATCTACATTTACCAAATTTACCATAGGCATTACGGTATCGTAAGCGCGATAATTTGCATAAGTTAGGTCTTGACTCCCACCTAGTATAATAGGGATAATGTCTTTTTTAAGTAAGGTTGTTAGCAATGTTCTAAGTGCAAAATAGGTATCTTCAATTGTTTTTCCTTTTTGAATATCTCCTAAATCTGCTATACTTGTATGCCAATTCCCTGGAAAAAGTTTATAAAAAGCTTTTCTAATCCTATTTAGTTCAAAGATATCGTTAGTATAATCAATGGCGTTTCTAGTTTCTAAAACGCCAACAATGGCAATATTCACGTTGTTTAGGTTGGGGATTCCGTTATCTTGTGAGTGTATTTTTATTACCTTTCCTAAGGTTTGGTTTGTTAATGCACTACTATGAGTTAATACACTGTCTTGAACAGGGGAAAGAAAATCGAAACTCATAACAATTATTTCTTTTGAGTCGTTTTTTTCTTTTTAGGACTTGCTTTTTTCTTTTTTTTAGGAGCGTTTTTTTCTATAATTGCGACGACATCTTCTAGGGTAAAACTAGACACATCTACTGTTTTTGCAAGTTCTATTTTTACTTTTCCTTGAATGATGTTATGTCGTCCCCATCGTGCTTTTTCTACGCGTATGCCTTCGGTTTCCCAATGGTGAATTAATTTATCCTTTTCTTTTTGAATTTTGTCCTCTATGAGTGTTACAATATCCGAATCGGATAGGTTATCCCAATCGTATTTTTTGTTTACATTAATAAACATACTATTCCACTTAATAAATGGTCCAAAACGACCTTTCCCTTTTTGTACAGGTAAATCTTTGTACATATATATTGGCGCATCTGCTGCTTCTTTTTCTTTAATCAGCACAACGGCATCATCCATTTCTATAGTTAAGGGGTCTGCGCCTTTTGGAAGCGAAACATAGGTTGCTCCAAACTTAATATAAGGGCCATAGCGTCCATTACTTACAATGACTTCTTGGTCTTTATATACTCCTAAATCCTTAGGGAGTTGAAACAAATCTAAAGCTTCTTCGTAGGTAATTGTGTTTAGTTGTTGGTCTGGCGATAAGCTTGCAAATATTGGTTTTTCTTCGTCGTCTACAGTTCCAATTTGTACCATAGGGCCAAACTTACCCAAACGCACACTTACGCGCCTTCCTGTTTTGGGGTCTTCTCCCAAAATACGCTCACCAGATTCTCTTTCGGCATTAGCTTGAACATCTTCTACTTTAGGATGAAATTCTTTATAAAAACTCTTCATCATTTCTGTCCAATCTTCTCTTCCTTCTGCTATATCATCAAAACTAGCTTCAACCTTGGCCGTAAAGTTATAATCTAGAATAGTTTCGAAGTGGTTTACCAAAAAATCGGTTACGATCATTCCTATGTCTGTCGGCACCAATTTTCCTTTATCAGAGCCTACTTTCTCTGAAAGTAAATTATCGTTCAATTTACCTTCCTTGAGTGTAAGCTGTGTGTATTTTCGTTCTTTTCCTTCTATAGTTCCTTTTTCTACATAGCCTCTATTTTGAACAGTAGATATAGTGGGCGCGTATGTAGATGGTCGACCAATCCCCAACTCTTCTAAGCGTTTTACTAAAGAAGCTTCCGTAAAACGGTATGGAGGTCGTGAGTAACGTTCTGTTGCATTAATGTATGTATTGAGCAATGTATCGTTTTCTGTTATTGCAGGCAACATTCCTTCTTGCTCAAAATCTTCGTCATCACTACCTTCTAGATACACTTTTAAGAACCCATCGAAAGTAACGATTTCGCCGTTGGCTGTAAATAGTTCTTTATGGCTTGATGCTCCAATTTTAACATTGGTTCGTTCTAGCTTTGCTTCGCTCATTTGAGATGCGATAGCACGCTTCCATATTAAATCGTATAGTCTTGCTTGGTCTTTATCTATATTTACGGAGTGTCTAGAAAAATCTGTGGGACGAATCGCTTCGTGGGCTTCTTGTGCGCCTTTAGACTTTCCTTTATAATTTCTTGGTTTACTATATTCTAAACCGTAGGCGTTCGTGATTTCAATTTCTGCAGCTTCTCTTGCGTCATTAGATAGGTTAACACTGTCTGTTCTCATATAGGTAATAAGCCCTGCCTCGTACAAACGCTGAGCCATTGTCATTGTTTTACTTACAGAAAAGTACAGTTTTCGTGAAGCCTCTTGCTGTAATGTTGAGGTTGTAAAGGGTGCTGCAGGCGATTTTTTTGCTGGTTTTTTATCTAATTTAGAAACGTGAAAGGTTGTTTGTGCATTTAATTCTAAAAAATGCTGCGCCTCCTCTTTAGTAGAAAAGTTTTTAGGCAATTTTGCCTTAAATAGTTTTCCATTTACGGTAGAAAATTCAGCATCAACTCGATAGGATTTTTCTGGAGTAAATTCTTGTATTTCGCGTTCACGTTCTACAATTAACCTAACGGATACAGATTGCACACGCCCCGCAGACAATCCACCTTTTACTTTACGCCACAATACAGGAGACAGTTCGTAACCTACAATACGATCTAAAACACGTCTTGCTTGTTGCGCATCTACTAAATTGTAGTCTATATCTCTAGGGTTTTTTACTGCTTTTTGTATGGCCGTTTTTGTAATTTCATGAAATACAATACGTTTTGTTTTCTCTTTATCTAATTTTAAAGACTCTGCCAAGTGCCAAGCTATTGCCTCTCCCTCCCTATCTTCATCACTTGCCAACCAAATTATTTCTGCTTTTTTTGCTAATTCCCGAAGTTTTTTTACAATTGCTTTTTTGTCTTTTGAAACTTCATATTTTGGTTTAAAATCACCCTCTACATCAACGCCTAGTTCCTTTGAGGGCAAATCTGAAATATGCCCAAAGCTAGATTCTACTTTAAATTCTTTTCCTAGAAATTTCTCTATTGTCTTTGCCTTTGCAGGCGACTCGACAATTACCAAATTTTTAGCCATACTTGTTTTTTTGAAGCTACAAATGTATGTCAAAAAAAATTTACGAACCTAATTTTAAACAATAATAGCAGGACTTTTTTAGTAATAACAAATTTATTTATAGACCGTAATATAAATTGCTCTTTTAATTCTGAACATCTAATACGTTATTAAATGCATCTGTATTTACTGTAGATTAATAGTGCTAGTTTTTCAAAATTACTCCATTTTACAACAACACAATTTTAATTTCAATAAGACATTAGATCTTAAACAGGACTATATAAGGAGGTGTGTAGCCATTAACATCTTTTACTGAGCGACTATTAAGTCGTGATTAATAGAATTATATTTTTACATAGCATACCTCTAGAGTGCTTAGCAAAAGGCATTTTGTAAAAAGTAAATAAATAAACTCCAACTACTATTTGTTAATCAAATATATAATTGTAAATTTGCAAACTCTTTTTGAGAGACGAATGTTTAATTTAGAAAAAATAATTTAGTGTGGATACATTAAGCTACAAAACAATTTCAGCAAACAAGACCACTGTAAACAAAGAGTGGGTATTGGTTAATGCCGAAGGACAAACATTAGGGCGCTTAGCTTCAAAAGTAGCAATACTTATAAGAGGGAAGCATAAACCTAATTTTACACCACATGTTGATTGCGGAGATAACGTAATTGTTATTAATGCAGAAAAAATTAACTTGTCGGGCAACAAATGGTCGGACAAAACATATATCCGCCATACGGGTTACCCTGGTGGGCAAAGAACATTAACCGCTACAGAAATGTTTGGAAAAGACCCCGCAAGGTTAATAGAAAAATCTGTAAAAGGGATGCTACCCAAAAATAAATTAGGAGCTGCATTATTTCGTAATTTAAATGTTTTTGTTGGTGATAAACATTCTCATGAAGCTCAAAAACCAAAAACAATTAATTTAAACGATTTTAACTAATGGAAGTAATTCACAAAATAGGTCGTAGAAAAACAGCTGTTGCTCGTATATACGTTTCTGAAGGAAAAGGAACTATTACTGTAAACAAGAAAGACGTTAATACATATTTCCCTACAGCAACACTACAATACAAAGTAAATCAGCCACTAACATTAACTCAAAACGAAGGTAATTTCGACATCAAAGTCAATGTGTTTGGTGGTGGAGCTAACGGACAAGCAGAAGCTGTACGCTTAGCAATATCGCGTGCAATGTGTGTGGTAAATGAAGAAAATAGAGCTGTTTTGAAACCAGAAGGTCTCCTAACAAGAGATCCTAGAATGGTAGAACGTAAAAAATTCGGACAGAAAAAAGCCCGTAAGAAATTTCAGTTCTCTAAACGTTAGATTTCAACATATGATTTGCTATTTGCTCAATCTCAAATCATACTTAAATAAAAAATAATTAACACACTTTTTATTAAATAGTGTAAAAACCAGTTATTGTTGTCCATGATATTACAAAATATCAGGATTTAGTTTAGCATCTAAATGTCTAAGGCGAAGTATAAAAACAGACCACTTAAACATTGCTAATTCAACAGAACGTAAACTATACAAAATGGCAAAATTAGAAGTAAAAGAGTTACTAGACGGAGGTGTACACTTTGGTCACCTTACAAGAAAATGGAATCCAAATATGGCGCCCTATATCTATATGGAGCGTAATGGTATTCATATCATTAATTTATATAAAACCGTTGCAAAGCTAGACGAAGCCTCTCAAGCATTGAGTAAAATTGCTGCTTCTGGCAGAAAAATATTATTTGTAGCAACAAAAAAACAAGCTAAAGATATTGTATCTGATAAGGCAGGTAACGTAAATATGCCTTACATTACAGAAAGATGGCCTGGTGGCATGTTAACCAATTTTGTGACGATTAGAAAAGCCATAAAGAAAATGGCAACTATAGACAGAATGAAAAAAGATGGCACCTTTATGACGCTTTCTAAAAAAGAACGTTTACAGGTTGACCGACTAAGGGCAAAGCTAGAAAAAAACTTAGGTTCTATTTCTGATATGACACGCCTTCCTGGAGCACTATTTGTTGTTGATATAAAAAGAGAACACATTGCAATTAAAGAAGCACAGAAATTAAACATTCCTATTTTTGCAATGGTCGATACTAATTCAGACCCACGACAAGTTGATTATGTTATTCCTGCAAATGATGATGCCTCAAAATCTATTGACAAAGTTTTGAGTTATGTTACAAATGCTATTGCAGGTGGCTTAGCCGATAGAAAAGCAGGTAAAGATGCCGCTAAAACTGAAGAAAAAACTAAAGAAACTGCTGCTCAAACTCCAGTTGCAACAGACACTAAAGAAGAAGAATAACCAAATTATTACATAGTATATCAAGTCGTTTGATTTTTTTTCTTAAAAGAAAGATGTTAAACGACTTTCATTTTTTAACAAATAGAAATTTATAGACGTTATGACAAAAATTACAGCCGCAGAAGTAAATAAGCTTAGGCAAGCAACAGGCGCTGGTATGATGGATTGTAAAAAAGCTTTAGTAGAGGCTGAAGGCGATTTTGACAAGGCCATTGACGTATTGCGTAAAAAAGGTCAAAAAGTAGCAGAAAAAAGAGCAGACAGAGACTCTTCTGAAGGGGCTGCAGTTTCAAAAATTAATGCAGACAAAACTTCTGGTGTAGCAATAGTACTAGGTTGTGAAACAGATTTTGTAGGTAAAAATGAAAGTTTTATTGCTCTAGCCAACCAACTTGCAGATATTGCTATAAATTGCAGTACAAAAGAAGATTTTTTAGCTGCAGATTTTGGCGGAATGACTGTTTCTGAAAAATTAGTAGAACAAACAGGTGTTGTTGGAGAAAAATTAGAAATTAAAGCTTTTGAAAGATTAGATGCTCCTTATATAGGCACTTATGTACATATTAATAAAATTGCTGCCCTAGTTGCATTGTCTTCTAAAACAGATAAATCTGATGTACTAGCCAAAGATGTGTCTATGCAAGTTGCCTCTATGGGCGCTACTACGCTATCGTATAAAGATTTTGACCCAGCATTTATCGCCTCAGAAACTGAAGCTAGAATTGCTGCAATTGAAAAAGATAATATAGAACTTGGGCGTTTAGGAAAAACACTAAAAAATGTACCTAAATACATTTCTATGGCACAGTTAACTCCTGAAGTTTTGGCACAAGCGGAAGAAGATGCTAAAGCCGAACTTAAAGCTGAGGGAAAACCAGAGCAAATTTGGGATAAAATTCTTCCAGGTAAAATGGAGCGATTTATTTCTGACAATACAACTTTAGATAAGGAACAATGTTTATTAGACCAAAATTTTATTAAAGACGATAAAATTACTGTTGCTAAGTATGTAGCATCGCATGGTGAGGTTTCTATTTCAGAATTTAAACGTGTATCACTAGGGTAACTAACCGTTAGGGTGACTCTAAAAAATCAAAAAAAGGTGATTAAAAATTAATTTTTAATCACCTTTTTTAGTATAATTATTAGCAAATTGAGTTAATACCAAAGATTACTGATGTAGGTCTCAAGAGGCTTACAAACCTCTTTGTAACATTTATGCCATAAAGATATCAAAAAGAAAACCTCAACGTGTTAACTAAACAGTTGAGGTTTCTTTGTGTACTGAAGACGGGACTTGAACCCGTACGTCCTAATGGACATTGGATTTTAAGTCCAACGTGTCTACCAATTCCACCACTTCAGCATTGGTATGTGTTACAGTTTTGTAGAGCGAAAGACGGGATTTGAACCCGCGACCCCCACCTTGGCAAGGTGATGCTCTACCCCTGAGCTACTTTCGCAATTAGTAGTTATTTTTAATGAACAAACAACTGTAATCTGTTTCCCTACTTAAAGGAGGTGCAAATTTAAAATATTTATCATAATAGCAAAGTGTTTTTATGAAAATAATTTCTTTTTAATTTGTTTTCTTTTTTTGAAGCATTCGTTTAATCTCATTAAGCTTCATTAGGGCTTCTACTGGGGTTAGGGTATTAATATCTGTATGTAAAATTTCGTCTTTAATTTCTTCTAAGAGTGGGTCGTCTAGGTTAAAAAAACTTAGCTGCATGTGATCGTCTTCAGGTTTCACTTTATTGGTTAACTCTTCGTTGGCATGCGCTTTTTCTAACTGCTTTAGTATTTTATTTGCACGATGTATTACTTGCTGCGGCATTCCGGCAAGCTTAGCAACGTGTATTCCAAAGCTATGTTCACTACCGCCTTTTATTAACTTTCTTAAAAAAAGTACATTATTTTTTAGTTCTTTTACAGATACGTTATAGTTTTTAATACGCTCAAAGGTTTCTGTCATTTCGTTAAGTTCGTGATAGTGCGTAGCAAATAATGTTTTTGCTTTTGCTGGATGTTCATGCAAGTATTCGCTAATTGCCCAGGCTATAGAAATGCCGTCATAGGTGCTTGTACCACGACCAATCTCGTCTAGCAGTATCAGGCTGCGCTCAGATACATTGTTAAGTATCGATGCTGTTTCGTTCATTTCTACCATAAAGGTAGACTCTCCCATAGAAATATTATCACTAGCACCTACACGTGTAAAAATTTTGTCTACTACGCCTATTTTAGCCTTTTTGGCAGGAACAAAACTTCCTATTTGAGCTAAAAGCACAATTAAAGCAGTTTGCCTTAAAATAGCAGATTTACCAGACATATTGGGACCGGTAATCATAATAATTTGTTGCGTTTTACGATCTAAAAAGACATCGTTTGGGATGTAGGCTTCTCCTAGCGGCAATTGCTTTTCTATAACAGGATGACGACCTTCACTAATATCTAAGTCGTAAGAGTTATCTACAATAGGTAAGGTGTAATGATTTTCTTTGGCTAATTGTGTAAAACCACACAAACAATCTAACTGCCCTACCAAATGCGCGTTTTGTTGTACGGGTTTTATGTATTGTGCCATCCATATTACTAGTTCTTCAAATAATTGTTGTTCTATTGCTAAAATACGTTCTTCTGCACCCAAAATTTTAGCTTCATATTCTTTTAATTCTTCTGTAATATAACGCTCTGCATTAACTAAGGTTTGCTTGCGTATCCACTCTTGTGGTACTTTGTCGCGATGCGTATTTCTCACTTCTATATAGTACCCAAACACATTATTGGATGCTATTTTTAGAGATGAAATTCCTGTACGTTCACTTTCACGCTCTAGCATACTATCAAGATAATCTTTTCCGGAAAATGCTAATGCTCGTAATTCTTTTAATTCTGAAGAAAACTCAGAGGATATACTCCCTCCTTTTAAGATGTTTACGGGAGCTGTTTCATTTAGAGTTTCTTTTATTTTTTGTCGTAAAATTTCACAGTCCTGTATGGTGTCTCCAATAACTTTTAAAGCATCATTAGCACAGTTTGCAGCCAAGTGTTTTATAGGCACAATAGCTTCCAAAGCATTTTTTAGTTGTACAATTTCTCTTGGCGATATTCTTGTGGTGGCAACTTTTGAAATTAAGCGTTCTATATCGCCTATTTTTTTTATTTGTTGCTGAATTTTGGTTAGGGTTTCGGGGTTATCCAGTAAGTATTGTACTACTTGGTGGCGACTTTTTATGTTTTCAATATGCTTTAGTGGTAAGGCCAACCAACGCTTTAATAAGCGCCCACCCATAGGAGAAATTGTTTTGTCAATAACATTTATAAGCGTTACTGCATTCGTGTTTGTAGATTGGTATAGCTCTAAATTACGAATTGTAAATCGATCCATCCACACATAACTATCTTCTGCAATACGAGTAATTGCTGTAATATGTTTTAACTTACGGTGCTGTGTTTCTGCTAAGTAATGTAAAATAGAGCCAGAGGCAATAATGCCATCATGCAAGTCTGAAACCCCAAAACCTTTAAGCGATTTTGTCTCAAAATGATTGCGTAGAGTTTCGTTGGCAAAATCTTCTTGATAAACCCAATCTTCTAAATAAAATGAATGAAAGTCCTTACCAAAATCTTTAATAAATTCGGTTCGCTTTTGCTTGGCAACTAAAACCTCGCTAGGATTAAAGTTTTGCAATAACTTATCAATATAATCTTGATTGCCTTGTGAGGTTAAAAACTCTCCTGTGGAAATGTCTAAAAAAGAAATCCCAATATGTTTCCCAAAATGTATAGAGGCTAAAAAATTATTAGTTTTAGAATGTAGCACCTCATCGTTTAAGGCAACTCCGGGGGTTACCAACTCTGTTACTCCACGCTTTACTATAGTTTTTGTTTGTTTAGGATCTTCCAATTGGTCACAAATAGCGACACGCTCGCCTGCCT
Source organism: uncultured Flavobacteriaceae bacterium (assembly GCA_938011315.1). GTDB lineage: Bacteria > Bacteroidota > Bacteroidia > Flavobacteriales > Flavobacteriaceae > AU392. Next base: position 32,997 of record CALLUG010000027.1, read on the forward strand.
TTACTAATTTTGGCAAATATGTGTTTATAGAGTGGTGCGGAAATCCTGCTAACTCTGTTTCTGTTTCGCTACCAGCACCACGTTTGGTTAAGATAATGTCTAAAATTTTTGAGGCTTTTATGGCGTCATTACCAAAAGTTTCGTAAAAATCTCCTACTCTAAACAGCAATAAAGCATCAGGATATTTTGCTTTTATTGTGTTGTATTGCTGCATTAAGGGCGTTACCTTTTTTGTTTTTTTAGCCAATTAACAAATGGTTTTTGTGTTATTTTTGCAATTAATTTATGGACATCGTAAGACTGCTAATGTAATTAATATTTAATTTTTTATAATATATTAATTCACATAAGTTATCTACAATTACTGGCAACCTGTTAACACAATACATTATGTTTTGTTATAAACAATAAAAAAACTATAAGAGTTTTATAATGAAAAACTGTAACTAAAGTTTATTATGAGAAAATTAAAAAATAATGAATTAAAGCGTTTAAGTGTTGAAGAATTTAAAACTACGGCAAAAACACCTTTAATAATTATTTTAGATAATATTAGGAGCTTAAACAATATCGGATCTGTTTTTAGAACTTGTGATGCGTTTTTAATTAAAAAAATTTACCTCTGCGGCATTACCGCCCAACCACCACACAAAGACATTCACAAAACAGCTTTAGGAAGCACAGACACTGTATGCTGGGAATATGCTAAAGACACTTTAAATCTTATTACAAAACTAAAACGATTAGACATACAAATACTTAGTATAGAACAAGCAGAAAACACCACAATGCTGAATCAATTTACACCAAAAAAAGAAACAACATACGCTTTAGTTTTTGGTAACGAAGTAAAAGGGGTTAGCCAAGAGGTTGTAACTCTTAGCGATGCCGTTATTGAAATCCCTCAATTTGGCACCAAACACTCGTTAAATATTTCGGTAAGTGCAGGAGTTGTTATTTGGGATTTATTTTCTAAACTAAATCCTTAAGCTATTTAGGAAACAATGACAAAGACACAGAAATCTCCTTGGCCTACCCAACGTGTTATGCAACAGATATACGACAAGCATCTTTGGGGTGGTGACCGTTTCGATTTTTATTCTGGCTATGGATCGCATCAAACAGAAATTATAAGACCCTACCTAATTGCTGTTAGCAGTTTTTTGAAATCTCACAAAACTCCTTTAGCTATTTGCGATTTGGGTTGTGGCGATTTTAACATAGGAAAACACCTGTACAAACACAGCAAAACATACAATGCAATAGACATTGTAGCCTCACTTATAGCAAGAAACCAACTGTTATTTAAAGCCCCTAATTTAAGTTTTAGCTGTATGGATATTTCAATAGCTGAATTGCCAAATGCAGATGCCGTTATTTTAAGACAGGTTTTACAACATTTGTCAAACATCGAGATTAAAAAAATTGTACACAAACTAAGTCAATACAAATACATCATTTTAACGGAGCATTTGCCTTTAGGCAACTTTGTTTCAAATATCGACATCATTTCTGGTCAAGGCATTCGACTAAGGCACAATAGTGGAGTGGATATTACAGAAGCACCGTTTGGACTAAACCCTAGTAAAGCTATAATTCTAAATGAAATTATTTTACCTAACCGCAAAGGGAACATAAGGACAAATCTATATACAACTTAATGCTACCTAACAACCTATTGCCTCAAGTATAGATAAGTAATCTGCTCTGCTAGCTATGAAATCTTTGTTAGATATGTCGATAATTTTTATATTAAAATCGGGTTGAGTTTTTAAAAACTCTAGATATCCAGAGTTAATTCGGTCTAGGTAACTATCTTCAATTTGCTGTTCATAATCACGACCACGCTTTTTTATATTATTTTGCAATCGCTCCGTGCTTTGATACAGATAAATGTATAAATCGGGTTTAGATATATTTTGGTGCATTAGGTAAAATAATTGTCGGTAGAGTTTAAACTCATCTTGATCTAAAGTAATTTTAGAAAAAATTAAAGACTTAAAAACATCATAATCGCTAACCACAAAATCTTTAAACAAATCTAACTGGGATAAATCGTTTGTTATTTGTTTGTAACGGTCTACCAAAAAAGACATCTCTAATGCAAAAGCAAAGCGCTTAGAATCTTTATAAAATTTTGGCAAAAAAGGGTTGTCAACAAAGCGTTCGGCCATTAGTTTTGCATTAAAATCTCTAGCGATTTTAGTGGCTAAACTCGTTTTTCCGGCACCTATATTTCCTTCAATAGCGATATAACGGTATTTAGAAAATTCGTAATTTTTTATCGGATTTTTCAACCAAATATTAATTGGGTTAACCAAACTAGTGTCGTCACAATGTTTAAGTAATGTTGCTATAGTGCTATTGTACTGAGGATGATTCATTTCGGAAGCAATATCGCACAAGGGCTGCAATACAAACTTTCGTTTACCCATTTCTGGGTGTGGCACTTGCAATACTTGGCTGGATATTATAAGGTCGTCAATTAAAATAATATCTAGATCTATAGTTCTTGCACTATATTCTTTTGTGTTATAGTCTCTAATGCGTCCCAAAGAAACTTCTATAGCCAGTAGTTGTTCTAAAATTTCGCTAGGCGCTAAGCTGCTTTCTACACAAAGACAAGCATTTAAAAAATCGTCGCTATCAAAACCAAAGGCTGGCGAATTATAAACTTTAGAGATGCTAGTAATGACTCCAATTCGTAAATAAATGGCATCAATAGCCGATTGAATATTTTTAAATTTATCTCCTTTGTTACTTCCTAAAGAAATATAAGCTTTATGTGGTATGTTCATAATTTGTTCAAACTAAACAAAAGCAGATAAAATTATCGTCTAATATAAAGGGGTATTACAATTTGACTCCATTAAATTTTGTAGTGACTATATTTAGTTTTAAACTCTATGACAAAAGCTCAACATTTACTACAAGCAATGTATTTATTGTTGTTTTTGGAGCTTGCAAGGTGTTTTTTTTAGAGGTAATTATTTTTAACTCTTTTTCTTTTTCTTCTTCTTTTTGTCTCCAACAAACACATCGTTATCCCAAACGCCTTTTTGTACTAAGTTATCGTCTTTGTCATAAACTTTTCCTTTTCCTTGTTTTTTGTTGTTTTTCCATTTCCCATCATATCGTGTTCCGTCTAAGTAGTACATCGTACCCCAACCATGGCGCATATTATTTTTAAAAGAGCCTGCGTAACGCTGTCCGTCTTTCCATGTGTACGTTCCTTTTCCTGAAATAATATAGCCCACTAAAGTCCCAGAATATTTAGACTGGTCAAACCAAACAATATTTCCTTGTGTAAGGGAACGGTTTAATATTTCTACGTCAAAAGTTGCACCTTGATCTACAAATTTGTGCCAGCCATCAGGGTAGTTAGCAGCGGATCCTGGCGGAATGCGATTTAGAGTTTGTGCCGTAGCAAAAAATCCAAAAACGCTTATAAATAATGCAGAGAGTATATGTTTTTTCATCTTAAAAAAAATTTTGTTAGTTATCATTTCAAAATTTGTCGTTAGCTTATCATTGTACTTACAACGGCTATGATATTGTATATTTGCAAGAAAATATGTGTACGCATATTATTTGATTTTAAAGCATATTACCAACTCATGTCCTTTTTTAAACCAAATCCTCGCTAACGAGGTTAATTAATTCTTCTGTGTTTTTATACATAACAAATGCTCCATTTTTAATATAAGATAGTTTTCCTGTTTCTTCAGAAACTACTAGAGCTATGGCATCTGTTTTTTCGCTAACACCAATAGCTGCTCTATGCCGTAAACCAAATCGTTCGGGAATATTTTTTTCATTATTAACGGGCAATATAACACGGGTAGCTTTAATAATATTATTGGCAATAATAACGGCGCCATCATGCAAGGGGCTGTTTTTAAAAAATATACTTTCTAGAATAGCTTTGGTTACGGTAATATTCATTTCGTCGCCAGTATTTACTAAAAAATTAAGGTTATTGTTGCGTTCCAACACAATAATAGCCCCTGTTTTTGTACTTCCCATTTTTGTACAGGCAGAAATAATATGTTCAATATTTGTTGTATTAATCGTATCTGTTTTTAAGAAATTAATTCGCTTTAGTAGGTTTCCATTTTTACCAAAATTTGTCGAACCAATCATTAACAAAAACTTTCGTATTTCTTGTTGAAAAACCACAATTAGGGCAATTAGCCCCACACTCATAAAGCCACCTAAAATTTTGCTTAATAATTGCATTTGTAAGGCTTCTGTTAATAAAAAAACAAGGTAAATAATAACCATCCCTATAAAAATATTTATAGCAACGGTACCTTTTACCAATTTATAAACATAGTACAGCAAAAATGCGACAAGAATAATATCGATAATATCGATTAATGTAAATTTTAATAGGTCACTAAAAATTTCCAAAGAGAAAGGGTTTTAAAATTTGAATAAATATAAGGGTTTATATCTTAACGCTGCAATTGGTTTGTAAGCATAACGCATTCTATAGCTTCTTTTACATCGTGTACTCGCAAAATACAAGCGCCATTTAGTAAAGCAACAGTGTTTAAACTACTTGTACCATTAAGTGCTTCTTGTGGAGATGTTTGCAATAATTTATAAATCATAGATTTTCTGGAAACTCCTGCCAAAATTGGCTTGTCAATTATTTGCAATAGACTTAGGTCTTTTAAAAGTTCATAATTTTGTTCTAGTGTTTTTGAAAAGCCAAATCCAGGGTCTATAACAACATCATTAATATGATGTTGCCTAGCCAGTGCAATTCGTTCTGAAAAATAATATATTATATCTTTAATTAAGTGGTCGTAGTGTGTGTTTTGTTGCATATTTTGTGGGCTTCCTCTTAAGTGCATCATAATGTAAGGCACGCCCAACTGCCCTACGACTGACATCATTTTTGAGTCTAATTGTCCAGCCGAAATATCGTTTACAAGAGCAGCACCGTTCATAATACAGGCCTTTGCGACATGGCTCCTAAAAGTATCTATAGACAATAAAGCTTCGGGAAAACGTTTTGACAACAATTTCACTATAGGGAGTATACGTTGCAACTCTTCGGTTTCGCTAATATGCGTCGCTTTTGGGCGTGAACTATAAGCACCTATATCTATAAATGTTGCTCCTTCGCGCAGCATATTTTCAACCTGCAAAAGGACTGTATCTTCATTTTTAAATTTTCCGCCATCATAAAATGAGTCTGGAGTGAGGTTTAGTATTCCCATTACTTTGGGGACAGACAAGTCTATGAGTTGTCCTTTGCAATTTATGGTCATTTAAGTTATTTTAGACAAAGCTATACTTCAAAGTTAAAAACTTTAAAGCTTAAACTTTGAACAATTAAAAATTTTAATCGAAATTTACGGAAAATTTGATTTACTTGTATGCACAATACCTCAAAACAATATGACGAAGCTATTTCTGAATGCAGCGCTTTGTTCCTAAAAAAAATGCAAGATTACGGAAGTGCGTGGCGAATCCTAAGGCTACCCTCACTTACTGATCAAATTTTTATAAAAGCACAACGCATTAGAAGTTTACAACAAAATGATGTTAGAAAAATAGATGAAGGAGAGCTTAGCGAGTTTATTGGTATTGTTAATTATTGTATTATGGCTCTAATACAAATAGACAAAGGGGTTGCTGAGCAACCAGACCTATCTTCAAGTCAAGCTACGCAGTATTATAATGAAAAAATAACGATTACAAAACAATTAATGCTAGATAAAAATCACGATTATGGTGAGGCTTGGCGAGAAATGCGAGTAAGCTCACTAACAGATTTAATTTTGCAAAAATTATTGCGTGTAAAACAAATTGAAAATAATCTAGGAAAAACAATTGTTAGCGAAGGCATTGCTGCCAACTATATGGACATAGTCAATTATGCCGTGTTTTCCATAATTCACTTAAAAAAACAACTAACTAAGGTCATATGAAACAACTTGTTGCAATATCAAGAATAATAGTAGGAGGTCTATTTATTTTTTCAGGATTAATAAAATTAAATGATCCTGTAGGATTTTCGTTCAAACTGGAGGAGTATTTTGGGCCAACCGTTTTCGACCTATCACTATTTGTACCCTACGCGCTAGCAATAGCGATTTTTGTAGTTGTTTTTGAAGTCCTTTTAGGCGTGTTTTTGCTTATTGGCTACAAACCCAAATTTACTGTTTGGAGTTTGCTAATAATGATTGTGTTTTTCACCTTTTTAACGTTCTACTCGGCATACTTTAACAAAGTAACAGACTGTGGCTGCTTTGGCGACGCTATAAAGTTAACGCCATGGGAATCTTTCACAAAAGATATTATCCTACTCGTATTTATACTACTTATTTTTGTAGGAGTGAAGTACATAAAACCGATACTCAAACCCATAGGCATTAGCATAATATCTTTACTAAGCTTTATTTTTTGCTTTGGTATTGTGTACCATGTACTAATGCACTTACCCATAAAAGACTTTAGACCTTATAAGATTGGTGCTAATATTTATGATAATATGATTGTACCAGACAATGCACCCAAACCTATTTTTGAGTACACATGGGTATTTAACGTTGACGGAAAAGAACAAATAATTGTTAACGACGGGGCTTATCCTACAGTAAAAGGCGACTACGTAAGTTCATCTTCTAAAGAAATAGACCCTGGTTACGAACCTCCAATCCATGACTTTTCGATGGAACGCGAAGGAGAAGATTATACCTTAGAATTATTGAATGAAAAGAAACTGCTTATTTTTATAGCCTACAACTTAAGTAAAGCAGAAAGTGAAGGCCTTGCAAAATTACAGCAAGTTAAAAATGAAGCCATAAATAGAGGGTATAGCGTTATAGGATTAACCGCTACTGGACCCACGGAGCAAGAAGCTTTTTCAAAACGTAATGGCTTTGATTTTAGTTTTTATTTTTGTGACGAAACGGCACTAAAAACAATAGCACGCTCTAACCCTGCCATATTAAAATTAAAGAAAGGAACAATTACTCAAAAATTACATTGGAACGATATTGATGAGTTAAATCTAAACTAATTGATATACTACTTACTAAATAAACTGTTTTATGCCATACTTACATTATTTGGGGTCGTAACCGTTATTTTCTTATTATTCAATGTCCTCCCTGGAGACCCTGCAAAAATGATGCTAGGGCAAAATCAAGATAGTAAACAATTGGCCGCTGTGAAACAAAAATATGGGTTCGATAAACCCATAGCAACTCAGTATGCTTACTATCTAAACGATTTGTCTTTTATATCGTTTCATTCAAAAAATAAAAACGATTACACATACTTGAGCAAAAACAAATATTCTGCCTCCTCCCTATTGAGTTTAAAAAACATTAGTGTAGTTATAAAACTTCCTTACCTAAGAGAATCGTTTACTAAACAAGGAAAAAAAGTAGCTCAAATCCTAAAAGAAACACTTCCAAATACATTTGTGCTATCTATAGCCGCTATTGTTATAGCTATATTTTTAGGTATAACTTTGGGCATTATTTCTGCTCGATTTAAGGATACATATTTAGACAAAACAATTCAAATCCTAAGTACGTTTGGTATGAGTATTCCTTCCTTTTTTAGCGCCATTCTTTTTGCTTGGTGTTTTGGATTTCTTCTTCATAATTATACAAATTTAGAAATGACAGGAAGCCTGTATGAGCTTGACGATTTTGGAGAGGAAGTACAGTTAAAATGGAAAAACTTAATTTTACCCGCTCTAGTATTAGGTATTCGCCCCTTAGCTGTTATTGTTCAGTTAATGAGAAATTCGTTGCTCGAGGTGTTTAATCAAGATTATATTCGTACTGCTAGAGCAAAAGGATTAAGTGAGTTTAAACTTATAAAAAATCACGGTCTAAAAAATGCTCTAAACCCTGTTATCACAGCAATTTCTGGCTGGTTTGCCTCTATGCTAGCAGGAGCAGTTTTTGTAGAATATATTTTTGGTTGGAACGGCCTAGGAAAAGAAATTGTAAATGCGCTAAATACCTTAGACCTTCCCGTTATTATGGGGTCTGTACTAACCATTGCAGTATTATTTATTATCATTAATAGTATTGTAGATATTATTTATGTCTGGCTAGACCCAAAAGTAAAACTAGAATAACACGCTTTTACAAAACTAAAATTTATCAATATAATAAAGCATTTTTGCTAATCACAGTTATGAGAAAAAAAATAGTAGCAGGAAATTGGAAAATGAACAATGATTTATTACAAACAACGTCATTAATAACTGCCTTAAAAAAAGAAACGCAAAGGTCCAATGCCGAAGTAATGATTGCTCCAGCATTTACCAATTTACAAAACGCTTATGAAGTATTAAAAGACCACACAATAGAGGTTATTGCCCAAAATATGCACTTTGCCAGCCACGGGGCTTATACAGGAGAAATTAGCGCAACAATGCTAAAAAGCATTGGTATAAATACCGTAATTTTAGGACATAGCGAACGTCGTGCCTACTTTAATGAAACGGACAAACTATTAGCCCAAAAAGTAAATACTGCACTAAATAATGCTATGCGTATTATTTTTTGTTTTGGAGAAGAATTGTTAGACAGACAAAACAAAACCCACAATACGATAGTTAAAAACCAAATTAAAAATGTATTATTTCACTTACCAGAATCAAGTTGGAACCATATTGTCTTGGCCTATGAACCTGTATGGGCTATTGGCACTGGCGAAACTGCAACTGCAGAGCAAGTACAGCAAATGCACGCTACTATTAGACGTATTATTGAAGAAAAATACAATGAAACTTTAGCAAACAGCGTTTCCATTTTGTACGGGGGCAGCGTAAAACCTAGTAATGCCAAAGACATTTTTTCTAAACCAGACGTCGATGGTGGACTTATAGGCGGAGCCGCACTTAATGCAAGTCAGTTTTTTGAAATTGTAAACGCACTGTAACTTAAACTATTTTTGCAATTTTGCACACAAATTTCACAATATGACAGACACAACCTATATCGCTTACTACTTCAAGGTAAAGCCCTTAAACCCTGGAGTAGACATACTAATTGCAGAGTTGGGACAGGCAGGTTTTGAAAGCTTTGTAGAAACAACCAATGGCGTAACAGCCTATATACAAAAACAAGAATGGCAAGAACAAATATTAAATGATATTTATATTTTAAAGTCTTCCGAAGATTTCACGATTACATTTACCCACGAAACTATAGAGCAAACTAACTGGAACGAAGAGTGGGAAAAAAATTTTCATCCCATAGTGGTCGATGATACTTGTGCCGTACGTGCCCCGTTTCATACCCCTTTTAGTACTCGTTACGATATTGTTATAGAACCAAAAATGAGCTTTGGAACAGGACATCATGAAACAACACATATGATGATTCAACATATTTTAAAAAACGACTTTACAAACAAAACTGTTTTGGATATGGGCTGTGGCACAGGCGTTTTAGCTATTTTGTCAGAATTAAAAGGCGCAACAGCCATAGATGCTATAGATATCGATAATTGGTGTTACCTAAACAGTATAGAAAATGTAGAACGCAATACGTGTAAGCACATTTCTGTTTATCAAGGAGATGCGAGCTTACTACAAGCAAGGACTTACGATATTATTATTGCTAACATTAATCGTAATATTTTATTGCAAGATTTAAAAACCTATGCGAACTGCTTAAACCCAAAAGGAATGTTGTTTTTAAGTGGGTTTTACGCTCAAGATATTCCGAGTATTGAAAAAGAATGCCATAATAATATGTTAAAACTTGAAGAAAAGTTAGAAAGAAATCAATGGGTTTCTTTAAAATTTTTAAATTAGTAAAAAAAATATTATGAGTACTCAAGAAAAAACACTTGAAGATGTTTTAGCAAAGCAAGACACTCAAAAAAACAATGAAATTATACTTTATAACGACGACGTTAACACGTTTGATCATGTTATAGATACGCTTATTAGCGCTTGTAACCACTCTGCAGAACAAGCAGAACAGTGTTCTTTAATTGTACATTACAAAGGCAAATGTATTGTAAAAACAGGAGATTATAAAGATTTAAAACCACGATGCGCTATGCTTATAGATGCAGGCTTAAGTGCAGAAATTATTTAAGTATTATACAAACAAAAAACTAACACATTATGATGGGATATTATATACTTATGGGGCTTATTTTTTTAGTAAGTTCTTATGTAAGTAAAAAATTAAAAAGCAAATTTGATCATTACTCCAAATTAAGCCTTAGAAATGGCTTAAGTGGTAAAGAAATTGCAGAAAAAATGCTTGCCGATCATGGTATTACTAACGTTAAGGTTATTTCGGTTAGCGGGCAACTAACAGACCATTACAACCCTAAAAACAGAACAGTTAACCTTAGTGAGGTCGTTTACAATCAACGTAATGCTGCTGCTGCTGCCGTGTCCGCTCATGAGTGTGGCCATGCAATACAGCATGCTCAAGCTTACAGCTGGTTACAATTACGTTCTGCTATTGTCCCTGCTGTTGGTATTAGCAGCAAATTGTCTAATATCGTGCTTATGATAGGTATTGGGCTATCTGCAACTGGAAGTATTTTAGGGAATAGTGTATTTTTAATAGGAATTGTTTTATTTGCAATAACCACAATATTTTCGTTCATAACTCTCCCTGTGGAGTATGACGCTAGCAACCGTGCCTTAGCTTGGCTAGAACGAAAACACATGGTAACTCGAGAAGAATATGCAGGTTCAAAAGATGCCTTAAAGTGGGCTGCAAGAACTTACTTAGTAGCAGCATTAGGATCTTTGGCAAACCTACTCTATTTTATAATGCTTTTTTTGAACAGACGGTAACTTTCAGTATAAATAAATCAAGATTAAACCCAAATTATATGCAACATCAGTTTAGGTTTTCTTTTTATTTGCGAGATAAATTCCAGTTAGTATAATAAGGGTAGCAACACCTTGTAAGGTACTAAAGATTTCGCCATCTAGAAGCCCCCATGCAAGTGCAACTATGGGCATTAAGTAGGTTACCGAAGAAACAAATACAGGAGTAACAATTTGGACTAAAGTATTAAAAAGTATTTTGGCTAGAGCAGTGCAAAAAATAGCAAGAAGTACAACATAACCTATAGACGATAAATACTCTGGATTTTGTGATGTTTCTGAAGAAAATATTCCAGAAAATAATAGTATAACAAGCGCTGGCACAAAAACAATCATATAGTGTCCTAAAGTTAAACTTATAGGGTTAATTCCGTGAAGGTGTTTTTTTATAAGATTAACGTTGGTCGCGTACATTATACCAGAAATGAGTACAAAAGCCGCATAAAAATAATTCTGACTAGGGTTTAGTTCTGCTCCTTTTACAATTAGCAATACCGTGCCAATAAAACCAATAATAACGCCCAAAATTTGACGCTTAGTAGATGAAATATTAAAGACAAGCATTCCAATTAATACCGTATTTAGGGGAACCAGCGAATTTAGTATAGACGTTATAACACTATCAATTTGAGTTTGCGCTATTGAAAACAAAAACACAGGAATAAAAGACCCAAATATACTAGAAACTGCAATCCATTTCCATTGGGTTTTAGTTATAGGCTTTAGTCGTTTAAACCCAAATACTAACAAGACCAAGCCACTAACCACAATACGAAGTGCACCTAGCTGGATTGGAGTTAAGCCAATAAGCCCTTTTTTTATTAAAATAAAAGAGCTTCCCCAAATTAAGGCAAGTAATATAAGGTAAATCCATTTCTTGTTTGCAGCAGCCATTTAAGGTATTTTAAAAATGCAAAAATGAGACTTTTTTAATACTAAATCCTTAAAAAACTTCTGTTTTATGTTTTAAAATCACACTATATTATATTACTCTTTCCAATTAATGGTTTCCATAATATGCTTTATATCTTTTTTTAAATACTCTGAAGCAGGTAAAATAGAGTCGTAATTAGGTTTTGCATAAAAATAAAGCGAACCTGTAATAAAATGAGTAAGGCTATCGGTTACATAAAATTGCGATTGCGAAGCAGCATTTCCTGAAACTTCATAAAACATACCATAAACCTTATTGTTAGGATGCGTATAGGGAGTATATAGAATTTCGTCTGCCTTAACAGTATGGGTCTGCGTAATATTTTGAGCATCTTTTAAATACAAATTTAGGTTAGACTCCCTAATTCTTTTATAAGTTATATAAATAGTCCCTTTTAGTGCAGGGTAGTGTATCTCTAATCCAAAATTATTAGCATCTTGAGAGCTTTTAATATTTTCAATAGGCTTAGAAAATTCATTTCTTTCAAACTCAAAAGGTAGTTGTAAATTTACTTTTTTGTAATTTGGTTTTGGGTACTCTAAGCGTAATAAACCTTTAGGTTTTGGAACGCTCTGCTTGTTACAGGAAACAGCCAAAATAAGGGTAAGCAGTAGTATTATGGATGATCCTTTAAATGTCATTAATGGTAATTTTAAGTTGTTTTATTCGCTTTTTATCAAGGTCTTTAATAGTAAAAACGTAATTTTTAAAATTTATTTTACTATTTATTTTAGGAAAGTTTTTAGATATTTCTAAAACAAAACCTGCTAAGGTCTCTGCTTCGCCCTTATGAATTTCAAAAATATGCTCCTCTTCTAGTTTTATAATACGATAGAAATCTTTTAAGGTTGTCTTACCTTCAAAGAGGTAATTTTTATCATTAATTTTGGTGTAATTGGTATCATAATCGTCAAACTCATCACTAATATCGCCTACAATTTCTTCAATAACATCTTCTAAAGAGATGACCCCAGAAGTGCCTCCGTACTCATCTACAACCACGGCAAGATGTGTTTTTTTTTCTTGAAACTCTTGCATCAAGTCATCTAGTTTTTTGTTTTCTGGAACAAAAATAGGTGCTCTTAATAAGCTCGTCCAATCAAAGTTTTTTTGTTCTAAATACGGCAGCAAATCCTTAACATACAAAATACCGATAATACTATCAATATTTCCTTGATATACAGGAATTCTGGAATAACTTTTTTTTATAATTTCAGAAAGCACTTCGTTATATCCTAAGTCTGCATCTAAAGCAAAAACATCTATTCGAGGACACATAACCTGCTTAGTATCTGTACTCCCAAAAGACACAATGCCTTGTAACATTTTATGCTCTTGTTTTGTTGTGTCTTCTTGACTTGTAAGCTCTAGTGCTTGGGATAATTGGCTTACGTTTAAGTTTGTTTTTTGCTTTCCCAATTTGTTTTCAATTCTCAATATACTCGTCTGCATTGGTAATGTAATTGGCGAAAAAACGTAATCTAAAACTCGTAGAGGGTAAGCCATAAATTTTGCAAATGTAATCGCATTTCTACTTGCGTAAAGCTTTGGCAAAATTTCGCCAAAAAGTAAAATTAAAAACGACACTAAAACAACGTTTAAAAAAAACACAATATTGATTTCTACAAACCAAAATTTGTAAACTGGGTTTAAGTCTCTAAAAAACAAACCACTAAGGTTAGCAAACAAAATAATAACAGCAATATTTATAAAATTATTAGCTACCAGTATGGTTGCTAATAGTTTTTTAGGACGTTTTAAAAGTTGATCTACAAGGGTAAATGGTTTTGATTTTTTTTCTAAAACCTTAGTAATATCAGCTTGCGTTAATGAAAAAAAAGCAACTTCTGCACCAGAAATTAATGCCGAACATAGTAGCAAAATAACTAAAAACACAAATCCATATACCGAAGCATTTACAGAAATAGCACTAAAATTTAGGGAATCCAAGTTCAAAATGTAGGATATTAATTAAAAAGGTAAATCATCTTTATCCAAAGCTTCCTTATGCGACTCTGCAGGTTGATCTACTACTTGTTGTTTTTGTTGTTGCGATGCGCTGGGGTTTATCTCATTTTTTGTGCTTAAAAACTTAAAGTCTAAACATTGAATTTCTGTAGAATAGCGATCTACGCCTTTGTCATCCTGCCATTTACGTGTTTTTATACGGCCTTCTATATAGACTCTATCGCCTTTGCTTAAGTATTTTTCACATAGTTCTGCTGCCTTATTTTTCACAACAACATTATGCCATTCTGTATTTGTAACACGCTCGTTTGTTTGTTTGTTAACATACGTTTCATTAGTGGCTAACGGAAATCGACCAATACAGCCGCCACCTTCAAAATGATGCATTTTTATATCATCGCCCAAGTGTCCAATAAGCATTACTTTATTTAATGTTCCTGCCATAACTATACTATTTCACGTTTCAAAATTAATGTTTTTAAAGGTAGTAAAATAGTTCTTTTTAAAAACTAAAATTAGTTATAAAATTGCTTATTAGTATAGGTACAGGATAGCGGTCTAAATTTTTGATGTTAATTCCTTGTTTTGGGAGTGCGTCTACATTTACAATCCAAAATCGAGTATAAAGGTGCTGATGCGACAATTTATGCACAATTTCTTTCTCATTGTATAATGTAAAATCGTAATTTGAGTTTGCTAAAAAGGTTTTAATCTCTGGAGAGTTTTTAAAATCAGTACAGGTTAAGGGCTTTAAGGTTTCAAACAAAGGAAATTGATACAAGTTTTTCCAAATGCCTTTATAAGTACGTTGCTCTAAAATTGTTTTGTTGTTTTTAGAAATAAGGACTAAAAAGTTGAAATACTTTTTATTAATCTTTGTTTTTTTCAACTTAACAGGAAGGTTCTTGATAGTTTCAAGTTGCATAGCAACACATTTTTGCTGAAGAGGGCAATTGGCACAATCGGGGTTTTTAGCCTTACACTGCTTAGACCCAAAATCCATAAGTGCTTGGTTATAATCGCCAATATTTTTTTTTGGTAATAATTTTTGTGCTAAGTTTTTAAAGTATTTAATCCCTTCGGTACTATTGATAGGTGTGTCTATTCCAAAATAGCGTGATAGTACTCGGTACACATTACCATCAACAACCGCTGCGTGTTCTTCATAACATATAGACGCGATAGCGCTCGCTGTATAATCGCCAACTCCTTTTAGTTTTAGAAGAGCTTTATAGTTGCTCGGAAAAACCCCATCAAGCTCCTGCGATATATACTTAGCAGTATAATGCAAATTTCTAGCCCTAGAGTAATATCCTAATCCCTGCCATAGTTTTAAAACCTCCTCTTCTGTGGCTTCAGCAAGATCAAAAACCGATGGAAATCTAGCTACAAAACTATTATAATACGGTAAGCCTTGTCTAATTTGTGTTTGCTGTAAAATTATTTCTGACAACCATACTAGATATGGATTTTTTGTTTCTCTCCAGGGTAAATCTCTTTTATTGTCTATATACCAATTGGTTATAACATTAGTAAAATCCATACACAAAAATAATAATCGACAAAAATAGCTGTTTATAGACTTAAATTTTAATAATTTAGACTTGAAATATTGAATATAAAATACATATATTTGCAGCCCACTAACTTAAAGACAATTTAGTAATAAAAAATAAAATATTAGAAAATGACAAAAGCTGATATAGTAGCTAAAATTTCGGATAAACTTGGTATCGAAAAAGGAGATGTTCAAGCAACCGTTGAAACTTTTATGACAGAAGTTAAAACATCTTTAGAAGGTGGGAAAAATGTGTATTTAAGAGGTTTTGGAAGCTTTATTGTAAAAACTAGAGCAGAAAAAACAGGCAGAAACATCTCTAAAAATACAACTATAAAAATTCCTGCACACAATATTCCCGCATTCAAGCCTGCAAAAGTTTTTGTAGAGGGTGTAAAAACTAATGTGAAAGTAAAATAAGCATTAAAAAACTAAATATTAATTAAAAAAACAACTATTTATGCCAAGTGGTAAAAAACGTAAAAGACACAAGGTAGCAACGCATAAGCGTAAAAAAAGAAGACGCGCTAATCGTCACAAAAAAAAGTAATCTAAAAAGTAGTTGAGAAACTACTTTTTAGGTTTTCAAACGTTCTTTGATATTAAATTCATACCATACACATCTACCTATGTGTATATGAATTTTACAGATTAAACCCTGTGAATCAAAATTATGTATCATCCATCTGTCATTAAATTATATAATGGTAGATTAAAATTAACTATTATGACTAAAGAATTAATTATACGTTCTGGTTCTGACCATGTTGATTTTGCCTTATTAAAAGATGGAAAACTAATTGAATTACAAAAAGAAGGAGGTGACAGTAAATTTTCTGTTGGTGATGTGTTTTTAGCCAAAATACGAAAGCCTGTCCCTGGTCTTAATGCTGCATTTGTAAATGTAGGCTACGAGAAAGATGCATTTTTGCATTATCACGATTTAGGCCCAAAACTTCCTTCTCTTTTAAAATTCATAAAACGTGTAAGCACAGGTAAACTTAAAGAGTATTCTTTAAAAGATTTCCCATTTGAAAAAGATATTGATAAGCATGGAAGCATCGTTGATGCCTTAAAAGCTAATCAATCTACATTAGTACAAATCGTAAAAGAACCTATATCGACTAAAGGGCCTCGAGTAAACTCGGAACTCTCTATAGCAGGTCGATATTTGGTCTTAGTTCCTTTTTCTGATCGTATTTCAATTTCTCAAAAAATTGAATCTAAAGACGAAAAAGAACGCCTTAAAAGACTTGTAAAAAGTATAACTCCAAAAGGATTTGGAGTTATTGTACGCACTGTAGCAGAAGGCAAAAAAGTAGCCGAATTAGATAAAGATTTACTAAATCTTTATGACCGTTGGACAGCAATGTGCAAAAAATTACAAAAAGTAACTCCGCCTACCAAAGTATTGGGAGAAATGAATAAAGCCTCTTCAATTTTAAGAGATATTTTCAACGACTCCTTTACTTCAATTGTAGTCGATGATGAGTCACTTTATATTCAAATTAAAGATTATGTTCAGGAAATAGCTCCAAAAAAAGAATCGATAGTCAAACTACATCAATCTCAAGTTCCAGTTTTTGAAAAGCACGGAATTGAGCGACAAATAAAAACATCGTTTGGTCGTACTGTGTCAATGTCTAAAGGAGCTTACTTAGTTATAGAACATACAGAAGCACTTCATGTCGTCGATGTAAATAGTGGTAATCGAGCTAATAATGCAAAAAGCCAAGAAGATACCGCCTTAGAAGTTAACTTAATATCTGCTACAGAAATTGCTAGGCAGTTACGCCTACGAGATATGGGTGGTATTATAGTTATAGACTTTATAGACATGGCGAAAGCTGAAAACAGAAAAAAACTCTTTAATCATCTTCGTGAAGAAATGAAAGATGATAGAGCAAAGCACAAAATATTACCCCCTAGCAAGTTTGGGCTAATACAAATAACTAGGCAACGCGTAAGACCAGAAATGAATATTAAAACTAGAGAGGAAAGCCCCGATAGTGCTAATAAACATGAGGTTGAAGCTCCAATAGGGATTGTAAAAAAAATAACACATGACCTAGAGCAAGTAACAAAAAAAGACTATAATAAGGTAACCTTAAACACACACCCTTTTATAGCAGCCTTTTTAACCAAAGGGTTTCCATCTATTCGTTTAAAATGGTATTTTGAACACAAAAAATGGGTGAAAATATTACCAAGAGATGCTTACACATATCTAGAGTACCGTTTCAAAAATAAAGACGGCAATACAATTAAATTATAAAAAAAAGACTGTCCCTAAAAGGCAGTCTTTTTTTTTACTTATAATCTAAGTTTGTTACACTAATACCAATTGTTGTTTAAAATGAGTTATAAATCATTTAGAATGATATTGTGCTTAGATGATATAGAAACGAATTGTATAGCTTATTTTAAGTTATAATTGGATAAACTTTTATATCGTATTTTGCTCAATCAGCAAGACTTACAGCCTTTAGAGGATTTTTGTTTTGGTTTCCAAACAAACTTACGCAATAGACTGTACACAGCATACCCAATAATAATAAATACTACTATATTTTGTATTAAGGCATTCATATATTTTATAATAATCTAATTTATTTTAAAAGTTGAAACACAATTAAAGCCGTTATATACGCAATACTTGTCATGCTTGTTAGTTGTATTATTGGCCATTTCCAACTATTCGTTTCGCGTTTAACAATAGCTAGAGTGCCCATACATTGCATCGCAAAAGCATAAAAGAGCAATAACGAAATTCCAGAAGCAAAGGTAAATACTTTTTTTCCGCTAAGATAAACCTCGGATGCCATTCGTTGTTTAATGGTCTCATCATCTTGGTCTGTGCTACCAACGCTATAAATTGTTGCTAAAGTACCAACAAAGACCTCGCGTGCTGCAAAAGACGTTACAATGCCTATCCCTATTTTCCAATCGTAGCCTAAGGGACGTATTACAGGCTCAATAGTTTTGCCTATAATTCCTATAAATGAGTGTTCTAGTTTATGTGCCGCAATTTTTTCTTCTAGCGCAGTAGCACTTAACTCAGGATGTGCCTGAGCAACAATAGTTTCAGCTTCAGAAAAGGGTTTTCCCGGACCATAAGATGCTAAACCCCAAATAATAATAGAAATAGTTAAAATAATACGCCCTGCTTCCAAAACAAAAGATTTTGTTTTTTCCAACACTTGTAGTCCTACATTTTTTAGTAAAGGTAGCTTATAACTTGGCATTTCAATTACAAAAAAGGATTTGCTTTTCATTTTTAAAATCCGATTAAGAATATAAGCCGAAACTATTGCTGTTAAAAATCCAATTAGGTATAATAGCATTAAGGCTAGTGCTTGGTAACTTAAACCAAAAAAGTACTCGTTAGGAATTACAAGACCTATAATAATAATATATACAGGTAGCCTAGCAGAACAGGTTGTAAATGGCGTAACCAAAATGGTAATAAGCCGTTCTTTCCAATTTTCTATATTACGTGTTGCCATAATGGCAGGTATAGCGCATGCCGTACCTGATATTAATGGAACAACACTTTTACCGCTCAATCCAAAGCGTCGCATTAGGCGATCCATTAAAAAAACGACACGGCTCATATAACCACTTTCTTCTAAGATGGCAATAAATAAAAACAAAAAAGCTATTTGCGGAATAAAAATAACAACCCCTCCAATACCTGCAATAATCCCTTCGGCAATTAAATTGGTTAATGCTCCATCTGGTAGCGTTTGTTTTACCCAATCGGATAGCTTTGCAAACAAGGTGTCTATAAGATCCATTGGGAGGTTTGCCCAATCGTAAATGGCCTGAAAAATAGTAAGTAATATCACAAAAAAGATAAGGTAACCCCATATTTTGTGAGTTAGTACACGGTCAAGCTTAGCTCTTAACCCTGTAGCCTTGGAGGTGTCGATAGTTTGTCCCTCTTTTAAGACCTTATTAATAAACTGGTAGCGTTTTATAGTTTCTTTTTGTTGTAGGCGTTTAAGTTCGCTTTCAGACTTTGTTTTAAACTCCGAAACGTCTAGCGTTTGCCGTGTCATTTTTCCAAAATTTGCATCTTGGGTAATTACCAACCAAAGTTTATAAACTTGCTGATTAGGAAACGTATTTTGTAAACGAGCAAAGTAATCGGGGTCAATTACAGTGGTATCTAAGCACGGCTTAGTAGAGAGTTCTTTATAATCAAAAATAAGGTCTTTTAGTTTTTGAATGCCAGTATTTTTTCGCGTGCTAATTAAGGCTATTGTTGTGTTTAATTGTTTCTCTAGTAGTGGAATGTTTAGCGAAATGCCTTTGCTTTTCATAACATCAGACATATTTATTGCTAAAATAGTAGGGATTTGTAAATCTTTAATTTGGGTAAATAAAAGGAGGTTTCGTTTTAAATTTTCGACATCGCTAACGATTACAACAACATCGGGAAAATCTTTATCTGTTTTATTTAATAACAGTTCAATAACTACATTTTCGTCTAAAGATGAGGCATTTAAACTATATGTCCCTGGTAAATCTAAAATATGAGCTTTTACCCCTCGTGGCAATTTGCAAATACCTTCTTTTTTTTCGACAGTAATTCCGGGGTAATTTCCTACTTTTTGGTGCAGCCCTGTAAGGGCATTAAAGACAGATGTTTTTCCTGTATTAGGATTTCCTATTAAAGCGACATTAATTTGCTTTGCCATTTAGTATTTGTCAATTACTATTAATGCAGCGGTTTCTTTTCTAATGGCAAGATGGCTGCCATTAATGTTTAGATATAGTGGGTCGGCAAATGGCGCTTTTTGTACTAGCTGTACTTGGTTGCCTGGCAAACAGCCCATTTCCAGAAGTTTTAAGGGGATATTACTTGATGAGATGTCTGTAATTACACCACGTTCTCCTTTTTGCAAATCTGCTATTGTTGCTACCATCCTTATTTAGATTCATTTTAAAGAAGCAAAAATAATAAAAATTTAATTTTTATAAGAGGCTTTTAAAACTTTAATATCTTTTAACAAACGCTGCATTTCTTCTTGTGCAGTGCCGTCATAAAATCCCCGTATTTCTTTGTTTTTATCGACAAGTATAAAGTTTTCTGTATGTATCATATCGTAAGCTCCTGCAAATGGAGCATCTTCAACAGCGAGATACGATTTGCGTGCTAGTTCGTAAATTTGCTTTTTATCGCCAGTAACTAAGTTCCACTTACTGTCGTTTACACGTTTTTTTAACGCATATTTTTTTAGTTGAGCTACAGAGTCTTGTTCGGGCTTTACGCTATGAGATAGCAGCATAACTTCTGGGTCATTTTTTAGTTGTTCTTGAATTTCATACATATGGTATGCCATAGCCACACAAATAGACGGGCAGGTGGTAAAAAAGAAATCTGCTACATAAATTTTATTTTCATAATTGGCTTGTGTAATAGTGTCGCCATTTTGGTTTACTAAACTAAAATCTGAAATGTAATGCCCCTTCTTTATATGTTGCATTGTAGTGTCAACCAACTTTGGGTTTACTGCACTTGGACTAAATACAGGAAGTACAGGGTCTGTTTTTAAAATAGAATAAAAAATAAAAACACTAATTGCAGAAAAAATAAATAGCCCTATTATAAAAAATCGATAAGGCTTAAAAAAGGATAACATCTGTACACAATTTTCACAAAAATACTTCAAAAATGTATTGTAAGTCGTTTTTAACTATTGTAAATTGTTGTTAAAACTATAATGAAATAATATTAAGATTTAGCTTTAAAGTTTTACTTTTGCTCGACTATAAAATGTTGACCCAAAATATATGGAGTTTATTATTAAAATTTCTCAGTTTTTATTAAGCCTCTCGCTTTTAATTGTATTACACGAGCTAGGGCATTTTATTCCTGCTAAGTTATTTAAGACAAGAGTAGAAAAGTTTTATCTTTTTTTTGACGTAAAGTATTCTTTATTCAAAAAAAAGATAGGAGATACCGTTTACGGCATTGGTTGGTTACCATTAGGTGGTTATGTTAAGATTTCTGGAATGATTGATGAGAGTATGGATAAAGCTCAAATGGCACTACCACCAAAGCCTTGGGAGTTTAGAACCAAACCTACATGGCAACGGCTCATTATTATGCTAGGTGGTGTTACAGTCAATTTTATTTTAGCCTACATAATATATGTGTGCTTGTCTTTTGCTTATGGAGATGCAGATGTTAAAAGTAGTAGCTTAAGGGATGGCTACTTAATAGACAACCCACTGCTAAAAGATATTGGCTTTAAGACTGGTGATAAAATATTGGCTGTAAATGGCACTAATGTCGAAAGACACTCCGATGTTATTAAAAACCTTATTAAAGCAAAAACATACACTATAGAGCGTAATGGTGTAACTAAAGACATTGAACTTCCCAAAGATTTTTTAGGACAATTATCGTCACGAAAAAACAAGGATAGACTTTTTAAGTTTAGAGTCCCTTTTGTGGTAAGACAAGTTTCAGACTCTTCATTAAATAAAGATATTGACTTGCAACCGGGTGATGTGCTTTTTGCTGTAAACAACAAAGAGTTACGTTATCATGATGAAGTTGAAACGCGCTTAATAGACTATAAAAACCAAACAATAACTGCCGAATTTTTACGTGATTCAAAAAAAATAGTACGTTCTTTAAAAGTAAATAATGAAGGTAAAATAGGAGTTTACCCTGGTGGGCAAAATAGCTTGTTTGCTAAGCTAGGGTATTTTGAAATTACTAGAAAACAATACAGCTTTTTTGAAAGTTTTGGAGGCGGAGTTACTAAATTTAAAGAACAAGTACTGGGTTACTTCGACCAGTTAGCTGCAATTTTTAGTCCTAGTACTGGTGCTTACAAAGGTGTGGGTGGCTTTAAAGCTATTTTTGATATTTTCTCTCCTGTTTGGAATTGGCAAGACTTTTGGAGTTTAACCGCATTTTTATCAATAATGCTGGGCATCCTTAATTTGCTTCCAATACCAGCACTAGATGGCGGGCATGTTATGTTTTTGCTTTACGAAATGATTTCTGGGCGAAAGCCTGGAGATAAATTTATGGAGTATGCCCAAACTGTAGGATTCTTTATTCTTATCGCTCTAGTATTGTTAGCAAATGGGAATGATATTTTTAAAGCGTTATTTCGATAAATTTTTACACAATTTGTTTGTTGTGATTGTAAAATAATATATATTTGCGCTCGCTAAAGCGAAAAAAACACTCCTCCTTAGCTCAGTTGGTTAGAGCATCTGACTGTTAATCAGAGGGTCCTTGGTTCGAGCCCAAGAGGAGGAGCAAAAAAAAGGTTTCATAATACTATGAAGCCTTTTTTGTTTTTATAGATCAAACTATCATCTTTCTTTATTCGCTAAATAAAAAAACAGAACTCTTTTTATAACCTATACCAATTGTTATTTAAAATGAGTTATAACTAATTTGGAATATAGTGTGTGTACATGACATAGAAAGCCTAAACATAGCCTTGACTACGTTTAGTGATTATTCCCCCAATTTAGGGCAGTAAGTTAAGTTCAAAAAAAGCATTAAATTTACTGATATGACACGGAGAAAATTCACTTCAAAATTCAAAATAATAGTTGTCTTAGAGGCTCTAAACTACAAAGGATAGCGCAGCGTCTTAGAGTTTAGCGTTCAACAGGTAAATTAAATATATGGAAACGAGAGTTTCTTAGTGAAGCAGAAACCGTTTTTTCAAAGGTTAAAACTTCAAAGAAAAGCGAAGCAGAGCTTAAAGAAAAACGTGTGTTAAAAGTAATAGGTCAAAAAAAGTTGAGCTTGATTTAATACAAAAACTATCTAAAAGATGGAGAAATGATTAGTAGTATCAATCGGTATTACGTATTTATGCTTTTGGTGTTATCTAAAAAAATGCTATGTTTTTAAAAACTTAATATTTCTTGTTAACCCTGTAAATTTAGTACGTTTTACGGCAGATTTTTGAAATACTTTATTAAAGGTGTCTTGGGTAATCTCTTCCCAATCTTTCTTAGACATAGATAGTAATTCTGGATGCGGATTAAACAATGGTTCGCTATGGGGCTTAGAAAAAC
>CALLUG010000028.1 GCA_938011315.1 uncultured Flavobacteriaceae bacterium
TCGGAAGTGTTTGCATTGTCTGCAAAAAATTGTTGTACTGCGTCTACGATAGCACCTTGCGAAACTATAGCATCCATTTTTTGAACTTGGTCTTTAATATTCATATTTACATTTTTGTGATTATTACGCCACAAAGATGCGCTAGTATCAAAGATTAAAACCTATCAAAAAAAGACTAAATATTGCACTTTTTTAATTTGAATTCTGTAGGGGTAACTTTGGAGTAGTGTTTAAAAAATCTTGAAAAATGATTTGGCTCTTCAAATCCTAGTTTTCTAGAAACTGACGCTATAGAGTAGCCTTCCAAAAGCATTAGCTTGGCTGTGTTTATCAACTCTAGTCGTATAAGTTGACCTAGAGTGGCATTCATTTTAGATTTTACTTTGTTTGAAAGTGCTTTGATAGAGAGGTTCATTTTATCTGCATAAAACTCCAACGACCTTTCGTGCTCATGATATTTTTGAATAAGTTCTGAAATATCTTGCGAAAATAAATCTCTATTTTCAAAATCAAAATTTTCTCTAAACGCTTTCGGAGTCTGACCTATAGAGTTTTTAAACACTCTATTAAAGTAAGCATCATCTTTAAAACCAAGATTATAAGAAATTTCTTGAAACGTTTTATTTGTAAATGCAACTTCTTTTAGACTTTCATGGAGCCTTTTGGAGCTTATTAAATTTTTAACAGATAAACCCACTTTATTTTTAATTAGTTTTTGAGCATTATAACCTCTATCATTAATTAAACTCACTAAGTCGTTACTGGTTAAATTATTTGAATACTCCAAATCTATAATTTCTTTGGTGTCGAATATAATTTGGTACTCTTCTTTACTTGCTTTAAAGGGATTTTGCCAGTACCACTGCTTAGAAGAGATGTCTATAATATTTGCCGAATTGTGCGTTAGAGCGGTTTCAGACAAAAATGTATTGCAATCTTCACAGTCTAGTAAATCAATATAGCCTAAAGAGATTAAATGCTTAAATAATACTCTTATATCCTTATCATAAAATTTTTTCTCGTTAGAAAACTCTATTTGCCTTACCTCAAAATTATCCGACAGAAACTTAATGTACTGTCCTTTTTCTAGAAAAATAGCTTTTTCTTGCCAATCAAAATAGTTTTTAAAATCGACTTGTATACTCCCTTTGCCCGAAAGAATATGAATTAAGGTGTGTTTTTCTATAAAATAAACTTTATTTATTTCTGGCGAAAATTTTTTTATACTTTGCATTGGTTGGTAATGTGATAATAATTGCACACAAATTCATAAGTAATTAAGCATTACTGTTTGTTAATGTCATTTATGAAAATGAATTATGATTTTATGTTAGATTTTTTTGGTTTAATTTATTTATGTAAATCTTATTTTTTTAATATTTATTTTATATTTTTCACTATACAATACTTTTATTTATTGTGATTTTATACTGCAAAATATAGATTTATTTTTAATTACACAATTGCTTTATATGTTTTTTGTTTACAACCCGTAGTTTAGTCTAATATTATACGTTCACATAACAATTATTGTAATTTATTTAACATTATGCAACAATACTATGTTTTAGTTACAAAAATTACAATAACAAGATATAAGCATCTACATTTTAACACACAATACCATATTATGCGTTTTATAAAAAACAGATATTCAATTTAGCTATAGGTCATAAGCGTATATTTACTATTTTAGCATAATTAACATTTTACTTATGTCTACAGCAAAAAAACAATACAAAAGAATAACCACCAATACGCTTATAGAAATGAAAGCTAATGGAGAAAAAATATCAATGCTTACTGCGTACGATTATACCATGGCAAAAATTGTTGACGAGGCACGTATTGATGTTATTTTGGTAGGAGACTCTGCAAGTAATGTTATGGCGGGCCACGAAACCACACTCCCTATCACTTTAGATCAAATGATTTATCACGCCTCCTCTGTGGTTCGTGCTATAGACCGTGCGCTTGTTGTTGTTGATCTTCCTTTTGGGACTTACCAGAGTGACCCTAAAGAAGCATTACGCTCTGCAATACGTATTATGAAAGAAAGTGGTGGACACACCATTAAGGTTGAGGGCGGTAAAGAGGTTAAAGATTCTATTAAACGAATTTTAAATGCAGGTATTCCTGTAATGGGGCACTTAGGATTAACCCCACAATCCATTTATAAATTTGGAACTTACACCGTTAGAGCCAAAGAAGAACAAGAAGCAAAACAGTTGCTGGAGGATGCAAAAATGCTTGAAAAAATTGGTTGCTTTGCTATTGTTCTGGAAAAAATCCCTGCCAAACTAGCCCAAGAGGTTGCAGAGAGTATCAAGATTCCTGTTATTGGCATAGGAGCAGGAAACGGAGTGGACGGACAGGTTTTAGTAACCCACGATATGTTAGGAATGACCCACGAATTCAATCCGCGTTTTTTAAGACGTTATATGAACCTATATGAAGAAATGACCAATGCCTTTAAGCAGTACGGAGTTGATGTAAAAAATAAAAGTTTTCCTAACGCTAAAGAACAATATTAATACGCTTTATTTCTAGACCTATAAGTTATTAAGCAATTTAAACTAAAAGCATAAAAACACTATCGACCAAAAATAACCTTCAAATCTTGTTTGAAGACAACCATATTATCGTTATAAACAAGCGTGCTGGTGATATTGTACAGGGCGACAAAACTGGCGACCCACCTTTGAGCAATATTATCAAGGCATATCTTAAAGATAAATACAACAAACCAGGCAATGTTTACTTAGGGGTAGTCCATAGGCTAGATAGACCAACAACGGGTATCGTAATGTTTGCCAAAACCTCTAAGGCACTAACACGACTTAATGAGTTATTTGCCAACAAAAACATTAGCAAAACCTATTGGGCCATTATAAAACAAAAACCTAAACAAAAATCGGCAACACTTATACATTGGCTAAAAAAGAATTCAAAACAAAATAAATCTAACGCCTATACAACACAAATAAACGACAGCAAAAAAGCTGTTTTGGCCTATAGTACTATCAAAGCATTAAAACATTACTACCTATTGGAGGTTGAGTTGCAAACAGGACGACACCATCAAATTAGGTGCCAACTATCTCATATTGGTTGCCCTATTAAGGGCGATTTAAAATACGGTTTTGGTCGTAGCAATCCCGATGCCAGCATTAGCCTTCATTCACGCAAGCTAGCATTTAGCCACCCTGTTACAAAACAAAAAATTAGTATTATTGCGCCCACTCCCAAAGATGCTATCTGGGAGGCTTGTAACGACTTATAAACCTTATCTAAAAATTACTTATACCAATTGTTATTTCAAACGAGTTATAACTAATTTGAAATATAGCGTGTTTAGATGACATAGAAAACCGAAACACAGCCTTAGTTAGGTTTCGATTTTATAGTGATATAGAAACGAACTATATAGCTTATTTTGAGTCCTAATTGGTACTACGCAACGTTTATCGCAAAAACGTCGAGAAACAACAATCTTATTAGTAACTAAAAAAGCGTATATTGTTTAGCTAAACATTTAGCTTTAACAAAAAGTAAGCTCTAATGAACAAACATTACCTCCTTATACTAATAAATTTCATTATACTTGGTTGTACTAAAAACAACCCTACAGCTACAAACAAAGTGCTATTGAACCACAATTTTGTTTTAAGTAAAACTGTGTCTGTACCAATAAGCAATCGCGTTAATTACAAAAGTTGGCAAATACACCCCAAAACACAAAACGATAGCAGCTATATTGTTAGAAAAAACTACTACGATAACTCGGTACTGGTTTACAACTGGGATAGCAAAAAATTATTAAACACCTACAAATTTAAGGATGAAGGGCCCAATGAGGAAGTTAAATTTGACTCTGCTGCTTTTTTAGAAATCGCAACCGATTCGTTTTTGGTCGCTAACGCTTACAGTCAAATTTATATCATTAAAAATGACTCTATACTATTCAAAAATACTTACGACGACGTAGGCGGTGGCTTCGGGAACTTAATGAATGGGTTTAACAAAAATCTTCCAGTAAAGCTAAACGACGATGTTTTTATTTTTAGAAAACCCTCTGTAGAAATAACAAATGATTTGTACTATGCAGAGCATTTGTTGGTAAAGTTTAATCTTAAAACAAAAACACTCAAAGCCCTAAACGTGCACTACCCCGATAGCTATATTAAAGGGCAATGTTGGAATTTTCCTGCATTAAGGCAATCGTTTACCAAAAATAACCTCAACCAACTGGTGTTTTCTTTTCCTATAGACCCCAACCTTTATGTGTATCATATTGAAAAGGATACTCTTACGACAAAACAAATGCCAAATTATAATAAGCTAGAGCTTAATTTTATACCCTGCGACGACAACCTCTCACAGACCGAATATTTGTATAGTGTAAAGAACAACTCTATATACCACAGCATTACTTACGATAGGTATAAGGACATTTACTACAGAGTACTGCTCTCCAAACCTAAAAATCTAACAAAAGACAATGTCGAAGAGCTACAGCAAACTATTAGTTTAATTGCGTTAGATAATAACTTCAATATTATTGCAGAAAAAACATTAGCAAACAATACATACGACTTTAATGATTTTTTTGTAACCAAAGAAGGCTTTTGGCTATCTAAAAACAATATCAATAGCGAAACTTTTGATGAAAACTTTATGAGCTTCGATTTGTTTAATGTACAGAAGCAATAGGTATTATATAAACTTAACATTTTTATTTTAGAAGGCTATATATATTTGGATTACTGCTATTCAAGGTTTGTGATACTCCTAAAGAGAGCTTACTGCAAAACTTAGTTGCAGCACATTGCTTAAGCAACAACTAGCGTTAGTTTTTCTTTTTATTGCTTAACTGCGCACTGTAAATATAGCATATTGTACGTGATTTGTGGTATATAAAATTTCATATTATGAAAAACAAATTTCAGGAATTACATTTGTTGTAACATTATTTACTATTGGTATACTAATTCTTTTAAATACTGAAAACACACAGGCAGATGTGTTTCATGATGAAAAAAATTATAATCCAATTAGCCTTTTTAATCATGGGGTTAATTTCACAGTAGCCTCATGGTTTTACTATGTTAATATTTAAGTTTTTATGAGAAATTTATTGTCTTTAATAGTCCTTATTTTTATTGTTTCGTGCAAGCCAAAAGTAGTTGTAGAAAAAGAAACGTTTTATTCGTTAGAAGCAGACACAATAAAATTCGGTAATGGATTGAACCAAATAAGGACAGACACCTTGTTTACAAAAACAAATTATGTTCCGCTAGAAAACACTAAAGCGTCCTTGGTCGGTAAGGCTAATAAAGTTATTATTTCGGAAGGGATTACATTTATATTGGACTCGGACATAAGCAAATCTCTATTCCTTTTTAATAACGAAGGAAAGCTCATAAGCAAAATAGCTGAGTTTGGAGATCACCCTGGTGGATACAAATCCATAGTAGATTTTTCGGTAGATGTGCATCAAAAACAAGTGATAATTCTTGACGAAAGAAAACAGAAAATACTCTATTACGATTTTAACGGTCTTTTTATAAAAAAACAAGACATTACTTACAACGGAGATTACATAGGGGCAGTTAACTTTGTGTATAGCAACAACGAATTTATTTTTAACACCAATAATAACTGTTTTTCTAGAGGTCAATGTTTTAATCTATATTTTTTTTATAAAAATTTAGACTTTGTGTCAAAAAAGTTTTTTACGCCCAAAGCGGAGGAAAACTTAAAACGAAGTGATATAGGGGTTTTAAACTTAAATTCAGAAGGAAATATGCTGTTCAATAAGTATGGTAGTGATATGGTTTACACCCTAAAAGAGGGGCGAAACATAAACGGAAAATATCTACTGGATTTTGGAGCAATTAAAAGTAAAGACTTAGCAGTAACCAATTACAACAAACTCTCCAATTTATTACAAAAAAAAAATCAAACCATAGGAGCAAAACAGGTTTTTGAAACCGACAAGTGGGTTTATGGAAATTTTCTTAAAGGACAAAAATCTATCCATCATTTTTTTTATGATAAGCATCATAAAATAAATTACTATAGCGACTCTGTAATTCCGAGCCCTTCTGGAGTATTCATCTCAGAAATAGTTGGTGTAACGAACAACACTCTTATTGGTGTACTTTCTAGTGAATTCCTATTTCATATAAAAAATCAACTTAAAAAAGTTGAAGACAAAAAAATTATTGACAGTTTTTGCAACGTACACGGTAAAGAGTTTTATGATTTAATTCTTTCAATAGAAGAAAATAGCAATCCAATACTTTGTTTCTATGAGTTTAAGTAGACCTGTTAATTTGCATAATGGCATTTTGCTATTTCAACAAAAATAACTTTGCTGTTATGTAAATTAATTTTGAGAGTATTAAAAAACCAAAAGCTTAACACTACTTTTATGAATCCTCGATATTCTTTTTACCTTCTTATTAGTTTCCTTACATTACTCACAGGTTGCAAACAAAAGCAACTAGAGTTTAACGACAAATACACCCTGAGTTACTCTAGTAGCATTTCCTTTCCGCTAGACAGCCTTAGTAAACGCGACTACTCGATATATTACAAAGATCATAATGATGCTTATCTTTTTATGCTCAACCGATATCAAAACTCAATTTACAGATACAACTATACAAACCAAAGCATAGACAGTATTTTAAATTTTAAAGAAGAAGGAGAAAACAGCGTAGGAGAGATCGATGCTTTTATAGTAAAAAGTAAAGATTCACTTTATATCCGCAATTACAATAGAAGAGCTCTTTACTTAGTTAATAATACTAAAATTTTAAAAAAATATATGTTTTTTGAAGCTGATCAGACACGATTAACGCCTCAAATTAGTAATCAAAACAAAGCATTTATTAATCAAAACAAAATATACTTTACTCATACAGGCTTAAGAACGGCAAATAAAAAAAACACAAGCTTTCCTAAAACCACAGTATCTAACTTAGATTTAAGCACAGGAAAATTTGATTTTGAACTTGCATTTCCTGACGTTTATAAAAACAAGGTTTGGGGTTCGCAACTCCTAAACTTAACCTCTACTCTTAATAAAAAAGATCAAATAAGAGTCTACTCTTTTATGGTAGATGACCATATTATTACCATAGACGCTAAGGGTAAGCAACGCCGATTTTATGCCGGAAGTAAGCACTTTAGTAAAACCCCACCTCTTTCAAAAAGAGAAAACAACGACATTCCATTGCGTAATGAAGTAAACCACCTGTACGCCTCACCCCATTTTAGTAATATTTACTACAACCCCATAAACGATATGTACTACAGATTTGCTTTTTTACCCAAATACACCATAAAAGAGCTCAAAAAGATTACTATGGATAAAATGATGGAGGTGATGGCAGAAGAACAAATTTCTGTTATTATACTAGACAAAAATTTTGTAAAATGTGGAGAGGTGTTATTAGACAAACTAAGCTACGACATCAATAAACTGTTTTTTACAGAAAAAGGAATGCATATCTTAGACAAAAACTCGGAAGAAGATGTCTTAAAGTATGACATTCTAGAACTTAAAGCATTATAGTTATGGGGTTGTATAACGCTATCAATGTAGCTGAAATAAAAATTGACAAAACATTATAGTTTTGTTTTATAACTTTGTGTGTCCATTGTGCATTTATACTAAAATTATTTTGAATTATTCAAAATAATTTCGTAATTTTAAATAAAATTGCTCAAGATGTTTAATTTATTTGGTGTTCAATTAAATACATAACATCCCTGCTGTATAAGTAATCTTTTTTGTGAAAACCAACCAAGCAGATGCCCAACAGGCTCATATATCTCAAGACACATCTATAAGTGGTGGATCAGGTATAAGTTTAGGAAGTCAGTTAACTATAAGTGAAACAAAAGAATGCCAATCTGGAGTTAAAAAATCCTGTTCGGGTGTAGGTAAGTTATGTAGCCGAACTATTGGTTTTGACTGTACACAATAAAATATTAATTTAACATTATACGAAAGCTGACTCATCAATTAGCTTTCGTATATTATTTTTTTAGCAAATGAACAAAATTATACTACTATTATTATTAGGCTGTATCCTTACCTGTTGTAAAAACGAAAAAGAAACTATTTTGTTAAACGAGGCTGTTAATGTTACTGTACAGCAATTTAATCATCCATTGTACAACGGCAACTCAGATAAGAGGAAAACTTTTGTGAATCAAGATAGCATTTACTTATTTTCCCTACACGGAATGCAACAAAAAATAGAGATTTTGAACCTTAGCTCCAAATCTGTTAAGAACATTATATACTTAAACAAGCTAGACGATTATAACAAATATGGTCTAAACATTAACGACTTTTATATTCACAATATAGACAGTATATTTTTATACTCTCATTACACCAAGCAAATTGCTTTAATTAACTCCTCCGGAAACTTCAAAGAGGTTATAAACTTAAGCAATGCTATTAACGCATTTGAATCAGATAAATTTTCAGACATTGACATATCTGGGTTTGGTAACTTTTGTTATAATCATTTAAAAAAAGAGTTTGCATTTAAAATACACTCAGCATTTAATTTTGATAATGATATTAACTACTACAAAAAAAATATAATAGCTACTTATAATGTTAACACAGCAACTTTTACAAAAACTATTGGTAATTACCCCACAACAGAGGTGTACAGCGACCCAAATAATTTTTTTGTAAATAGTTATGAATTAAGCTACATTCCATTTTATAATAAACAAAAATATTATGTGTCGTTTACTGCCGATCATAATATTTATGAAATTTCCAGTGCCGATGGTAGCTTATTAAACACGTATAATGGAAAAAGTAATTTTCTAAATTCAAATCTAAATTTAATTTCTAGATCGAGCGAAAGCCAAACGATACTAAACCACTTAATCGAAAATGGTAAGTACAAAAAATTACTTTATAATACACATAAAAAGCAATTTTATAGAATAGTCACACATAACCAACCCTTAAAAAAAGAAACATCAGGAAAATTAAATAATATGACTTTTGGTAGAAATTTTTCTATTATAGTGTTCAATGAAGATATGTCCATAAAAGGAGAGTATCTGTTCGAAAATCCTAAATATACCTATTTTGACATTAGCACTCATCCCAAAGGGATATTAATCAATTATAAAGATGATAACGATGAGGATAAGAATATTCTGGAAATTCATAGCTTATAAGCTAATTGCCTTATGCGTATGTTTGACTGTTTGTTTCAGTTGTAGCCATAAAAATGATGAATATGCTTATTTTGAAGATTTTGCGGCTTATCTAAAAAATTTTCATGGATTAAATGTTAGCGACAACAAAATATACTATCTAATACCGATTAGCGGTTGTGAAAATTGTATTGAGTTAAATTTAGATTTATTAAGTCAATTACCTAAAGCAGCAGATAAACTACAACCAATAATCGTTGGTGAAACCTTTAATGAAGAAAGAATAAAATATTTGAAATCTCTAAGCTCAAAGTACAATTTTTTGTACGATAAGAAAGAAATTGTTTTTCAATACCAAACTGGATTTACTAAGCCCATGATTGTATGGATAAAAAATAAAAAATGCTACTTTCATCTAGATGTTAGTGATTTTAAAATTGAAGAAGCTAAAGCTTTTTTCGAACAACATTTGAATTTTAAAAACGTAGCTAT
>CALLUG010000029.1 GCA_938011315.1 uncultured Flavobacteriaceae bacterium
TACTCTCCTGCAAAAATAAAATGTAATCATTATAAGAGGACTATGCCCTCTGCTTCTGACGTTTCTTTAATACTGTCGGACCAAATACCAACCTGAACTTCTCCTATATGCTTTTTTCGTAGCATAAACATACAAATTCTGGATTGTCCAATGCCTCCTCCTATACTTTCTGTAAGTGTTCCGTCTAACAATAATTTATGAAAATAAAGTTCTTTTCTAGCGTCCTGCCCTGTTTTGCTCAGCTGGTTTACCAAAGCTGTTTTATCTACTCTAACTCCCATAGACGAAACTTCAAAACTTTCTTCTAAAATAGGATTCCATAATAAAATATCGCCATTTATTCCAAACTGTCCGTCTTCATTTTTAGTACTCCAATCGTCATAATCTGGAGCTCTTCCATCGTGAGGTTCTCCATTGCTTAACTCCCCTCCTATTCCCATTAAAAATACAGCACCATATGCTTTTGTAATAGCAGACTCACGCTGTTTAGGACTTAGGTTAGGGTATTTTTGAAGTAACTCTTCGGCGTATATAAACGTAATTTCATTAGGTAATATTGGATCTATATCATCGTATTTCTCTGTTATTTTTTGTTCAGTATGCTTTAACGCATTGTATATTTTATTGACTTCTGCTTTTAAGAAGCTAATATTACGCGATTGTTTTGATATTCTTTTTTCCCAATCCCATTGATCTACATAAATAGAATGGATGGCACTATAGTCTTCGTCTGGTCTTATGGCTCTCATATCTGTAATAATCCCCTTATTTTCTTCAACGTCTAACTCTTTTAATCTAACTCTTTTCCATTTTGCCAAAGAGTTGACAACGACTGCTTTTTTGTCTGATAATGCCTTAACAGGAAATACTACCGTGCGTTCAATACCATTTAGGTTGTCATTAATGCCTGTATCGTTTAAAACAGCTATAGGAGCTGATACTCTTGTTAGGCTTAATTGTTGTTTTAACTCTAATTCAAAAGTTTCTTTCGTAAAGTTAATAGCTTCTTCTGTTTTTAAAATTTCTGTTTTCATAATTTAAGATGTTGCTTATGTTTAATCGTTTTTATTTTTAGGCAAAAAAAAATCTTTCGATTATCGAAAGATTTTTGAGTTTGAATTAATATGTTATTTATATTTAGCTCATAATCTTTCTGCTTCGAAATAAATTAATATTCGAATTATTAAAAAAATTATTATTTATAGTTTTTGCGTTCATTTTCTGAGTGCAATATTAATTATTTTTTTTTACTACACAATTTTTTTTATAAAAAATAATTAATTATTCAATTTAAGTTGTTTATAACTATGAATTATTACGCTAACAATCCACCATATTAACACAAACAGCTAAGCCTCCTGTTGATGTTTCTTTGTATTTTAGATTCATATCTTTTGCTGTTTCCCACATGGTATCTACAACCTTATCTAGAGGCACTTTTACATTTTTAGGATTTGTTTCTAGAGCAAGTTCGGCAGCATTTATGGCTTTAATTGCTCCCATAGAGTTTCGTTCTATACAAGGAATTTGGACTAATCCACCAATGGGGTCACAAGTTAATCCTAAATGATGTTCCATTGCAATTTCTGCGGCAATCATAACCTGCTCTGGTGTACCCCCTAATAACTCGCATAATGCTCCTGCTGCCATTGCAGATGACACTCCAATTTCTGCTTGACAACCTCCCATAGCTGCAGAAATTGTAGCCCCTTTTTTAAAAATACTCCCTATCTCTCCTGCCACTAGTAAAAATTGTTTAATGTGTTTAAAATTTGCTTTGTGATTTTCAATAACCATATAATACATCAACACTGCTGGGATAACTCCT
Organism: uncultured Flavobacteriaceae bacterium; assembly: GCA_938011315.1. GTDB lineage: Bacteria > Bacteroidota > Bacteroidia > Flavobacteriales > Flavobacteriaceae > AU392. Next base: position 1,829 of record CALLUG010000029.1, read on the forward strand.
GCGCTACCGTTTGTTGGAGCGGTTACCACTCGTCCTAACGATGCGTTAACTTCATTAACGCTTAAAGCAAAGCAACTTACCCATTTTAAAATTTGTCTAAATTTAACTTTTGTATTTCTAATAGCTTCCAACCACTCTTGCTGCGAACGATACGCTAAGGTTCCTATTAAATTTTTGTGTATATCATAGGCACGACGGCGTACATTTAAACCTCCAGGTAGCTTACCTTCTGTGTGGCAGCCAATATACATACATTCTAACATAGTGTCCCAAATGCGTTTTAACTCAGTATCAATATGCTTTATAGAGCGTAAAGATTTTTCATTTTCTAAAACAATCTCAGAAATTGATTTATTTTCAACCTTACAATAGTTTGCTAATTCTGTTGCTTTATCTATAGGGTAGGGAAATTTACATTTTAAAATTTCATTTTTTGCCTTAGCATCATTGTCCTCTTCTTTTATTATAAATCCTCCGCCAATAGAATAAAATGTTGACTCAACTGTTTTTAATTCGGTATAGGCAGTAAACCTAATGCCATTGGAGTGAAAAGGAAGAAAGGTTTTGTTAAAAACAATCGCTTCTTTTGTGAATGTAATATCTTTTTCTCCGTTTAAGCTTAAAGTATTAGTTTCGCTAATAGTATTAACAATAGAAGGGATATCATCTACAGGTATTGTTTCTGGATTAGCTCCTGTTAGTCCTAACATTACTGCTAAGTCTGTTGCATGACCTCTTCCTGTTAGCGACAATGAGCCATATAAATCTACTTTAATTGAGCTAATATGATCAAAAACAGTATCATTTTTCAATTCTTTAAGCCATTGCTCTGCAGCACGCCAAGGTCCTAGCGTATGCGAACTAGAAGGACCAATCCCTATTTTAAGCATATCAAAAACAGAAATACATTCCATACTTATAGTAACATTTTAATTTAAACAAATATACTGGGTTTACTTAGCATTTTATAGCCAATTATCAAGAAGTTTACAATGCACATTATGACATTGTGTCATATATTTAGTAGTAAAAAGCGGTAATTCCTGTCAAATTTTAAGGTTTATAGCCGTGGCATAAAGATTGACTATATAAAATCGTAAAACACAATACAAACATATAAATTATATTATATATTATGAGTAAAATTATTGGAATCGATTTAGGAACAACAAACTCTTGTGTCTCTGTAATGGAAGGTAACGAACCTGTTGTAATCCCAAACGCAGAAGGTAAAAGAACAACTCCCTCTGTAATAGCATTTGTAGAAGGAGGAGAAGTTAAAGTAGGAGACCCTGCAAAACGTCAAGCTGTAACAAACCCAACAAAAACTGTTTATTCTATTAAACGTTTTATGGGTAATAAATTTTCTGAATCTAAAAAAGAAGCAGAACGCGTACCTTACAAGGTCGTTAAAGGCGATAATGACACACCTCGTGTAGATATCGATGGGCGTATGTACACGCCACAAGAACTATCTGCAATGCTACTTCAAAAAATGAAAAAAACAGCAGAAGACTACCTTGGTCAAGATGTGTCTGAAGCCGTGATAACAGTCCCTGCATACTTTAACGATGCGCAACGCCAAGCAACCAAAGAGGCTGGAGAAATTGCAGGCTTAAAAGTACGTCGTATTATTAATGAGCCAACAGCTGCAGCTTTAGCTTATGGTATGGATAAAAAAGGGACTGACCAAAAAATCGTAGTTTTCGATTTTGGAGGCGGAACGCACGATGTATCTATTCTAGAACTTGGTGATGGCGTATTTGAAGTACTTTCTACAGATGGAGACACACATTTGGGCGGAGATGATGTTGATCAAAAAATCATTAACTGGCTTGCCGATGAATTTAAAGCTGAAGAATCTATGGATTTACGTGAAGACCCAATGTCTTTGCAACGCTTAAAAGAAGCCGCAGAAAAAGCCAAAATTGAGTTATCGTCGTCTGCACAGACAGAAATTAACTTACCATATATTACTGCAACTGCTAGTGGACCAAAACACTTAGTTCGCACACTAACTAAAGCTAAGTTTGAGCAACTAATAGACGACTTGATAAAACGTACTATTGAACCATGCCAATCTGCATTAAAATCGGCAGGACTAAGCAAAAGTGATATCGATCAAGTCATTTTAGTCGGAGGCTCTACACGTATTCCTGCAGTGCAAGATGCGGTTGAGAAGTTTTTTGGAAAAGCACCAAGCAAAGGCGTAAATCCAGATGAAGTTGTGTCCTTAGGCGCAGGAATTCAAGGAGGCGTGTTAACTGGCGATGTAAAAGATGTCTTATTGCTTGATGTAACTCCGTTATCTCTAGGTATCGAAACTATGGGTAGTGTAATGACAAAGCTTATTGAAGCTAACACCACAATCCCTACAAAAAAGTCGCAGGTGTTTTCTACAGCAGTAGACAATCAACCATCGGTAGAAATCCATGTGCTGCAAGGAGAACGTCCAATGGCAACAGACAATAAAACAATTGGTCGTTTTCATCTAGATGGAATCCCTCCAGCAAAAAGAGGGACACCTCAAATAGAAGTGACTTTTGATATTGATGCCAATGGTATTATAAAAGTATCTGCTACAGATAAAGCTACAAACAAATCGCAGGATATTCGTATCGAAGCTTCCTCAGGATTAACAGAGCAAGAAATTGAAAAAATGAAAGCAGAGGCAGAAGCAAATGCAGAAGCAGATGCTAAAGCAAAAGAAACTGCCGAAAAGTTAAACGCTGCCGATGCAATGATTTTTCAAACAGAAAATCAGCTTAAAGAATTTGGCGATAAATTATCTGATGATAAAAAACAGCCTATTGAAGCAGCCTTAGAAGAACTGAAAAAGGCATACGAAACAAAGGATATAGCAATCATAGACCCTGCTCTAGAGAAAATTAATGAAGCATGGAAAGTTGCTAGTGAAGAAATGTACAAAGCGCAAGCTGAAGCACAGGGAGGTAGCACAGATGCTAACGCAGGACAAGAACAACCTGCTAATGAAGGTAACGATGTTGAAGATGTAGACTTTGAAGAAGTAAAATAATTAAATTCTTTATTATTAAAAACGCAATCAAACTTATATGATTGCGTTTTTTATAATATTATTTAGTTTGAAAAACTTAAGGAAACTAAATTTATTTATGTAATTAGCCCCTGTAACAAAATCTATAAGCATCGCTGCTTATACAAGGTATAAACAAATATAAAACAATTCTGTTACAAACAGAATGACCCTAAACAATATGTCTAAATCAAAATTTATAAGTCTTGATAGTTTATCATTTCAGGAATTTGATGAAAATTCTGAATTAATCCCATTAATGACTACAGAGGACGAACAAGAAATAAATAAAGAATCTTTACCTAAAACACTCCCTATACTCTCATTACGTAACACTGTGTTGTTTCCTGGTGTAGTAATTCCTATTACTGCGGGTAGAGATAAATCTATAAAACTAATTAACGATGCTAATAAAGGCAATAAAGTTATAGGGGTAGTATCGCAAAAAGATGGTAATATAGAAGATCCTAAGGCTAAAGACATTAATACCATAGGAACGGTAGCACAAATACTAAAAGTATTAAAAATGCCCGATGGCAATACCACTGTAATAATACAAGGTAAAAAACGCTTCGAAATAAAAGAAGTGACTAACGAAAATCCTTATATGACTGCGGTAGTCGGTGAACTATCGGATACCATACCTAATAAAGATAATAAGGAATTTAAAACCATTGTAGAATCTATAAAAGATTTAGCACTAGAAATTATAAAAGAAAGCCCTAATATTCCGAGTGAAGCTTCTTTTGCTATAAAAAATATTGAAAGTAATTCGTTTTTAATCAATTTTGTGTCTTCTAACATGAATCTTTCTGTAAAAGAAAAACAAGATTTACTAGAAACAAATGATTTGCAAAAACGTGCTTTAACAACCTTAAAATATATGAATATTGAGTTTCAAAAATTAGAACTCAAAAACGATATTCAATCTAAGGTTCAAAGCGACATGAACCAGCAGCAGCGAGAGTATTTTTTACACCAACAAATAAAAACAATACAAGAAGAGCTAGGTGGGGTAAGTTATGAGGAAGAAGTTGATGAAATGAAAGCTCGAGCAAAAAAGAAGCAATGGAACAAAGAGGTTAAAACACATTTTGAGAAAGAAATTGCAAAAATGCAACGCATGAATCCTCAAGTTGCAGAATATTCTATACAACGCAATTACTTAGACTTATTTTTAGACCTTCCATGGGATAGCTTTAGCAAAGATATTTTTAACTTAAAACGGGCAAAAAAAATATTAGATAGAGATCACTATGGCTTAGATGACGTAAAAAAACGTATTGTAGAATACTTAGCGGTTTTAAAACTACGTAATGATATGAAATCTCCTATACTTTGCCTTTATGGTCCTCCGGGAGTAGGAAAAACCTCTTTAGGAAAATCTATAGCAGAAGCACTTGGCAGAAAGTATGTGCGTATTTCATTAGGAGGGCTAAGAGACGAAGCAGAAATACGAGGACATCGCAAAACCTATATAGGAGCTATGCCAGGGCGAATTATACAAAGCTTAAAAAAAGCAGGCACCTCTAACCCTGTTTTTGTACTAGATGAAATTGATAAACTATCTAACTCGCATCAAGGCGATCCATCGTCGGCACTACTAGAAGTTTTAGACCCTGAACAAAACTCAGAGTTTTATGATAATTTTTTAGAACTGGGCTACGATCTATCTAAGGTAATGTTTATAGCGACCTCTAATAGTTTGGCTACCATACAACCTGCATTAAGAGACCGTATGGAAATTATTAATGTTACAGGATATACCATTGAAGAAAAAATTGAAATTGGTAAAAAACACTTAATACCAAAACAATTGCAAGAGCATGGTTTAAAAAATGCACACTTAAAAATAGCAAAACCGCAGTTAGAAAAAATAGTAGAAGGCTATACTCGAGAGTCTGGAGTAAGAGGCTTAGAAAAACAAATTGCAAAAATGGTTCGTCATGCTGCAAAAAGCATTGCTATGGAAGAAACGTATAACCTTAAGGTAACAAACGATGACATTCTTTCTGTATTGGGAGGCCCAAAATTAGAGCGTGATAAGTATGAAAATAATAACGTAGCTGGCGTGGTAACAGGGTTAGCTTGGACAAATGTTGGTGGCGATATTTTATTTATAGAGTCTATTTTATCAAAAGGTAAAGGCAGTATGACCATTACAGGCAATCTAGGAAAAGTAATGAAAGAGTCTGCGACCATAGCCATGGAATATATTAAGGCAAATGCCGATGTGTTTGGAATACATCCTAAAGTTTTTAATGAATATAATGTACACATTCATGTCCCAGAAGGTGCTACCCCAAAAGATGGTCCAAGTGCCGGAGTAACGATGCTAACCTCATTAGTTTCATTGTACACACAACGCAAAGTAAAAAAGAGTTTAGCAATGACAGGAGAAATTACTTTAAGAGGTAAGGTGCTACCTGTAGGAGGCATTAAAGAAAAAATACTAGCTGCCAAGCGAGCTAAAATTAAAGAAATATTGCTTTGTAAAGAAAACAAAAGAGATATTGAAGAGATAAAAGCAGATTATATCAAAGGTTTAACATTCCACTATGTTTCCGAAATGAGCGACGTTATAGATATTGCAATTACCTCACAAAAAGTTAAAAACGCAAAAACATTATAGTTACTAAAAACTCTCAATTTTTGTTGAGAGTTTTTTATACCTTATTACTCTAAGTTTACACACTCAAAAGTTAATAATTTCAATGTAAGCAGTAATGTTTTCGCTATTAAAAATTATGGTTTTATCATAAGTTTATGCTTTTATTAATATGCAATTTCCATTAGTTAGTATTTTAGTTCCGTTTAAGAATACCGCAACTTATATAGAGCAATGCATACAGTCTATAATTAACCAAACCTATACCCATTGGGAATTACTAATTACGGACGACTATTCTACAGATAACAGTTATGACATTGTAAAAAAAATAGCTAAAAAAGACAAACGGATTACATTATTAAAAAATGAAGGCAAAGGTATTATTGATGCTTTACATACTAGCTTCAAATTAAGCAAAGGGACTCTGATAACACGTATGGATAGTGACGATATTATGTCACCCAATAAATTACAAGTGCTAAGCAATAAACTAATGCGCTATGGTAAAGGGCATATTGCAATTGGACTTGTAAAATATTTTTCTGAAGGTGGTATTGCCAACGGGTTTTTAAACTATGAAACTTGGTTAAATACACTTACAAAAACAGGGCATAATTTTAACGAAATCTATAAAGAATGTGTTATTCCCTCCCCCTGTTGGATGGTTTATAAAACAGACTTAATTGCCTGCGATGCGTTTAACCCCAGTCGCTATCCAGAAGACTATGACCTTGTGTTTAGGTTTTATAAACAAAACCTAATATGCATTGCTTGTAATGACATTTTGCATTACTGGAGGGACTACCCTACTCGTACTTCTCGCACAGATAAGCATTATGCTCAAAATTATTTCCTAGACCTTAAACTCTATTATTTTTTAAAATTAAATTATAATGCCTCTCGCCCGCTAGTTGTGTGGGGGGCTGGTACAAAAGGTAAAAATTTGGCAAAAGCATTAATAAGCAAGCAAATTGCATTTTACTGGGTGTGTAATAATTCAAAAAAAATAGGAAAAGTTATTTACGGACAAACCTTACTATCATTTCATTATATAAAACAATTAAAACAAGTGCAAAGCATCATCACTGTTGCAAACCAAGAAGCGCAATTAGACATTACTTCGTATTTAAAAAGTTTGAAAATGCAACCTATGCAAGATTATTTTTTATTTTGTTAACCTTAAAAATGAAAAAAAGCATTAAAAAAATAACAATTTCATAAAATGCCCTTACTTTTACCTTAAATTTGTGAGCTAATACTATTATAATATAAAATGCAGTTTAAACATCCCGAACTTCTTTATGCACTGTTTTTGCTGATTATTCCTATTATAATTCATTTATTTCAATTACGCCGTTTTCAAAAAGTTGAATTTACTAATGTTCAATTTTTAAAAAATGTTATTATGCAAACTCGTAAGAGTTCGCAGCTAAAAAAATGGTTGATTTTATTGACACGATTACTACTTATAGCAGCCACTGTTTTTGCCTTTGCACAACCGTATTTTTCAAAAATAAATATTAAAAATACTCGTGTAGAAACTGTCATCTATTTAGACAACTCTTTTAGTATGCAAGCCAAAGGTGATAAAGGAGAGCTTTTAAAACGCGCTGTGCAAGATTTAATTACTGAAATAGACAACAAGCAAAAGATTACACTCTTTACAAACAATACAACTTACAAAAACACGACAATTACTGCAATTAAAAATGATTTGTTAGCGCTAGAATATACCCCTAATCAAATAGACTATGAAGCAGTTATACTAAAAGGAAAACAATTGTTTAACAACGCATCCACTAGCATTAAAAATTTTATTGCTCTGTCGGACTTTCAAGATAGAAACACATCATTCAATTTAAAAAACGATTCTTTATACAATATCCATTTAGTTAAGTTACAGCCTGTAAATACTAATA
>CALLUG010000030.1 GCA_938011315.1 uncultured Flavobacteriaceae bacterium
TTATCGAGCCATCTATGTAAATCTACTTTTACAAACAGATTTAGCCTAATAAAAGCAACTAAATTTGATAAATACCAGGAGTGTTTAGCTTGTGTTTTTAATGCCTTTAATATTAATATTGTTATTAATGCAGTCCATATCTGTATCATTACTGCGTTTTGACTAGTCCCTATAAAAGACTTAATATGCAGCTGTTGTTTTATGTCTCTAAAAAATATTTCAACTTGCCATCTAGCCTTATATAGTTCTGTTATGGTGTTTGCTGTCCAAGACATTTGATTGGTAATAATCTCAATAGCCTGTTGGTTTTTATCATCCCACAAGGCTACTCGTCGTAATTTCCTTGGGTACTTTTCTTTAGTTTTGCTTCCTGTAAGCTCGATGAGTTCATCTTTTAGGACGTGTTGGTGTCTATTTTCGGGTAGTTCCAGTTCTTTGATGGTCTTAAACTTTATGTTGGCTTTATGCCTTATCACAAAATATACCTCTTTGCTGTCCCAAACATTTAAGAGTGAAAAATCATTATAAAATCTATCGGCAACAATAACACTGCCTTTTAACAAAGGTATATCGTAAGCCCCTTTATTATCTGCTGTTTTACCATCAGTTATATTTACATAGGCAGGTAGATGTCCATCATAATCAAGTAGAGTATGCATTTTTACGGCTCCTTTGTTAGTCTTGTATTTTGCCCAATCAAATAGACTTAAACAGAGGCTTATCACCGTTGCATCCAGTAAAAATATTTTTGATTTTATCTTGAAGTTCGTACCTTTAAAATGAGCTTGCTGTCCTAGACTTTCAAGTAAAACATAATAGTAATCCCTAAATAGCTCCCAACTCCTGTTTTTATTCTGATAACTTAAGGTAGATTTTGAAGGTGCTTTGAGCATTCCCAAATGATTTAGATTCCCTGTAGCTGATCGTAAACCATTGCTTATATCCCGAACAGATTGACTCTTGGCGAATTGACAAAATAGCATAGAAATTAAGTGTGACCAACTTGTAAAGCCTTTTTGATGTTTATCACTTTGATGGAAATCAACTAGCTTTTTGAATCTTGTTTTATCTAGTTTACTGATTATTTGTGAAAACAAAGTTATATTTACCATCTGAGAAGGGTGTTTGTGTTGCACCACAAAGGTAACTTTGAGGAACAAATTTCCATTTCTCTTTTTTTAAACGTTTAGGACGATATTGTATTTTAAATAATAATTATGTGATTAATATTTGCTTCAAGATAATTTGTTTCTATATTTGCAGCCTTAAAAATTATGGCGAGGTAGCTCAGTTGGTTAGAGCGTCGGATTCATAACCCGGAGGTCGGGGGATCGTGCCCCCCTCTCGCTACAAAACACACATAACTCACTAATAGTAAGTGAGTTATGTGTTTATTTATTGAAAAACGGAGCATATACGTACCAAAACAAAATCCGATAATCGCTTTTTTTTACACAAGTTTTGCACTTGAGGTAAAAGAGAATCTTAATTGAATAAAACATCCTGTTTATTGACTTATATATTTAATAAAGAAATATGTTATTGAGATGTTAAAAATATAATCTTTGTAACATTTTTCTATAAGTGTACGTATAACTATAAAGGGTACTACCTACATTAATTAATTTTTTTATAAAATATATGAGACAGCTCAAAATTACTAAGCAGGTTACAAACAGAGAAACCGCATCTCTAGACAAGTATTTACAAGAAATAGGGAAAGTCGATTTGATTACCGCAGATGAAGAGGTAGAACTAGCGCAGCGTATAAAAGCTGGAGACCAAATAGCTTTAGAAAAGCTAACAAAGGCTAATTTACGTTTTGTAGTTTCTGTAGCTAAACAATATCAAAACCAAGGCTTAACGTTGCCAGACCTAATTAATGAAGGTAACTTGGGGCTAATTAAAGCAGCGCAGCGTTTTGATGAGACTCGTGGGTTTAAGTTTATTTCTTATGCAGTATGGTGGATCCGTCAATCTATTTTGCAGGCCTTAGCGGAGCAATCTCGTATTGTGCGTTTGCCACTAAATAAGATTGGATCTATTAATAAAATAAACAAAACTTATGCGTTTTTAGAACAATCTCATGAGCGTCCACCAAGCGCAGAAGAAATTGCAAAAGAATTGGATATGACCATTAACGACGTTAAGGAGTCTATGAAAAACTCTGGGCGTCATGTCTCTATGGATGCCCCTTTGGTTGAGGGTGAAGACTCCAATCTTTACGATGTATTACGTAGTGGGGAATCTCCAAATCCAGATCGCGATTTGTTGCATGAGTCATTACGTACAGAAATAGAACGCGCCCTAGAAACATTGACGCCTAGAGAAGCAGATGTGATTCGTTTGTATTTTGGACTAGGTAATCAACACCCAATGACCTTAGAAGAAATTGGCGAAACATTTGATTTAACACGAGAACGTGTACGCCAAATAAAAGAAAAAGCTATTCGTAGGCTTAAGCATACTTCACGAAGTAAAATACTGAAAACATATCTAGGCTAATATTTGTTAGTTTTAGATTATGCAAACGTCTAAGCTCAAATTACAAACAGTTACATAACTGTTCGTTTTTTGATTGATGAAAGAGCCTTCGACTGATTATCGAGGGCTCGCTCATTTTGTAG
>CALLUG010000031.1 GCA_938011315.1 uncultured Flavobacteriaceae bacterium
CTTAGAGAAATAAATATGTGAAAACTAAGCATAACTAGTTTGCACCATATAATAGCGTATTAAAAGCCTATTTGTCTTAATATTTTTTGTACAAGTAATAATTTGTAAACAATCCATAAATTTAAAATTCGATTTTGTAAATTCGTACCCTCAAATTAAGATAAATTATAAGATGAGCAAATACGACATTATAGTTATAGGTAGCGGTCCAGGAGGCTATGTAACAGCAATTAGAGCCTCTCAGCTTGGGTTTAAAACGGCAATTGTAGAAAAAGAAAATCTTGGAGGAGTGTGTTTAAACTGGGGTTGCATCCCTACTAAAGCCTTATTGAAATCGGCACAAGTTTTTGAATATTTAAAACATGCAGAAGATTATGGGTTGTCTGTAAAAGAATTTGATAAAGATTTTAGTGCTGTAGTTACTCGCAGCCGAAATGTTGCAGATGGAATGAGCAAAGGCGTACAGTTCTTGTTGAAAAAAAATAAAATTGATGTTATAAATGGCTATGGTAAAGTAAAAGCAGGTAAAAAAGTATCTGTTACCTTAGAGGATGGTAATACTACAGATTACGAAGCTAATCATATTATTATAGCAACAGGAGCAAGATCTAGAGAGCTTCCTAGTTTGCCACAAGATGGTAAAAAAGTAATAGGATATAGAGAGGCAATGACCTTAGCAGAACAACCTAAAAAAATAATTGTAGTAGGCTCTGGAGCTATTGGTGTTGAGTTTGCTTATTTTTATAACTCGATGGGTACAGAAGTAACTATTGTAGAATATTTACCAAAAATTGTCCCTGTAGAAGATGAAGAGGTGTCAAAACAATTGGAACGCTCTTTTAAAAAGAGTGGTATAAAAGTTATGACCTCTGCAGAAGTAACTAGCGTCGATACATCAGGAAAAGGTGTTACAGCGACTATAAAAACAAAAAAAGGCGAACAAACTTTGCAGGCCGATATTGTTTTATCTGCCGTAGGCATAAAAACAAATATTGAAAATATTGGGTTAGAAACTATTGGTATTGCTGTAGATAGAGATAAAATAATAGTAAATGACTTTTATCAAACTAATATACCAGGATATTACGCTATTGGCGATGTTACTTCCGGACAGGCTTTAGCACACGTTGCTTCTGCCGAAGGAATTTTGTGTGTAGAAAAAATAGCAGGACACCATGTTGAAGCGTTAGATTATGGCAATATTCCTGGTTGTACCTATTGTTACCCCGAAATAGCAAGCGTGGGCTTAACAGAAACACAAGCTAAAGAGCAAGGGTATGAAATAAAGGTTGGTAAATTTCCATTTTCAGCCTCTGGTAAAGCTAGTGCTAGCGGAAGTAAAGATGGTTTTGTAAAAGTAATTTTTGATGCCAAATATGGAGAGTGGTTAGGTTGCCACATGATTGGAGCAGGAGTGACAGATATGATTGCTGAAGCCGTTTTAGGTAGAAAACTAGAAACCACAGGGCACGAAGTCCTTAAAGCTGTTCATCCACATCCTACTATGAGCGAAGCCGTTATGGAATCTGTAGCCGATGCTTACGACGAAGTAATTCATATATAAATCTACAACGTACAATATAATATATTAACAAAAGGGGGTTTTAACGAACCGCCTTTTGTTTGCTTTATAATTTCACTATATTTTTTAAGCTAAAATTATAGGTATTGTGTTTAGATGACATAGAAAATCTAAACATAACCATAGTTACATTTAAGTATAGCCGCAATAGAAACGAGTTATATGGCTTATTTTGAGCCATAATTGGGATTAAAATAAGAAACTTTGTAGCGCAAGCTCATAGCTTTGCAATCCAAAGCCTAAAATAAGTCCTTTAGCATTGGGTGCTATAAAAGAGTTGTGCCTAAAATCTTCTCGGGCATAAGTATTTGAAATATGAACCTCTACCACAGGAGTTGCTATTGCTTTTACAGTGTCTCCAATACCTACAGATGTATGCGTGTAAGCTGCAGCATTTAGTATAATACCACCATAAGAAAACCCAACATCTTGAAGCTTATTAATTATCTCTCCCTCAACATTAGATTGAAAATAATCGATAATTATATTAGGATATTTTTTTTGTAGTTGTTCTAAAAATTCATTGAAAGTTAAATTTCCATAAATTTCAGGTTCTCGTTTACCTAGTATATTTAAATTGGGACCATTAATGATAATTATTTTTTTCATAAACTAAGTATTTTTCAAAACTATAATATTCCTTATGCTTTGTAATATAATCTTTTTAATTTTTTTAAAATTTTGTGATTATAGTAAGTTAAAACAAAATTACAATTTTAGAGTAGTATTTCATTTAATATTTTTGAATTGTAAAAAACGTAAAACCATCCATCGACACTAAACCGTTATTGGTCGACACTAAATTTAGACTAAACGAATACAAGTAAGCATATTGTGGTATTTGAATAATTTTACGGCTTAAATTTTTATAATGTATAAACGCTTAAATGTTTTATTAATTGAAGATGACGCCATAGAAGTCATGAAACTAAATAGAACAATCTCCAAATTACAATTAAATCATACTATTACTGAAGCCAATAATGGGAGCGACGCTCTTAAAGTTTTGAACGAAACAGAGGAACTACCCGATATTATTTTATTAGATTTGAATATGCCAAAAATTAATGGAATAGAATTTTTGTCTATAATAAAGCGTAGCGAAAAACTAAAGCATATCCCAACTGTTATTTTAACAACGTCCAGCCATAAAAAAGATTTGCTAGAGTGTTATAAAATAGGTGTTTCTGGCTATGTGTTAAAACCCTTAAAGTATGATGACTACGTGCTAAAAATAGAAAAAGTATTAGCGTATTGGAGTATTAATCAATTAATAGAATTTTAATGAAAGGAATTGTATTTACCGAGTTTTTAGATTTAGTAGAGCATAAATTTGGATTAGAAATGGTGGATAAAATTATTGAACAATCTAAATTAGATTCCCAGGGTGTGTACACAGCTATTGGAACCTATGAATTTTCTGAGATGTTGCAATTATTACAGCATTTAAGTCGTAATACAGGCATTAGTATAGATAATTTACTGTTGGTATACGCAGAACATTTTTTTAGCGTTTTAAAAGACAGTTACCCCGATTTATTAAATATCTATACCGATCCAATAGAGATGATTGCCTCAATAGAAAATCATATTCATGTTGAGGTTAGAAAAATCTATCCAGATGCAGAATTACCCACCTTCGAAATTGAAGAACGAACAGAGCAATCATTAATTATGATTTATAAGTCTAGTAGAGCTATGCACTATTTTGGACTTGGATTAATGAACAAAACTTTTGAACATTTCAACGCATCAGCATCTATAGTGTTAGAAAAAATAAAAGATGATGGAACAGAAGTTAAATTCATCATTACCAAAAATTAATGAGTCAAAACCAAATAGATATATTACAACGTGCTTTGCACCGAGAAAAACTAGCTAGAAAACAAGCAGAAAAAATTCTGGAAAGCAAATCGTTAGAACTCTTCAAAATTTCGGAAGAGCTAAAAGACGTAAATAACAAGTTAACCTCTCTTTTAGACGAAAAAACAATACAACTGCAAGGGGTTTTTGAAAACATAAATGATGCCTACATCGTTATAGATATAAGAGGAAATGTGGTTAAAATGAACGACACTGCAGTACACTTATTTGGTTATAACATTAAAGAAGCACCCATTAATGTAAAAAGTTTAGTTTATAAAGAAGATTATAAATATGCTATAAATTCCTTTAAGAAATTACTTTCCAATGGAAGTTTTTTAAATTATACTGCGAGAATTTTCACAAAAAAAAAGCAAATAAAATGGGTACATATTAATGCTTCTGTTATTTATAATAAACAAAAAAAACCTATCGCAGCACAAGGAATTATAAGAGATATTACTAAAGCAAAATTTTCTGCAAACTTAATTGAAAAACAAAAAAAAGCTTTAGAAAAAAGTAATAATGAATTGCAAGAGTATGCACATATCGTTTCGCATGATTTAAAATCCCCACTGCGGAGTATAGACTCCTTAGTAAACTGGATAAAAGAGGATAATAAAGAAAAATTTGATGTAGACACTTTAAAAAACTTTAAATTAATTGAAGCCACTTTAGAAAAAATGGAGCAATTAATCTCAGATATTTTAGATTACTCAAGTATTGATAGTACAAACAGAACACAACAAATAGATTTACAAAAATTAGTTTTAGACTTACAGAAAACATTATTTATTCCTACTAATATTTCTATAAAAATACATAACAAATTACCGACTATAAAAGGCGATAAAACTAAGTTTCAGCAACTATTTCAAAACCTCATTGTTAACGCGATAAAGTTTAATGATAAAGAAAAAGGATTTATTGAAATCGATTTTTTAGAAAAACAGCGATACTACCAGTTTTCAGTAAGAGATAACGGTATTGGCATAGATGAAAAATACCATCAAAGTATATTTAAAATATTCCATTCACTCGATGCAAAAAAAGGGTCTTCAGGTATTGGGCTCTCTATTGTAAAAAAAATCATAACCTTATTTAATGGGGATATTTGGGTAAAATCAAAACTCGGAGAAGAAACAACTTTTTTCTTTACGCTAAAAAAACAATAGTATGGAACAACCAAATATGAAATATATTAATGCGCTTAGTAACGGAGACCTCGGGTTTAAAAATAAGATTATAAATATTATTAAATTAGAGTTACCAGATGAGATCTTGCTCTATAACAAAAATATAGCAGATAAGAATTATAAAAAAGCTGCAGAAAATGTTCATAAACTTAAACATAAAATTAGTATTTTGGGGCTAGAAAAAAGCTGTGTTTTGGCAACAGAGTTTGAAAACAACCTTAAAGATGGTAACCCACAACTAGAACATCGCTTTAATACGATTTTACAAACCCTAGCAGAATATTTAAAAACGCTGTAAATCAAAGTACTATGAATTGCATCATTATAGACGACGAGACTACTGCAAGAGTAGTTATTAACCAATTGTGTAGTAATATTGCTATGCTTAATGTCGTAGAGGAATTTCCAAATGCAATTAAAGCTATAAAATATTTAAATCAAAATAATGCTGTAGATCTTATTTTTTTGGACATACATATGCCAGAATTTACAGGGTTCGATTTTATTCAAACTTTAAAGAATCCACCTAAAATTATTTTAACCACGTCAGACACTAATTTTGCGATAGAAGCCTTTGAGTACGATTGTATTGTTGATTACTTGGTAAAACCAATTACACAAGCTCGTTTTGAAAAAGCTATTCAAAAGATAAAAAATACACCTATAACAAAACAACAAACTGAGAGTACTACAGACAAAACAGAAACGACTTCAGAAAAAGAGTTGTATATTAATATAGATAGACGTCTTATAAAGATAGATATAGCTAGTATTTACCTAATAGAAGCCAAAGGAGATTATATTAATGTAAAAACAGAACACAAGAATTACACAGTACACTCCACTCTAAAAAAAATAGAGGAAAAATTGCCCGAGACATTATTTCTCAAAGTACACCGCTCTTATATTATTAATATCAAAAAAATTATCGATATAGAAGATAATAGTGTTTTAATAAAAAAAGATGTAGTTCCTGTAAGTCGATCTAACAGACCAGAATTAATGAAGCGTTTAAACTTATTATAAGCAAAAAGGCTTATCCCTGCTAGTTTGCCATCCAACGATAGCATTTTTCCATTAGTCGAAAAACGAAAAGACAAAAAACCTTTGTAGAGTACATTTATGATATAAAAACATAATATCATGAAAAAATTACTACTACTATTAACAACGGCAAGTGCATTTTTAATTAATGCTCAAAATTATCAATTTTTAGGAAATTATACCTCTAACGGAACCCCGTTATACTTAGTAAATCCAGGAGATACAGTTTCGGTAGCTACTCAAGAAATGATTAGCAATTCGCTTCCGGAGAGCTATCCTGTACCAGATTTTAATCCACATTATATTTCGTCTGGTTATGATACCGATATTATTCTAGAAAAAGATGCAGAAGTATGGGTAACATTTGTAAGTGAAGGTGCTGGTTACAGAAACGTATTGGGGTTTTACACTTACGATGTAAACAATCCATTATTATCCGTTCCAGCAGAAGAAGATATTACTATTATTTTCCCTAATGCTTCTGCCTTAGGAAGTGGAGGGGGACTACAGATAGGCGATAAAGTTAAAATAGGCGATTTTGAAGCAGGAACAGGAATAGGCTGGGTATTACTAGCTAATGCTTGGTCTTCAAACACCAGCACAGTTGGTTATGGAAAATGGCAGTTGTACTCTAATCCAAATTTTAACCCAGAGAGTCAAGAACATCTTAGATATCATAATGTATTGCTATTAGATCCAGATAATGAACGTATTATTTTAGGATTTGAAGACATACGAAGGGATTATGGCTCTTGTGATAACGATTTTAACGACGCTATATTTTATGTTACGGCAAGCCCTTATAATGCTATAAAAACAACAAATTATGCCGATGTAGATAGCGCAACAGATGTTACATCCGGAAATGACGGTGGACTAGAGAGTAATGGTGATTTGGCAAATTTAATTGCCAAAAGAAATTTTAAACGAAAGCAAAATGGCGTTAACAAAAGTTTAAAAGCAAACCAAACAGCCTATCAACCTCAACTAACATTTGCTTCCCAAAACACTAATAGTGTTCAAAGCGTAAAAGATTATTTGCCGAGTACAGGAATGTTTGGTACCGAAACAGCATTTGTTTCTAGTCCCGAAGATTTGCTAGACGTAACTAATGCGAACGAGATATTTTCTATAGACTTCTATCAAGGTAATAGTAGGGTATCTGCTGTATTAGCAACAGCAACTCAAGAATCTGTTTATGATCATTCTAAAATGATTTGTGATAGATTAAATAATTCGAGCCTTGAAGATGTACGTACGGTTATTGTTAGGGAACATCAAATTATCAGTTCAAAAATTAGACGGGCTACAGGAGAGATAGAATACACGCTAAGTTTTTCAGTTAAACTCGGAACGACAACAAATCAATTATTTAGTTTTTGGAATATTGAACAGTATCCAGAGGGAGATTATTACAATTTTCAAATTTGGGGAGGGTCATTCTCACAGGTCTTTTCTATTAGTAACCATATTATAGATACTTTAAATAGTCAAAAACCTTTAACAAGCACTATCCTTGATGATGTAACCCCAACGGTATTTGTTAAATCCGGTTATTATTCAAACGGAAATATTACGTTAAACATTATTAATAAAGTTAATGCAAATCACATAAGTTTCACAGGGAGCATTGCTGAAACAGAAGTTTCTGATAGACACACAATATCTCAAGAGGTAAGTTTAAATGGCAATTGGAATCAAGCTGTAACCATACCAGTAGGAACATTGTTTGATATAGGTTTTTCTATAAGTACAGCACAATCAAACCAACAAGATGCATTATATTTAGCAGATGGGCCTTGGGGCTTAGATTACCTTGAAGATTATGCAACAATAAGCTCTTTTGATATAGATACTCAAGCTACTGATTATTATGATGATATTTATGAAATAGAAAGACAACCTCGTGTTTCTGGACAGGTTAAAGGAAATGTAAATTTATTTAGACACATATTGCCTGGAGATCAAACACTTAAAATTACAGATTATGACGCACTACAATTTGATATTGTGAACGACCATCCCATAGAAATTGTGCTAATGCCCGAAAATTTAGACGACTGGAATAATCGCTTACGATATACGCTTCCTGTAAACTTAAGTGAAACTTACCACAGTATTTCATTGCATGATTTTGTAGATGCCAATGGTAACCCAGGGTCTATACAAGACGTAAAAACGATAGTGTTTTCTGTAATAGGCGATTATGCTACTTATGTACCGTTTAATTTAGAAATTAATAATTTGGCTTTTGGTCTTCAAAGTACTTTATCTACTCCAGATGTAGTATTGGAAAACACTAAGCTTAAAAACTACCCAAATCCATTTACTGTGTCAACAACAATAGAGATGCCAACACCTTTTGTGCAATACGCCGATATAACAGTTGTAGATATGCTTGGTAGAGTTGTAGATGTACAGCACATAAGCACAATAACTAATAGAAAGAATATGACCTATACTGCGCCTAAGCTTACCAAAGGGATTTATAAATACGTACTTAATGATGATTTAAATAATAGATACACAGGCACATTTGTAATAAAATAATGGATTGAGTTAGTTAGTTTAGAAGAGTAATGCATATGTAGAGCATTACTCTTCTTTTGTATTGTACTAAAAATAAGCATTAAATTTGTATGCTTTAATGCGCTTACTGTACTATCTAAAATGGCTAACGCTGATTTCTATATCAAATTACGAAAGAAATATCATACCGCTTTATATAATGATTTTGTGTTTTAACTTTTGAGAGGTACAACCTTTGCTTATATTTATAGCATTACAATGCCGACACAATCTCTAATGGGTCTGCTCTTAACTTATAATCTTCTTGTAAAAAATGATAAGATATTGTGCCATCTTGCTCTACAATATAAGTTGCTGCAATTGGTAGTTCTTGATTTGTGTTGCCTTGGTTAGTCTTTAAATCTATACCAAATTTGCTATATAAATCCTGCAATGCCTTTGGTAATGTAAAGCTAAGGTTTAATGCTTTAGCGACCTTATTATTGGTATCCGATAAAACTTCAAAAGATAATTTATTTTTTTCTTTAGTACTTAGAGAATTATCTGGGCTTTCTGGAGCAATAGCAATTAATTGAGCTCCTTTGGCTTCAATTTCTGGTAAAGCTTGTTGCAAAGCTCTTAACTCTAAATTACAATAAGGACACCATCCTCCTCTGTAAAAAGTCAATACGATTTTATTTTTTTTAAGGATATCTTTAACATTTATGGTGTTCCCAACAGCATTGGGTAATACAATTTCCGGTATTTTTTGCCCTGTTTTATAGGCGTTTTCTAAAATAGAGGTCTGTATTAGTTCATCTATACCTGCTTGCATAATGTTTTGAGCTTCTCCCGGATGGCGTTGCAAACTCCCCTCTGCTAATTTTTTTAATTGTTCTGTTAAATTCATAATGATGTTTTTTTAAATAGTTTAAACTTTATACGATTAAGCACATATTGTAGCAAAAACAATACCTACCTATAAATGTAACGATTGATATGCTTTATTTTTTTTGAGTAAGTAAACGAGGATGAGATGAAATAAAATATAACGTTTAGTTTTCGTAGGCTTTAATCTTAGCTTCATAATCTAAAAGAATTTTTTTTAGTTTAAGATTTGCCTCTGTTTGAATTTCCTTTATTTTAAATTCATGCGTAATATTTAATACTTTTACTTGAAGTTCGTAATTCGTTAAAATTTCTTTACTTTTTATTTGAAACTCATTTTGAATTAGTTCCAATTTTTTTTTGTGCTTTTTATCAGTTATAGCGTCTTGTCTTACATCTTGATTTAAAACATACAAATTATAATGTTTTTGCATTTCGAGCTTTGATAGTTCAGACCTTAACTCGATATCCATTTTAATTAAAGGATTTTGGTACTCAATTTGAGCTATGCCTAAGTCTCTTTCTTTTTCTAAGTTTACAAGGTTTTGTTTGTACTGAAATTCTATATGCAGTGTATTTATAACATCTTTTGTTTGAGAAAAACAGATGTTTGCACTACAAAACATAGCTAAGAGCAATAGGTTAATTATCCTTTTCATAAAAAATATTATTAAAGCAACTCTAAAATTAAACATTTTGAAGATAAAAACCTAAACAAAATCTTTTAGTATGCTAACAAAGTTTTTAAAGCCTCTTCAAAACGTTTTTTACCTAAATATTGTTCTTCTAGTTGATTAATAAAAGGAATTGGTGTTTCTAGGCTAGCAACGCGCTTTACTGCAGCATCTAAATACTCAAAACAATGTTCCATTATCATAGCTGAAATATCTGAAGCAATACCGCCAAACATAGAATCTTCTTGAAGTATAATAGCACGTCCTGTTTTCTTTACAGAATTAAAAATGGCTTCCTTATCCAAAGGTTGTAAAGAGCGTAAATCGAGCAAATCGGCACTAATGGTTTTGTTGTTATTTAAAGTGTCTAATGCCCAGTGTACTGCCGCCCCATAGCTAATAATGGTAACTTCTGTACCCTCTCGTAGTAAAGACGCTTTGCCTATAGGAAGCGTATAATAATCTTTAGGGACGTCTTGACGAATACTTCTATATAAAGCTTTATGTTCAAAAAACAGTACTGGATTAGGGTCTTCTATAGCAGTTGTTAGTAAGCCTTTGGCATCGTAGGGAAAGGCAGGGTATACAACTTTTAACCCTGGAGTCTTGGTAAACCAAGCTTCGTTAGTCTGTGAATGAAATGGCCCTGCTGCAACTCCAGCACCACAAGGCATCCGTAACACCACGTCTGCATTTTGATTCCATCGATAATGCGATTTGGCCAAATAATTAACTACAGGATTAAACCCCGAGGTCACAAAATCTGCAAACTGTAACTCTACAACACTTTTTATCCCTGCTATAGATAATCCCATTGCGGCTTCAACAATAGCCGACTCACAAATTGGGGTATTGCGTACGCGATCTTTTCCAAAAGCTTCAACAAAACCATCTGTAATTTTAAAAACACCACCATAATCCGCAATGTCTTGTCCCATTATAACCAAATCTTTATGACGTTGCATAGATTGTTTCAAACCGTTGGAAATAGCATCTATAAATCGTATTTCTTCTGGATTGTCACTTGGTTTAGTTTCTTCAAAATCAAAGTTTTGATACACATCATTTAATTCCGTACTTAAATCAGGAATAATAGCGTCTTCATGAAATGCTTTTTGCAAGTTATTGTTAATCTCTTCTTTTATTTCATTTTCAAAAGAATGATGTTCTGCTTCAAACAAAATTCTTTCGCTTAGTAAAAATTGCTTATAGTTATCTATAGGATCTTTTTCTGCCCAGTGGTCCATTAAGTCTTTAGGGACGTATTTCGTTCCGCTTGCCTCTTCGTGTCCACGCATTCTAAAGGTTTTAAATTCTAGCAGTATTGGTCTAGGATTTTCTCTAACACTCTTTGCTAGTGTGCTTACTGTATCATAAACGTCTATAATATTATTGCCGTCAATAATATGCGACTCCATGCCATAACCAACTCCTCTGTCGGCAATATTTTTACAGTTATACTGTTCTGCTGTTGGGGTAGACAACCCATATCCATTGTTTTCTACACAAAATAAAACGGGCAAACTCCATACCGAAGCAACGTTTAGAGCTTCATGAAAATCGCCTTCGCTTGTACCTCCTTCTCCTGTAAATACAGCGGTAACCTTATTGTTTTTTTTCAATAAGTTTGCTAATGCAATACCATCTGCAACACCCAGTTGAGGCCCTAAATGCGATATCATACCTACAATATTATAGTCCTGTGTGCCAAAATGAAATGAACGATCTCGGCCCTTAGTAAATCCACTTGCTTTACCTTGCCATTGTGCAAATAATCGGTATAAAGGAATCGCTCTTGTCGTAAATACTCCTAAGTTTCTGTGCATTGGCAAAATATACTCTTCGGGTTTTAAAGCCATTGTAACACCTACAGAAATAGCTTCCTGTCCAATTCCGGAAAACCATTTGGAAATTTTACCTTGACGCAAAAGAATTAGCATTTTTTCTTCTATCAACCTCGATTTAAGCATATTTTTATATAAGCTTTTTAGCTCCGCATTACTCAATTCTTTTTTGTTGTATAACATCTTTTTTTCTGAACTAGTTGTTGTAGACATTGTCGTATATTTAGCTAGTTCAAAAGTAATTAATTTATACCTAATAATACTACAATAGGAACCATTAAAAACCATTGCATTTTATTTATATTTGTCACAGTAAGTTATAATCATAAACTTGTGTAATGCGTATTGCTACTGTAAACTTAAAAGATTTTCTTTCTGAAAATTTAGAACAAAAACAACAATTTGTAAGTGCTATTGGTAGGGCTTATGAAGATATTGGCTTTGTAGCATTAAAGGGGCATTTTCTAGATAAAGCATTGTCAGAGCGTTTATATGATGAAGTAAAACGTTTTTTCTCGCTACCACTGGAATTAAAACAGGCTTATGAAAATCCAAGCAATGGTGGGCAACGTGGCTATGTCTCTTTTGGAAAAGAAAGTGCTAAGGGAAAAACACAGGGCGACTTAAAAGAGTTTTGGCACTTTGGCCAATATGTAGAAAATAATCCAGAACTGGAAAAAGAATATCCTAAAAATGTAACAGTAACTGAGCTCCCAGAGTTTAATACTACAGGTAAGCAAGCTTATAAAATGCTAGAAAAAACGGCTAAGTATGTGCTGCGTGCTTTAGCCTTGTACTTAAATTTGAAAGAAACTTACTTTGATACGTTTATACTAAACGGAAATAGTATTTTACGCCCTATACATTACCCTCCAATTACTAAAACACCTCAAAAAGCCCTACGAGCTGCTGCTCATGGCGATATTAACCTAATAACCTTGCTAATGGGGGCGCAAGGACATGGTCTACAAGTAAAACACCGTAATGGTAACTGGATAGATGCTATTGCAAAAGACGATGAGCTTATAATTAATGTAGGTGATATGCTGTCTAGACACACTAACAATAAATTGAAATCTACAATTCATCGTGTAGTAAACCCATCAAAAGCATTATGGGGAAATTCTAGATATTCTATCCCTTTTTTTATGCATCCTATAAGTAAAATGAAGCTAGACGTTTTAGAAAACTGCATAGATGACAAGCACCCTAAACAATATGAAAACATTACCGCAGGGCAGTTTTTAAACGAACGCTTAATTGAATTAGGATTACTTAAACATTAGTTTTACTATAATATTAAAAATATGGACTTACAAGACCAACTAAAACATCTTTTCCCTGACCACAAACCTACTGAAAATGATAGCGTTAAGCCCCAAAAAGCAAGCAGTGATATTTGGGTACAAGATAGTCCCATTAGCTGTAAATATGAAAAACGAAAAGGAAAACCTACTACTATTATAGAAGGATATACAGGAACTAAAACAGATTTTAAAATACTTGCTAAAACATTAAAAACAACACTTAACATTGGTGGTAGTATTAAAGACGATAAAATAATACTACAAGGAGATTACCGAGATAATATTATGAATATCTTAAGCTCAAAAGGGTTTAAAGTAAAACGAGTAGGTGGATAATACAAAATAAAAACTAATGCCCATAAAGCCCTCCGAACTTATTTTAAATCCAGATGGTAGTGTTTATCATCTTAATTTGCTTCCGCAGCATATTGCAAATACAGTTATTACCGTTGGCGACCCAGATCGGGTAGATTTAATAAGCTCTCATTTTGAGCATATTGAATTTAAAATAAAAAAAAGAGAGTTTCACACACAAACTGGAGTGTACAAGGGTAAAAGAATTACAGTAATTTCTACAGGAATAGGAACAGATAACATTGATATTGTTTTAAATGAACTCGATGCTTTAGTAAATATTGATTTTAGTACAAGACAAGTAAAAAAGCAATTAACGTCATTACAAATTATACGAATAGGCACTTCGGGATCATGTCAAAAAAATATTGCTATTAATTCATTTGTAGTTAATGATTTAGCAGTAGGTTTTGACGGACTGCTACATTTTTACGATAGTAAACATATACAAAATTTAGACTTGTCCAAAGCAATAGCCCTGCATACCAATTGGTCACAAGACAAGGCAATGCCTTATGTTGTTTCGTCAGATTATGTTTTGTTAAACAAACTGCATTCAAATCAAACTATAAAAGGATTTGCAGCAACCAATATAGGATTTTATGGCCCTCAAGGACGTGTGCTAAGACTAGCGCCTAAGGATAAAGAATTGCTAAACAAGTTGAGTTCTTTTACATTTCAAAAGACTACCATTACAAATTTAGAAATGGAAACAGCAGGTATGTATGGCCTTTCAAAATTGTTAGGACATAAAGCTGTTTCTATAAATGCTATTTTAGCAAATCGGGTTACAAACGAGTTTAGTGAGTTTCCTAAACAAACATTACAGCAATTAATTATATATACACTTAATAAGTTAGCACTTTAGAAGCTTAAAGCAATGAAAACAGTACATATTGGCGGAGTGCCAGAACATTTTAACTTAGCATGGTACTTAGGATTAAAAAAAGGAGATTATAAAAAAGCGGGAGTTAACTTGCGATGGAAAGACTATCATGGCGGTACAGGGCAAATGAACCAAGCTTTACGTCATAAAGAAATAGATTTAGCAGTTATTCTTACAGAAGGAATTATAAAAGACATTACAGAAGGAAATCCCAGTAAGATTGTACAAGTTTTTGTAAAATCACCACTAATTTGGGGCATACACGTTGCTAAACATTCAAAATTTAAAACTATAAGCGATATTAAAGGTACAAAAGCGGCAATTAGTAGATATGGTTCAGGATCGCACTTAATGGCTTATATCAATGCTAAAAAAAATAAATGGAATTTAGAGAAAGACCTTAATTTTGAAGTTGTTAAAAATCTCGATGGTGCTGTAGAAGCATTAACTTATAAAAACGCTGACTATTTTTTGTGGGAAAAATTTACCACTAAGCCTATTGTAGATAAAGGGATATTTAGACACATTGAAGATTGTCCTACACCATGGCCCTGCTTTGTTATTGCTGCCAGAGAAACATTTATAGAGCAACATGGCGATGTCCTTAAAACGATTTTGAAAATTATAAATCAGCAAACAAACCAATTTAAAAATATTCCAAACATTGATTACAGTATCGCAACACGCTACAACCAAAAACTAGAGGATGTACAACAATGGCTTAGGCTTACAGAGTGGTCACAAACTACAATTACAGAACGCACAATTAATGATGTGCAAGAACAATTAGTATCACTTGGTATTATTCAGCATAAATATGAGTATTCGGACTTGGTTGTAAAGTTATAAGCTTTTTCAGTGTGCAATACTATATACAGTTTATTATAGTTAAGCTTAACTCACAAAATCAATAAACACAACTAAGCTAATGCTTTTGGAAGGCTACTCTATAGCGTCAGTTTCTAGAAAACTAAGATTTGAAGAGCCAAATCATTTTTCAAGATTTTTTAAACACTACTCCAAAGTTACCCCTACAGAATTCAAATTAAAAAAGTGCAATATTTAGTCTTTTTTTGATAGGTTTTAATCTTTGATACTGACGCATCTTTGTGGCGTAATAATCACAAAAATGTAAATATGAATATTAAAGACCAAGTTCAAAAAATGGATGCTATAGTTTCGCAAGGTGCTATCGTAGACGCAGTACAACAATTTTTTGCAGACAATGCAAACACTTCCGA
>CALLUG010000032.1 GCA_938011315.1 uncultured Flavobacteriaceae bacterium
AAAAGGCTTTTTTAGTCTAAGGAATATTCAGGTATTTATGTGTTTGCAACGAAACTTTCCATTTAGGATGTTTCATAACATAATCTACAATAATAGGAATTATTTTATCTTTTTTACTCCATTCTGGTTGTAAATACAACAGGCAATTATCATTGACTTTTTCGGCTTGTTCTTCTGCAAATTTTAAGTCGTCCGTATTATAAATAATCATTTTAAGTTCGTGGGCAGAATCATAAATTTCCTTAGTAGGTAATTTTCTTTTTTTAGGAGATAAACAAATCCAATCCCAAGTTCCTGTTAGCCTATAAGCTCCAGAGGTTTCTATATGCAAATGCAACTTTTCTTTTTTTAACAAAGAGGTTAGTACAGACATATCCCATGTTAAGGGTTCGCCTCCAGTAACAACAATAGTATTACTGTGCTTTACAGCGTTTTCAACAATTTTAGTAACTTCTGTAGGAGGGTGCAAATTAGCGTTCCAACTCTCTTTTACGTCACACCAATGGCAACCTACGTCGCAACCACCAATACGTACAAAATATGCGGCAGTCCCTTTATGAAAGCCCTCGCCTTGTATGGTATAAAACTCTTCCATTAACGGCAACATTTCGCCTTTATTAACTCTATCTTCAATATCTTTTGTCATAAGCGTACAAATATACGATATAAGCAACAGTTAATTTTATTGCCTAGGTACATAGGCATTATTTGGCTGCAACAACTTCTATTTCAATTTTAGCATTACCTGCTAAGCCTGCAGCAGCAAAAGTGGTTCGAGCAGGTTTTTTTTTAAAATGCTTAGTGTACACACTGTTAAATGCAGAAAAATCATTAATATCTGCCAAAATAACGGTGCATTTTACAACGTGATTTAAAGATAGTTTATGATACTCCAATATGTCTTTTATATTTTTAATTACTTGCTCTGTTTCTGCCTCTATGCCCCCCTTTACCAATACGCCTTTTGTATGATCTCGACCTATTTGCCCCGACAAGAACAAAAAATCTCTTGTCTCGACGGCATCACTAAATGGGGTATTTTGTCGCGTAGGTTCATGAGATTTGTGAAATATTGTAGTTCCCGCCTCTTTAGCTTCCGTTTGTGCTATTTTATCCTCTTGTTTGTCTTGACAAGACATTAGTAGTACAAGCAACAAAGCTGCTAGTATGTGCTGTATATGTGTCATTACTATATTCATTTTAAAGTTGTATAAAATTACACTATTTTTATCAAAACTTTTTGCATGACTAATAAAGCTACTTTTTTATCCAACCTTAACAAAGGATATACTTATAAAGGCGATTATATAACCCTAGGATCTGCAATGCTAGATGGCGATACCATTACAGACGCTTTTGTAAATGTTCCGTTAAAAACCCTAAACCGACATGGCTTAATTGCAGGAGCAACAGGAACTGGCAAAACAAAAACGTTGCAAGTCCTTTCCGAAAACTTAAGTGACAAAGGTATCCCTGTGCTGCTTATGGATATTAAAGGAGATTTGAGCGGTATTGCGCAACCAAGTCCTGGGCATGAAAAAATTAATGAACGACATAAAAAAATTGGCTTACCCTTTGAAGCAAAAGGATTTCCTGTAGAAATTATGTCCTTATCAGAACAAGATGGTGTACGATTACGTGCCACGGTTAGCGAATTTGGCCCTGTATTACTCTCGCGGGTTTTGGAATTGTCCGAAACACAATCGGGAGTTTTGGCGGTAATTTTTAAATATTGCGACGATAACAAGCTACCGCTTCTAGACTTAAAAGATTTTAAGAAAGTTTTGCAATACGCAACAAAAGAAGGAAAAAAAGAATTTGAAGACGCTTATGGACGCATCTCCAGCGCATCCACAGGAGCTATACTAAGAAAAATAGTTGCACTAGAGCAGCAAGGCGCAGACTTGTTTTTTGGAGAAAAATCATTCGATGTTGAAGATTTAACAAGAACGGACCCTGACGGACGTGGGTATATTAATATTATTAGACTTACAGATATTCAAGATCGTCCAAAATTATTTTCTACATTTATGCTAAGCCTATTGGCAGAAATTTACGAAACATTCCCAGAACAAGGCGATAGCGATGTCCCAAAACTTATTTTATTTATAGACGAAGCGCATCTTATATTTAATGAAGCCTCAAAAGCTTTACTGAGTCAAATTGAAAGCATTGTTAAACTCATTAGAAGTAAAGGAGTGGGCTTGTATTTTGTAACTCAAAACCCTACCGATGTTCCTGAGTCCGTCTTGAGCCAATTAGGCCTAAAAATACAACACGCCCTAAGAGCCTTTACCGCCAAAGACAGAAAAGCCATTAAACTAACAGCTCAAAACTACCCTATTACAGAGTATTACGACACCGCAGAGGTTTTAACTTCTTTAGGTATTGGAGAGGCATTAGTATCCGCACTAAACGAAAAAGGTCGACCTACGCCACTAGCAGCAACAATGCTTCGCGCACCAATGAGTAGAATGGACGTGTTAAGCAAAACAGAACTAGACACCTTGCACCACAACTCTAAACTTGTTGCAAAATACAACGAAACTATTGACAGGACTAGCGCTTACGAAATGCTTAACGACAAAATTAAAAAAGCAGAAACACTTAAAGCTGAAGAAGACAAGCGCCTAGATAAAGAACAACAACTCAAAAAGCAGCGCAAACAAGACGAAGCAGACAAAAACTCTCGCCATACAACATCCAGAAGTCGCCGCTCAACAAGGCAAAACCCAATTGTAAAAGTGCTTACAAGCGCAACCTTTATCAGAGCTGTTTTTGGTATCCTAAAAAAAGTTATCTAAGTTAAACTTACATTATTAATGAAAAACTTAATTTTTATATTAATTACAATTAGCCTTAGCCTTACCTCGTGTGGCACTGAAATTAACCCTAATCTAATTACCAAAAGCAATATTGGTTTACTCAACGACTCTACACAGGTTAAAGACTTAAAAACGTTGTTTGCTAAAGACTCTATTGTAACCTACACCGCAGGAGATGAGTTTATTGGTAACATTAACGACATTCATATTTATAAAAAAGGAGGACAAAAACAACTTACTCTAACCCCTTGGCAGGCCTTAGACTCTACAGCTACATTTAAAACAATTAGAATCATTGACCCAACATTTAAGACTGCCAAAGGCTTGCACGCCAATAGCACTTTTAAGGATATTAAAAACAACTATAACGTGTCTAGCATTGATAAAACCCTTAGAAGCATTATTGTTACGGTAAACGATATTAATGCTTTTTTTACGATATCCAAAGATGAGCTCCCTGCACAATTATGGTTTAGTGACACCAAAATTGAAGCCATACAAATACCAGACCACAGCAAATTAAGCAGCTTTTTTATGCAATGGCCCGAAAAATAGTACAATACATTACTGAAAAATAACAAAAAATTAACGTTCTATGCTGTAAGCTGTTTGTTTTTTACTATATTTGATTTATTGTTTAAAACAAACCTTATAGAAGTAATACATTATAATATCCTTAAACGGATGTCAAATGCCTATAATTCCTATAAAATTTAATATTCCATATAACAAAAAACAACATAAATGAAATCAACACTCAAATCTTTAAGTTACTTACTTTGTGCTATAACACTTTTATACAGTTGTAGGCAAGACGATTTTGAAAACGATATTCTACAAGACACACAAAGCCAAACAATTAGTAATTATAGCTTAAACTTCAAACGCTTTAGCGAGACTAAAGACCTTCCAAAACTTTATAAAGAACTTGTTGTAGACAAAAACATCTTTGGTAAACCTAACAATATTGCAACAAGCAGTGCTATTAACTCTGAAGTGAATAATCCAGACCTCTACAACTTTACCATAGATAGTAGTCGTGTTGCACAAATATCCAACCAGTTTGGCGATTTTTACACCTTACGCATAACACGAGAAACGCCTACAGTGGGCTATTATGAAAACATCATGATTGCTAATCAAAAATTTAAAGATCCAAAAGCCTACTTGTTTAAGTATTACATTGATGGGAGAAAAGACGTACAAGAATTAGAATATGAATACTTAGGGTTTGTGCGTGCCTACAAACGTGCAGACGGAACTTATTGCGTACAGTGGGAAGAAATAATATGCACTTACGATCCAGAGCATGACCGTCCAGTTGGTGATGCTTGCAATTTAGACCATATAAAAACAGTAGTGCATACAACGTGTGCAGATAATTCACCTCATATTGCAGAAGGCGGAGACGAGGGAGGTAGTGGAAGTAGAGGCTCTAGCGATAGAGGCGATACTAACAGAGACGATGACAGTGGGTACGGCGGCTATAATAATACCAGTGGTGGCGGTGGAACTAATGGCGGTACTGGTAGCAGTAGCAGCAATACTAACAGTAATACCAACAATGGCGGAAACACCGACTCAAGTAGTGAATGTCAAGTAAATCTTACCACAGGAGAGAATAGTTGTGATATTATTGTGACTACAGATATTCCTCCAACTAGGGATGACCTTGTTAGTTTTATTAAAACTATACTAGACCTACAAAACAACACACCAACTGCAATTGCACTAGACGACTTAGATTACACAGAATTAACAAAGATTAGTACTTTTTTAATGGAAAATCTAAATGCTAGTGGAGGTGTTTCTGATCAAATTGATGAGTTTACAGAACAGGCAATTTTGTCTACAGAAAAAGTAGATTTTGATCTAAAAATA
Organism: uncultured Flavobacteriaceae bacterium; assembly: GCA_938011315.1. Lineage (GTDB taxonomy): Bacteria > Bacteroidota > Bacteroidia > Flavobacteriales > Flavobacteriaceae > AU392. The sequence continues at coordinate 4,707 of CALLUG010000032.1, forward strand.
ATAGACGATGAGCTGACTGGTAAGGAGAAGTGCCTAAATGACCACCTTAGAAATAGTGGTAATGATTTCATTAAGAGTATTTTAAGTAATTTCGAAGGAGATGATTCAGAATTTGGAATAAAAATTATTTCTGTAGATGATATTCCTAACGATAATAAAGATAAAGTAATTAATGGCAGAACTACATTTGGAAAAAATGGTAACATTATAACTATTAAGATTAATAGCTCCTCAACAAGTGTTCGATCAGCTATAAGTGTGTTCAGAACATTAATACATGAATACATTCACGCAGATATATTTAGAAAGATAAACACAAAAAACACAAATGTAGATATCGAAAATTTCAGAGATGTCTTTGAAAGATTTAATGTAGAAAATTTCAAAATTACTGCGCAACATAATACAATGGCAGAACTTTATATAGACCAAATTGCAACTGCTCTGGAAACTTTACATAAAACTGTATTGGTTCAAGATTTTAATTCGTTGACCGATAATGGATTAAATCCTATACCTCCTATATTTTATGAAGCTCTAGCATGGCAAGGATTAAAAGGTAATAATATTGAAGCTTATAACAGTTTGCCTAACAGTAAAAAAATGGAATTAGCTAAAGCTCTTTCTCTTTATGGCGGAAGCTCATCTACTTGCCCAAATTAAATACACTAACCAAATTAAACACACTAAGTTATGAAATTTACTTTATATTTTATCTTACTACTATGCACAACATTAAGTGCTCAACAAAAAAGTAAAGACACCCTTTTTTTTAAACTAGACCGCTATATTAATATCTCTAAGCACAATCCAAACGAAATTATATTTAACCACAAAGAGTTTTACTATAAAGATCAAGGCGTATTGTTTGAAAAGAAAGGCGTTTTAACCAATCTTTCTCCAAATAAAGTATTAAGGATGAAGCCTTTTATAAGGAAAGCAAGGTTTTATAAAAAGAGAGGCTTCAAAAAGGTAGCAGTCAGTGATGTATTTAATTATTTTGCAGAAAAATTTGTGGTTTTTTTTGTGGACAAATCTAATAAAGGTAAAAAACAATATATTGAAGTCAGTATCGTACAATGGATTAGCTAAAATATAATGGCTAAAAACACTCTATAACCAAACGTTACATACAACTGTTTGGTTAACATATTGATAATTCAGTAAGCGCTTACTAAAACTCAGTATAATGCTATAACAATACTCTAATTAAGTATCTTAAACTAATTATATAATGAAAATTTTACTCGTATTAATAAGTCTTGCCTGCTTTACTATTGAAGCACAAAATAGAATTGAATACAACCCACGTCTTCCAATAAACCCTAACGATACTATAGTTATATTAGCCCATCGTAGCATTACTAAAGAAGTGAGTGAAAAAATAATTGTATTCTCATTAAAACACAAAAAGCTATCTTGCAATTCGCTTAATCTTGTACATCACTTATTTAAACCCTCACTAAAAGTTACACATTATGAAGATGCAACCTACAAAGATCGAAATATGGATGTTGCTACTGTATCACGCAAAACCTTAAAAAAATATAAAACTATAAAGCTTAAAAACTTATTAAAATATTCTAAAGGCACAAGCAAAAGAAAATATTATGAAGCCTTTTATGAATGTGTTAGGCTAGAGATATACCTAAACCAAATAACTGTATATTACGATTTTAAAGACGATGGCAAACATGTATTGTATGAGGTATTACCTGTAATTCTTTTCTAAATTCATATAGTAATATTACCAATAGCCACATACACTGCCTTGAAATTAGCACTTATATATTAGGTGCTATGTTGAATATAGTGGGTAATCAAATTTAAGTTTTCCGCAGGTAAAGTATATCATACTGATAAAGTTCTTAGTGTTTCTATATCCTCTTGCTCTTTTTTTAGCCAACTGTATTTTGAATTAAGTCCTTCTAATATTCCATTGTTAATTCTGCTAACTAAAATGAATTTAAGGAGCGACTATTTAACCAAAAAAAGTTAGTTTGCCCGCAACTACAATTTCGCCATCTGTCCTCCGTTTATTTTGAAAAGGCTTTGTTTTTTTATCGATAATAGACAACTCCGTACCTAACAAATAAGTGATTTCAATTAAGGAAATACACTCCTTAATGTTTTATCCATATTAAACTTAGCCCAACCATCCCTCACGATCCAAACTTCTATATTGTATTGCTTCAGAAATATGGCTTTGATTAATGGTTTTGGAAGCTTCTAAATCTGCAATAGTACGAGACACTTTAAGAATCCTGTCGTAAGCCCTTGCAGATAGGTTGAGACGCTCCATAGCAGTTTTTAACAATTGTATAGAGGCATCATTAAGTTTACAATATTCTGTAATTTGCTTTGTTGTCATTTGTGCATTATAATGCACGGTATTAGAGGCACTAAACCGTGCTGTTTGTAAAGCTCGAGCAGCCGTTACGCGTTTTCTAATCTCGACAGAGCTTTCACCCTTACGTTTATCGGAAAGTTTGTCAAAAGGTACTGGGGTTACTTCAATATGAATATCGATACGATCTAGTAGGGGTCCGGATATTTTTCCTAAGTAACGTTGCATTTCTGCTGGCGATGAGCTAACAGGAGCGTCTGGGTCATTAAAGTAACCTCCTGGACTAGGGTTCATACTAGCAACTAGCATAAACGATGATGGATAGGTAATGGTAAATTTTGCCCTAGAGATGGTTACCTCCCGATCTTCTAGCGGTTGCCTCATTACTTCGAGAACTTCTCTTTTAAACTCTGGCAACTCGTCTAAAAATAAAACACCGTTATGCGATAGCGATATTTCTCCTGGCTGCGGATAACTGCCCCCTCCTACTAAGGCAACATTACTAATGGTATGATGTGGGCTACGAAATGGGCGCTGTGCCATTAACCCCGAATCTTTAACGCGTCCAACAACAGAATGTATTTTTGTGGTCTCTAAAGCCTCATGAAGTGTCATTGGAGGCAAGATGCTTGGTAGTCGTTTTGCTAACATCGTTTTTCCTGCTCCTGGTGGCCCTATTAAAATAACATTATGCCCTCCTGCTGCTGCAATTTCCATACAGCGTTTTATACTTTCTTGTCCTTTTACATCACTAAAATCAAACTCAGGAAAATTAAGGCTTTTATTAAACTCTTCGCGAGTGTCTATAATTGTTTGTTTTAAGGGTATTGCCTTGTCAAAATAATCAATAACCTGAGTGATATTATCAATACCAAAAATTTTTAAATCGCTCACAATCGCAGCTTCTTTTGCATTTTGACTTGGTAAAATAAAACCCTTAAAGCCTTCCTCTCTAGCCTTTACTGCAATAGGCAATGCTCCTTTTATGGGTTGTAGACTTCCATCTAGCGAAAGCTCTCCCATAATTAAGTAGTTTTCTAAATGCTCTGTCTGTATTTGCTTGGACGCAGCCAAAATACCAATGGCTAAGGTAAGATCGTAAGCAGATCCTTCTTTGCGCAAATCTGCAGGCGCCATATTGATTGTGATTTTTTTTCCTGGTATTTTAAAACCATTATTTTGTAACGCTGCTGCTATACGGTAATTACTCTCTTTTATTGCATTATCTGGAAGTCCCACAAGGTGGTAACCTATGCCCTTATCAACATTAACTTCTACGGTTATTGTCGATGCTTCTACACCAAAAACGGCACTTGCAAATACTTTTTTAAGCATGCTTTTCTCTTTTGGTTAAATATAAAAAAAGTAAGTGACTTATTCCTACTTAATGTGTAAGTGATTTAGCGGTCTGTTTTCTAACAAAAATTAAATACGCTTTCGAGCTATAGTCTCGTTTAGGAAGTAATATCAATTATTATTCAAAATAAGCTATATAATTCGTTTCTATTGCGTCTACATATCAATATTAGAATTTTAAAGATATAACTATAATTTTTGCTCGTTAGTTCGCATGACGATTTCTTGCTAACAATGTGTTTTTTAGCAGCATAGCAATAGTCATGGGGCCAACACCTCCAGGAACTGGGGTTATATAGCTTGCTTTTTTACTAACGCTGTCAAAATGCACATCGCCTGTAATATAGTAGCCTTTAGGTTTAGTGTTGTCTGCTACTCTTGTAATTCCTACATCTATAATGGTAACATCATTTTTAACCATATCTCCTGTTAGGAATTCTGGAATACCTAATGCAGCAACAATAATATCGGCAGTTTTAGTAAGTGTAGACAATTGTTTAGTATGGCTGTGTGCAATGGTTACGGTAGCATTTCCTGATTTACGCTTTTGACTCATTAAAATACTCATTGGCCGTCCCACAATATGGCTACGCCCAATAACGAGTACATTTTTTCCTGAAGTTTCTACATCATAACGTTCTAATAACTCCATGATACCATAAGGTGTTGCAGGCAGAAACGTTGGCAAATCTAATGCCATTCGCCCTACATTTACTGGATGAAACCCATCTACATCTTTCTTAGGATCTATAGCCAGTAGTATGTTTTGCTCATCAATATGTTTCGGTAAGGGTAGTTGTACAATATACCCATCTATTTTTGGATTTGTATTGAGTTGTAGAATTGTATGTAATAATTCTTTTTCGCTTATTGTTTCTGGCAGTTTTACTAAGGTCGACTCAAAGCCAACACGCTCACAAGCCTTAACTTTACTTGCAACGTAGGTTAAGCTAGCGCCATCGTTACCAACAATTACAGCGGCTAAGTGTGGTTTTTTTTCGCCACTAGCAACTAGGCTGCTTACTTGACTTGCTATTTCATCTTTAATAGCATTGCTTGTTTTTTTACCATCTAGTAATACCATAGCGATTTTGTTTATTGGGTTATTTTTTTAAGAAAAAAATTATCGCATATTTTTCATAGCCTGCATCATGCGTTTTCCACCGCCTCCTTGCATCATTTTCATCATTTTGCCCATTTGATCAAACTGCTTTAGTAGTTGGTTAACTTGTTGTACTGATGTTCCTGAGCCTTTACCTATGCGTTTTTTTCTACTTGCGTTAATGGTAGAGGGCTGTGTTCGTTCTTTGGGAGTCATAGCATAAATCATAGCTTCTATATATTTAAAAGCGTCGTCATCTATATCCATATTTTTCATCATTTTTCCTGCTCCAGGAATCATTCCAACTAAGTCTTTCATGTTACCCATTTTTTTTACTTGTTGAATTTGCTTTAAAAAGTCGTCAAAACCAAATTGATTTTTTGCTATTTTCTTTTGAAGTTTTCTAGCTTCTTGCTCATCAAATTGCTCTTGGGCACGCTCTACTAAAGATACAACATCTCCCATTCCTAATATACGATCTGCCATACGTGAAGGGTAAAACACATCTATGGCTTCCATTTTTTCTCCTGTACCAATAAATTTAATAGGCTTATTAACTACCGATTTAATAGAAATTGCTGCACCACCACGGGTGTCTCCATCTAATTTGGTAAGGATAACTCCATCAAAATTTAGAATATCATTAAATGCTTTTGCTGTATTTACGGCATCTTGACCTGTCATAGCATCAACCACAAACAAGGTTTCTTGTGGTTGTATTGCTTTGTGAATATTAGATATTTCTGTCATCATTGCTTCATCAACAGCCAAACGACCAGCAGTATCTATAATAACCACATTAAACCCGTTAGTTTTTGCGTGGGCTATAGCTGCTTCAGCAATAGCAACAGGGTCATTATTTCCTTTATCACTAAAAACCTCTACGCCTATTTGTTCTCCAACGACATGCAGTTGATCTATTGCTGCAGGACGATATACATCACAGGCTACTAATAATGGTTTTTTAGTTTTTTTTGTTTTAAGATAATTTGCAAGCTTTCCAGAAAATGTTGTTTTTCCAGATCCTTGTAAACCCGACATTAAAATTACAGAAGGTTTACTCGATAGGTTAATACCTGCGGCATCGCCCCCCATAAGTGCCACAAGTTCATCCTTAACAAGCTTTACCATTAATTGTCCTGGCTGTAAGGTTGTTAGTACATTTTGTCCAAGAGCTTTTTCTTTTACTTTATTGGTAAAGTCTTTTGCTATTTTAAAGTTAACATCGGCATCTAGTAAAGCGCGACGTACTTCCTTTAGGGTTTCTGCTACATTTACTTCTGTTATGCTTCCATGTCCTTTTAATACATGTAATGCTTTGTCTAGTTTATCACTTAAATTATCAAACATAATTATACTCTTATTGGTAAGGCTTACAAAAGTAATAATTTCAATGTATTTATGAGATGTCTATACGCTAAAAAGTCATTTTAAAAATGAATTCAATTTAGCAAGTAGGTGTAAAGCATTTCAAATGTATCTCATCTTTTTACTGCTTATCATCCACTTCTAAAAATGGCTTAGGAGGATATATCTTAGAAAATATCCAACCAAACAACATAGCAATAGCAAAAGATGGTGCTAAAACGTCTAGCTGTACAAAATATGGCCCCACATGTTCCAATTCTTGAAGTACGAACTTAACAAGTATAACACTTAAAAAACCCGAGAGCATTGCCGCAATAGCGCCTTTTTCTGAAAACCCCTTCCAAAATAAAGATAATATAATGACAGGACAAAAGGTTGCTGCAATACCAGACCAACCAAAAATAATAACCCAAAACACCTGCCGCTCTGGAGAAACCAAGGCAATTATAAGTGCTATAATTAGAGCAAAAACAGCCATTGCTATGGTAACTAACCTAGAGGTGGTCATTAATTCTGAATCTTTTAAATTTGGCTTAAAAATTTTTTGATAAAAATCTCTAGTAACAGCGCTAGAGGCAATGACTAAGAGAGAATCTATAGTGGACATAATTGCCGATAACACGATAGCAATATAAATAGCAACAAGTATTAGTGGCAAAAAGTTTTCCGTCATTACACTTAGTACATCTGTAGCTCCTACTCCAAAAACAGTTTCGGGATCTTGTCCGTTTTTGGTAAATAATACTCGAGCCAAAATACCGATGGTTACTGCTGCTGCATCTGTTAAAAATGTAAATGCAATAGCAACCCACTTTCCTTTATCTATCTCTGCTTCGTTTTTAATAGACATAAAGCGAACATAAACTTGTGGTGAGCCTAAAAAACCAAGACCAATCATAGAAAAGCCAAGAATGGTAAACACACTCATCCAAACATCTGTATGTCCTCCCCATAAGCTAGTCAATTTGGGGTCAATGGCGTTTAAGCCTTCTGTAATTCCAACGCCATGATCCATAGACAACCAAACTACTACAGGCAGTAATATTAATCCAAAAAACATTAATAATCCCTGAAATAAATCGGACCAAACAGCAGCGACAAATCCTCCAAAAAAGATATAAATTAGTACAATACAAAAACCTATAATAGCACCTGCATAATAATTTATACCCAATAAGGATTCGAAGGCTATTCCTGTAGCGTCAATTTGTGAGCTTACATAAATTACAACAAAAACAGAAAGTACTGACGCAGCAATAATCCTTAAGGTATGTGTGGTAGATCTAAAATGACTTTGCAAATAATCTGGAATGGTAATAGATTTATACACATCAGAGCGCCTCTTAAAGCGTTTTGCCATAAAAAACCAAGATATAGCGACTCCCAATAATTCGCCTGCAACAACCCAATATGCGGAGTATCCCGCCAATGCCCCCATACCTGTTAAGCCTATGAGCAACCAACCTGACTCGCCTGTTGCTCTTGCCGAAAAAGCAACAGCCCAAAAGCCTAATTTTTTTCCACCGACATAAAAATCACTCATAGTTTTTATGCGTCTAGAGGCAACAATCCCTATTAAAAACAAGATAGAAATATAAATAATCAGTACCACAATTTTTGTTACCATAATTCTTAAAATTAAATTGACTTTTAATTATTTTTACAATTTATAACATTATTATTGCAATAAGATCATTTTTAATTAATAAGTCACTAAATGTAGTGTCTATTATTTTAATGCGACAAAATACTTATGAAAAAGACGACTTATATATTATGGTTTTTCACCACTATACTTGCCTGCCAACAACCACATAAAAGCACTAAAACAACCCCTTACAATATGCTAATTACGACACATCACGACATACCTGTAGAGGCCTTAGCTACCGAGCTAATTTCTAAAATAGAAGCAAAAGGGTTTAAGATTATTGCAGATATTAATCATGCCGCCGCCGCAAAAAAGGTTGCCATAGCACTACGCCCTACTAGGACTTTAATTTTTGGAAAACCCTTGGGGGGCACAAAATTAATGCAACAAAATCAAACTATAGGATTGGATTTGCCTTTAAAGATATTAATTTGGGAAGACTCAAGTGGAAAAACTAATTGTAGCTATTTTAACGCTTCTACTTTAACTTCACGCTATGGGGTTTCTGAACCCAAAACAGTTATTGAAGCTATTAACCAAACTTTAGCTAGTGTTACAGATGCTACCAATACAACTGACTTCTCTAAACAAGTTGTAGCAAATATTACAGATAAGCTAATTTCTAAAAAGAGCCCATACAGTGTCGATAGCACTTTTGCTCGTTTAAAAACAATTATTGAAGCCAAAAACTTAAGTATAATGGCAGAAATACCTCACGATATTGCTGCAAGCTCTGTAGGTTTAAAGTTACGTCCAACACGGACTTTAGTGTTTGGAAATCCAAAAATTGGATCGCTCTTAATGCAGAGTAATCCAGAGATTGGCTTAGACCTCCCTCTAAAACTGCTGGTACACGAAACTGCCCAAGGAGAGGTTTTTATATCATATTTTAATGCCAGTTTTTTAGCAAATCGATACCGCATTAAAGATAAAGAAGCTGTTGTTAACAAGGTTAATTCTGCTCTTAATGGCATTAGTAACGCTGCTATTACTACAGAATAACTTAGTAAATTAAGGTGTGGAACTAGAAACTTGTAATAATTTTCCATTATAAAACTTTTGCCCTGTTAGAGAAAAATCTGCTATATAAGTTGCCATCTCTAAAGCGCTAATAGGTGCTTTATACCCAGGAAAAGCCTCTTGTAACATTTCGGTTTGTACAGCACCAAGTGCTAGAACGTTAAACGATGGTCCTGTATCTTTGTACTCTTCTGCTAGCAATTCTGTAAGTGCAATCACAGCGGCTTTACTAGAACTATAAGCCGATAATCCAGCAAACTTCATACTGCCTTGGACACCTCCCATAGAACTAATGGTTACAACGTGCCCTGTTTTTTGCATAAATGGAATTGTAATTCTTGTCGTTTCTGACACTCCAAAAACGTTAGTTTTATAGATCGCTTCAAAATCTAAAATCGTCGTTTCAGCAAATGGTTTATGTAACAAGCTCCCTGCATTATTGATTAGTACATCGACTTGAGTCCAGTGGGTTTTTATAAAATCTTGTATGGTGCTATAGACAGTAATATCACATAAATCGCACGACAATGCTGTAACATGACTTAAATTTAATGCTCGTATAGGGGTTATGTTTCTAGATAAAGCAAGTACATTATGACCCTGCTTCGCAAATAATTTTACGAGTTCGAAACCTATACCTCTACTTGCTCCTGTAATAATAATATTTTTAGCCATTTTAACAACTTATTTTAATGTCAATATAAAAATCCTGTACCAATTATTATATTTGATACAGGATGTAGTGTAATACTGAATACTAAATTTTATAGACATAACGCCTAAAGAATCTACTTATACTAGCATTGTAATTGGGTTTTCAATATATCCTTTTAGTGTTTGAAGAAATAGTGAACCTGTTGCACCATCTACGGTTCTGTGGTCACAAGCTAAGGTTAACTTCATTGTATTTCCTACAACAAGCTTACCTTCTTTAACTACAGGTTTTTGTACAATAGCACCTACAGAAAGAATTGCTGAATTAGGCTGATTAATAATAGAGGTGAAACTCTCTATACCAAACATCCCTAAATTAGAAATCGTAAATGTACTGCCTTCCATTTCTTGAGGTGTCAATTTTCTATTTCTAGAGCGTATAGCATAATCTTTAACGGCTGCACCTATTTGAGGCAAGTTTTGTTCATTAGCAAAACGTACTACAGGTACTACCAACCCATCTTCAACAGCAACTGCAACACCTATATGTACATGGTTATTTAATTGCATTTTATCGTCATACCAACGGGAGTTTACTTGTGGGTGCTGCTTTAATGCTAGTGCACAAGCTTTTACAATCATGTCGTTATAGGATATTTTTGTATCTGGAATGGAGTTGAATTGTTTTCGAAATGCTATGGCATTTTCCATATCAAATTCCACATTTAAGTAATAATGAGGTGCTGTAAACTTTGATTCTCCCAGTCGCTTTGCAATAACTTTACGCATTTGCGAATGCTTTACCTCATCAAAGTTTTCTTGCCCTGTAGGTACAAACTTAGCAGTAGTCATTCCTGCTGCACTGGTTGTAGCGTTAAGGTTTTCTAAATCTCGTTTTATAATACGTCCATTCTCTCCAGATCCTTGTATTTGGTTGATGTTAATTCCTTTTTCTTCTGCAATTTTTTTTGCTAATGGCGAAATAAACAATCGTTTGTTAGTATTAGTTCCTGTAGCATTTGATATTTCCTGCTTGGTATGAGATTTCATTTCGGTATTAGAAACGCTTGCTTCGTTTTTAGAAACAGTTTCTTTTGTTTGAGCCGAATCATTAAGCTTAAAGTTTTTTGAAATCGTTGACACATCAGTTCCTGCAGGGCCAATAATTGCTAAAAGGGCGTCTACCTTTGCCGATTCTCCTTCGGAAATTCCTATATAAAGTAAAGTGCCTTCATTAAAGGACTCAAATTCCATCGTTGCTTTATCGGTTTCTATTTCGGCAAGAATATCACCTTCTTCAACCGTATCGCCTACTTGTTTAAGCCAAGATGCAACTGTCCCTTCTTCCATAGTGTCGCTTAAGCGAGGCATTGTTACAACAATAACACCTTCTGGGAGTTCTTGGGGAGTAACTGCATTTTTGTTGGTAGTTTCAGTCTTATTTTCTGTAGAATTATTAGCAACTGTTGGCGTTGTTTCTACTGCATTTAGGTGTGCAGAAATATCTTCTCCTGCCTCACCTATAATAGCAAGTAATGTGTCTACTTTTGCTGTACCCCCTTCTTCTACACCTATATAAAGCAGGGTTCCTTCGTTAAAGGACTCAAACTCCATCGTTGCCTTATCGGTTTCTATTTCGGCAAGAATATCGCCTTCTTCTATTTTATCGCCCACTTTTTTTAACCATGTAGCAACTGTACCTTCTTCCATGGTGTCGCTTAAACGAGGCATATTTATGATTTCTGCCATATTTTATAATTTATGTTGTAAAAATGGATAGTCTTGTTGCTCATAAACAGCGTCGTACATAATATTCTTTTCTGGGTATGGCGACTCTTCCGCAAAAGTTTCGCACTCTTTAACTTTTGTTTTAACGCGTTTATCTATTGCTAATATTTCGTCTGGAGTAGCATACTTATTGTCAAGTATAATATTTTTTACTTGGGTTATTGGGTCTATCTTTTTGTATTCTTCGACCTCATCTTTTGTTCTGTAATGCTGAGCATCACTCATAGAATGCCCTCTGTAACGATAAGTTTTAAGTTCTAAAAAAGTTGGTCCGTCTCCTCGTCTAGCTCTTTCTAAGGCTTCGCTAAAAGCTTCTGCTACTTTTACGGGGTTCATTCCATCAACAGGGCTACAAGGCATTTCATAGCCTAATCCTAGTTTCCATATCTCGGTATGGTTAGCTGTACGTTCTACTGAAGTTCCCATAGCATAACCATTATTTTCGCAAACAAACACAACAGGAAGTTTCCATAACATTGCTAAGTTAAATGTTTCATGAAGCGACCCCTGTCTTGCTGCGCCATCACCAAAACAGCATACTGTTACAGCATTTCTATCGTGATATTTATCTCCAAAAGCAATTCCTGCACCTAAAGGGATCTGACCTCCAACAATACCGTGACCTCCAAAAAAACGGTGTTCTTTTGAAAAAATATGCATTGAGCCTCCAAGACCATGAGAGGTTCCTGTGGCTTTACCGTAAAGTTCTGCCATAACTCGCTTTGGGTCGACTCCCATACCTATAGGTTGTACATGGTTACGATAAGCGGTAATCATTTTATCTTTGGTTAGATCCATGGCGTGTAATGCGCCTGCTAATACTGCTTCTTGCCCATTGTATAAATGAAGAAATCCTCTTACTTTTTGCTGTATATATACTGCTGCGAGTTTGTCTTCAAATTTCCTCCAAAACAGCATGTCTTCATACCATTTTATGTACGTTTTTTTAGTAATTTTTTGCATCTACTATTCAATTAGATTTTAATTAGGCTATTACAAAAGTAATACTTTGATTGGTTTTTTTTTAAGGATATTTTTACTTCCTATAAATTATTTGATTTTATCACAATTTTAGATTTCAAATTTACAGTTTTATAACATAAATTACACTGAATCTGGTCTAAATTTAAGCATAAAAAAACTACTGATACAAGCAGTAGTTTTTTTTATGATTACATTTTAAATAGTAATAATTAATATTCTTCATAAGTTTTAGCTCCAAAATTAAAGGTTAAAGAAAAACGCAATGTGTTTTCTAGAGGGCTTTGCACTTGTGATGCCGAAAACAAATAAGAAAGGTCTATATTGATAGCCGTGTATTTAAAGCCTGCGCCTAGGGCGAAAAATTTACGTGCACCTTTATCTTCGTCTTCATTAAAATAACCTGCTCTTAGGGCAAAGGCATCTCTGTAGGTGTACTCTGCTCCTAAAGCCCAAGTAAACTCTGTTAATTCTTCGCTTAATCCTCCTGGGGCATCTCCAAAAGATTGAAAAATACCTGATAAGAAGTTTACGTCTTGAGAACGTCCGTCTATAATTATACCTGTATTTACAGGATTATTAGGAAACCCGATTAAATCTTCGTCTTCTTCATCAAAAACTCCATTTCCATTAGCATCGTCAAATTCAAATTCTCTACCTGTTACTGGGGGTGTTGGCACTAATAATTTGGTTACCTCGGCTGTAACGGCGATTTTATTTACTGGATCTAAAATAAAATCAAATCCTCCTCCTAAACGTAGCGTTGTTGGGATAAAACTGTCTGTGTCTGTGTCGTCAAAACTAATTCCAGGGCCTATATTTTGTATAGCAAATCCTCCTCGCCAACGGCCATCAAAATTTTTGTATGCAATAGTCTCTGTTTGGTAATATCCTGCAATATCAACTGCTACGGTTCCTGATGCGCTAGAGTTAGCATCTACTGCTTGGATTCTTAAATCTGATCTTAAATACCGTAACCCTACTGCTAACGAAAATTGATTAGCTAAGCGTAATGTATAAGAGGCATCTATGGTAAGTTGGTTGGGGCTTTCTATTAATGCGTCTGAGGTTGCATCTTGTCTAATCTCAATATCTCCAAGTCCGAAAAATCTAAAACTTGCCGCAAAAGCACTACGGTTGTTTATTCGATTAAAATAGGTTATATTTCCTAAAAACACATCATCTACCAATTGACTTAAAAAGGGTGTGTAGTTTACGGCGATTCCAGATTTAGCTTCTGAAAATGCATATTTTGCAGGGTTCCATTGTTGGGAATTTGCATCGGCAGATGTCGCTACACCTATATCCCCTTGTCCTGCAGATCTAGCGTCTGGTGCGATTAGTAAAAAAGGGGTTGCCGTGGTAATTACCCTACTATCGGGATCTGGAATTATGGTAGTAGTGGTTTGTCCATTAATTTTGGCTATAAAAATTAATATTACAATAGCGATAGTGTATTTATTCATGTTTTTATTACTATTAGTTAAGTTTAGGGCTATTGAATCTTTACAAATATACCCTATTATTACAGTATTACAAGTTTTTCTATTTTTTCTACTTGTTGGTTAAATTGATTTGAACGAACGGTAAGCTTGTAAATATAAACTCCTTTACCTATTTTATTGCCAAAATCATCCCTACCATCCCACACAACATCTCTAGATAAAGAACTTGTAGATTTTCCACTTGAATTGGTTTGTCCATTTATAGTTCTTACAATTTTTCCTGAAATGGTTAGTATTTGTACTGAAACGTCTAAAACATCAGAACTATTGTGATTAAACCAAAATTCTGTGTAATTTATAAATGGATTTGGATAATTTAGTACGTTTTCAATCACTAATTCTTCACTTTCATTATGAACTACAAATTGTATTTCTGATTGCGATGAGTTATTGTAAACATCCCAAGCAATAAGGGTTAGTGTATGTAATCCTGGTTCTAATTCACGCAAAGGAAATGTTACAATACCTGTTGTAAAGTCATCAATATTTGTTTGATAAAAATCATTTAGCTTTAATGGATTTGCTTCATCCCCGTCAATAATGGCCAAAATATCATGTCCTATTCCGCTTGCAGTATTGATGCCATTAGGGTCTGACAGTTTGGCTAATAATGTAGGTGATTCATTAGTAATTCCTCCAGAAACAAAATTTTCGTCATTTAGAAATACATTTATCACTGGCCCTACATCATCCTCAGGTGCATCTTTATTTAGACCTCCTATACGAATATCAAAATTTGCTCCAGCTTGGTCTTCTGAAAAATTTAATGTTTTAGCGTACAAGCTTATTTTTCCATTTCCTTCTGCAATACCAATGTCTCTAGGAACAACAAAGTTAAAACTAAATTGTCCGTTTTTTATACTAGCCTGTCCTCTAAAGATGATTTCACCTAGAGTTACATAGTTTAACACAGCTAACTGCCCGTTTTGATCCCTAGTTCCATCATTGGCTAAAGTGGTAATATTTACATCTTTGTCGTAAATTGTTGCGGTTAGAACGCCATTATAGTCACTTTGCAAGTTTCCTGCTGCATCGACTACTTCTCCTTCAAACCGTGCTGGACTTAAGGCTTGTAACACTTCTGGAGTATTAACAACGGGTATGTCATTAATGGTGGTAATTCTTATATTGGGTTGTGGCACTGCTAATCTTAATGCTGGATCGCCTATAAAAAATACTAATCGCCTTTGTGTCAATCCAGAAACTCTCGGGTCTGTTTTGGTTAATCGTAATGCTTCTGCTACAGAGGTATTGTCATTAAAATTGGTTGGGAGCAAAAAATCTCTTAGAACCACATTTAAGGTAACTCCTATAATAACAAATATTTGTCTAGTGGTCGTTACTAACCCTATGGCACCTGCTTCTTGATTTCTAAACAAAATTTCGCCTGCTGTTTCTCGTAAGGGATTATCGAATCTTGTGTATTCACAGGTTACGGTTAGAAAACAGGTTAGCCTACACGCATTACTAACTTGTTCGGCATCTACTCTGTCAAAAATGCGTTCGTCTGCGAGTCCATCTTCGCCGCCGTGTCCAAAATAATTTACGATCAATGCTCCAGACTCCATTGCTTCAAAAATGGCTTGGTTTACATCTGGATAACGCGCACCTCCTGCGCCTATTTCTTGCTGAAAAGCGTCTGAATGGATTTTAGTTACATTTACAGAGGGGAGGTCTGCTGTAATATCGTCTGCTACTTCATCGGTTGTGCCTTGCAATACTCTTTCGTCTATACTGCTGTTTATTTCATCAACGTCATCAGATATGGTTACATAATTATTACGCCAGCTACCAAATGATTCGTCTTGATAATAAATTTCAACCTTATCGACTAGAGTTCTTGCTTGTTGTGGTGAGTCTGCTATAATTCTCCCTACAGCAATGTCCAGCAAATCTGAGTTTGCCATAGTCCCTTCATCATCGTCCATCATCCCAAAAAAGTCGTCTGAAACAAAGGAGCCTGTGAGACTAAAACTAGACAGGGTGTTCCACGAAGGCACTACATTTGTATTGTTTTGTATTCTATCTTTATAATCGAAGCTTGCATCACCAAAAAGGCACACATAGCGCAATCTGTTGTTTGGGGTGCTTGCATTATTGTACACGTACCTTATAAAGTTTCTAATTCCAGCAGCGTCTTGATTGCCTGAACTAAATTCATTATAAATTTCTTGCAATTCGTACACTTTAACATTAAGGTTATTTTGATCTCTATTAATTTGTGCTAAGCGTTCTGCTTGCGATAACATGTCTTGCCGTGTTATTATGATATAATCGACATCCTCAAAGTCTCCATCTGAATTTAAAAAAACAGTCCCTTTAAGATTTTGATTATTTACTCTGCTTTGACCATCGCTTTGTGGTTCGAAATAATCTGAAGGGTCTACGGCTTGAAATACACGCTGTGTTCCTAATTGAGATTTAAAGCTTAAGGTATTACTGCCATCGTTAACCAGTGTTGTAATGTTATGCTCATCGGTTACTTCCCAAATTTGAGATATATTAGTTGTATTTGTAATATTGTATTGCCCAATACCTGATAGTTTTGTAGCATCATTATTTGTAAAACTAAATTGACCTTGAGCAGCGACTAGTTGTCTTCGAGCTTCTACGGAAATATAATCCAAATAACCAATAGAGGCTGGATTACCATTATTGTTGTACACCAAATTAACAGCTACATTTGGAGAGGTAACAGGTATATTGCCTACAAATACATCTTCTGTACCCAATATGGGTTCGTTAATGGCTGGAAATACAAAGTTGTCAATAGTAGTGCCATTTACATTAAGTTGCATTGTTGTTTGCACCTCGCCCGTGGCCGCTGTAAAAACTCGTAATCGTACAGGCTGTGATGTAACTATGTTAGGAAAATTAAATTCAAAGGTCTGATTACTTTCAAAATCGAAACGATTTCCAAACCAGCGCCTTCCTAAGGCAGCAAGATTAAACTCATCAACTTCTGTAAATTTATAATCATCAAAAGTATCAATTACAGTAGTTGCGTCTGCTTCTGGCTCTTGTAATGCTTGAATTCGCTTTCCGTTGTTAGGAGATATGTTTATAAAATAAAAGGCTCGGTCTACAAAAACATTTATATTAGTATTATTTTCTTGATTAAACTCGCGAGGTCCTTGGGCATAAAACAATATAAAGTCATTATTATCAAAACTTCCATCGTCTTCACCTACAATTTGTATTGCATTTTCTACTAAATCGAAGGGATAAAATACAGAATTTCTAAGAGGTAAAATTTCACCGCCTTGTCCATAAATCTTAATGGTTCTAGGATCTACGTTATTAACATTAACTCCTAAGCGACTCAAGAAGCGACTTGTTAGTTTAAAAACCCCTGTTGTATCGACATAAAATTTAAACCATTCGCCACTAGCCAAAACTGAATTAATAATTCCGCTACTAGCAGATGGAATACCTGCAGCAGAGTTAGTTAAACTGCTATAATTTACAGTAAATGCTGTTACTTTTTTATACACACCATTATCGTTTATAATGGGACTTACTTGCAGATAAGCATATTTTTTATCTCTGGCAGTTGCTGTTTTAAGATCTGCCTTTATCTTTTTGGGGATCGTTTTTAGATTAATATCTCTTAAATCGTCTTTAGACATTGAGCTGTAAGACACGTTGGTTAGACTCACACTATTTGGATTAATAGTTTCATTAGTAAGCCATTGAGAAACAAACAACAAGCCTTTTTCGTAAGTGTATGAAAAATTTTCTTTACTAAATGAAGGTACGGTTATTGACGTGTATTGTGTAGACAGAGAGGTAGTGCCTTGCCACTGTATATTAAAACGTTTTTGTTGCGAAAAGGAAATGCTTGTGAACAGGCAAAATAAATAAATAATCTTTTTTTTCATTTATGAGTTATCAAGTGTTTTTAAGGGTTTTACTGCAATAAAACCTTTTAATGTCTTCTTTTGTAAAAATAGTGTAATAATTCATTATATTGAGCGTTATCTTTAAAGAAAATTTCACTAAAACACAATATAAAACCTGTTTAAATACATATATTACCGTCTAAACGCTAAGTTTTGTTGTTATTATTCTTGAAATAATTATAATCTCAATGTAATTATATATATATTGCGAGACTAAATAAATGTATTTAAGTTAAAAATTTACATATGAAAAAAGTTACATCAATAAAAGTAAGGTATGCTATGGCAATGTTACCTCTATTTATGTTTAGCTGTTTAAAATCTAATCTTCATACTTCTAGAGCTACAGGTTGGCAAATTAACAGTAAAAAAGGCGGTTTCAAGTATAACTCCTCTTTTAAAGAGCAAGAAACCCCAATAGGTACTGTATTTATTGAAGGGGGTACTTTTACTAGAGGTAAGGTACAAGACGACGTTATGCACGATTGGAATAATACACCAACTCAGCAGCACGTAAAATCTTTTTATATGGATGAAACCGAGGTAACAAACAAAATGTATCTTGAATATTTAGACTGGACTAAACGTATTTATCCACCAAATGATCCTAGATTTAAAGCTATTTACGATGGTATATTGCCAGATACTTTAGTCTGGAGAAACAGACTAGGATATAGCGAAGTAGAAGTAAATAATTACTTGCGCCATCCCGGATATGGAACATACCCTGTAGTAGGTGTAAGTTGGATACAAGCAGTAGAATTTGCTAATTGGCGTACAGATCGTGTTGCAGAATTGAAATTGCAAGATAACGGATGGTTAAAAAGAAATTCAAATTACGATAATGCTACTGCAGAATCTAATTTTAGTACAGACACTTATATCAATGCACCTTCAAAAACATTTGGTGGTAATGATAGTGTTACCAATCCTAATATTTTTGCTAGAAAAAGATCGAGGCAACTAAACGTAGAAGTTAACGCCAATGGAGATACTATTAATAGATATGCAAGAAGAGAAACAGGACTAATTCCGTTGCGATATAGACTACCCTCTGAATCTGAGTGGGAATATGCTGCACTAGGCTTAAACGAATTAAGAGATTATAATATAAGACGAGGTCGTAAAAAGTATCCTTGGGATGGTCAATATACCAGAAATGGAAAACGACAAAATAGGGGCGACCAGTTAGCCAACTTTAAACAAGGTAAAGGAGATTATGGCGGTATTTCTGGCTGGTCTGACGATGGCGCAGATATTACCATAGCTGTTAAATCTTATCCTCCTAATGATTTTGGACTTTACGACATGGCAGGTAATGTTGCCGAATGGGTTGCCGATGTCTATAGGCCTATAGTTGATGATGAGTTTAATGACTTTAACTACTATCGAGGTAATGTGTACACAAAAAATTCAATTAATAGTGACGGAACTGTAAAATTAGTGACGACTTCAGATATTATATATGACACACTAAGTACAGGCAAGTTAATTGCGCGCAGCTTACCTGGAGAGATTATTAAAACTCCTGTCGATGAAAACGAAACTTACTTAAGAACAAATTTTGACACGAGCGATAACAGAAATTTCAGGGATGGTGATAAACGATCGTCTCGTGATTTTGAAAGTTTTGATGATGAAGATGAAGATGGCTTCTCCAAAGAATCAACTACTGGCAAAATGTATAATGCTCCTAAACATAGCATTCAGAAAGACGAAACAGGCAACATTATTAAAGACTTTGATAAATCTAATGATAGAACCTCGTTAATTAATGATGAAGTAAGAGTGTACAAAGGTGGGTCCTGGAAAGATAGAGAGTATTGGTTAGACCCAGCGCAAAGAAGATATTTTCCGCAAGATAAAGCTACAGATTATATTGGATTTAGATGTGCTGTATCTAGAGTAGGTGCAAAATCAAAGCGAATTATAAAATCAAAATAATACAATAACATTGTGTTTTTATTTTAAAGTCCTAATCAAGTTGATTAGGACTTTTTTTATTACATTTATTTTATGAATATAAATCAACTCCATAAATGCTTTTTAAAATGTAACGGAGCATCTACAGACACAAGATATATTACCCCTAATGCTATGTTTTTTGCATTAAAAGGCCCTACTTTTAATGGCAATACCTTTGTCGAAACCGCCATAAAAAAAGGCGCCAAATACGCTATTACAGACGACCCAAAGTATGTAATCTCACCAAACTGCATCTTGGTTAGCAATACGCTAAGCACACTTCAAGAACTTGCAAAGTACCACCGTGAGTATTTAAATATTAGCATTATTGCCTTAACAGGAAGTAATGGCAAAACAACCACAAAAGAACTTATTGATATTGTTTTAAAACAACGTTATAAAACTGTAGCAACTGTAGGCAATTTAAATAACCATATTGGTGTTCCATTAACCCTATTATCTATGAATAAAACCACAGAAATGGGTATTGTAGAAATGGGTGCTAATCACTTAAAAGACATTGAGTTTTTATGTGATATTGCGCAACCAGATTACGGTTATATTACCAACTTTGGGAAAGCGCATTTAGAAGGTTTTGGAGGTATAGAAGGGGTTATAAAAGGAAAAAGTGAGCTTTACAATTATCTTATTTCAAAGCAAAAACATATTTTTTTTAATGCAGACGATACCCTACAATTAAAAAAAACAGATCATTACGCTCATAAGGTAGGATTCAGTCAAAATAATGATACTTACTTGAATATAAAACTTAAAAACACTACTAATTTTATACAACTAGATGTCCAAAATACGCTTATACAATCTAAGCTTATTGGTGCGTATAACTTTACTAATCTATGCGCTTCAATATGTATTGGAAACTATTTTAATATAACATTAAATGACATTAAGCTTGCTATTGAAAGTTATATCCCTAAAAATAATAGGTCTCAAATTATAGAAAAAGAAAGCAATCAAATTATATTAGATGCCTATAATGCAAACCCAACAAGTATGAGGGCTGCTTTAGTTAATTTTTCAAATATAAAAAGCGACCATAAAGTAGTCATTTTAGGAGATATGTTTGAATTAGGTTCTGCCTCCAATGAGGAACACCAATCGGTTGTAAATTACATTGACACATTAAATATTGATACCGCCTACTTAATTGGTAGTCATTTTTTTGAAACAAATACTGTTTCAAAAAAAATAAAATTCTTTAACAACTTTAATGGTTTTAAGGACTTTTTGAAACACAAAAGCTTTAAAAACACAACACTCTTAATAAAAGGCTCTCGCGCAATGGCCTTGGAGCGTGTTATGGATTTTTTAATTTGATGTTCTCAAGAAGGTTTCAAAAGCATCCCAATATCCTTTGGTTCCACTCGTACTTGACCATAATGCTCTAGAGCCGTGAATTCCTTTTTCTTTGGGCATATAGTGGGTTAAATAATTACGATCAACCTTGCTCACTAATCGTTTTAAATCAGAGGTTTCGCTGTTTGATGCTGTCACAAACATAGGCTTGGCTGTGGTCTTAATTAGTTCTTGAATGTGCATCCCTTTAAAATACTCTCCAGGGCTAAATGCTGCTACAGACTTTATTTTATCGTTTTGAGCGGCAATTAGTAAAGATAAAGAGGCGGAATATGAGCTGCCTACTAAGACAATAGGTTTATTGTTATTATGTTCATATACATAATCTACAGCAGCTTCAATATCTTGTTTTGCGTCTAGATATGTTGTAGGTAATCCCTTTAATTTGGCAGCTGCATTAGTTTTATTTTTTACTTGGTTTGCAATATTCCCAGAACGTTGATCTATTGCCATTACAGAATAGCCTAAGGCATTTAGCCTAATAGCAGTGTCTTTATACTCCCCACGGCTATATCCTGCTTGGTGACATAGTAGAATAGACACAGGATTGTTGTTTACTACATAAACATCTGCTGTGATGCTTAAACCATCTTTGGATGGGAATGTAATCGTCTCTTTAGTTTCTTTGAATTGTGCTTTGCTATCATGCAAAGCTATAGTTTTAGTTTCATTTTTAGTATTATTACAAGATGATACTAATAAAAATCCTAAAATGCATAGTCGAAATACATAGTTCATAATAAAAAAGTTCGTTGCAATAAACAACAGTTACATTCTATAAAGTCGTAATAATGATGGTTTAATTTCTTAAATGCTAATGTAAATTACATCTATACGCAATGTTGTTTTCACTAACACCAATTATTACTCAAAATAGCTACATAATTCGTTTCTATTGCGTTATATATCAATATAAAAAATGCAACTAAGGTTATGTTTAGGTTTTCTATGTTATCTAAATACAATATATTTAAAATTATTTATAAGTTCATTTTAAATAACGGTTTGGTGTAATAACTAAAATTAAGATAAAGAACCTTTTAAAGTGGTTTAGATTTTTTGCTTACTAACAAAGTAAATTACTTCTTTATAAGTTTGATACGCTAAGGCTATAAAAAAGATGATATTTCGAAGCATATTACAAAAAAACAGCCCTTGTATACAAGGGCTTATTTTTTTACTTTTTGTGGGCGCGAAGGGATTCGAACCCCTGACCCCTTGGGTGTAAACCAAGTGCTCTGAACCAACTGAGCTACGCGCCCCATAATTGGACTGCAAATATAAGTGAGTTTTTTAATCTAACAAATATTTTTTGTGCAAATCCTTAAATAATTTCTGCAACAACAAAGGTACTCCCTCCAACATAAATAAGGTCTAACTCACTTGCTGTGTTTTTAGCCGCTCTTAGTGCCTCATTAACAGAATTGTAAACTTCTCCTTTCCGATTTAAGCGTCCAAATTCTAATCTTAAGCTTTCGGCATCTAAAGCTCTTGACATATTGGGGCTACAAAAATAGTAGGCTGCATTTTTTGGAAATAAGTTAGGGATACCTTCTAGGTTTTTATCCTTTACAACACCGATAACAATATGGAGCTTATCAAATGTTTTCTTTTGTAACTGTTTTATGGTGTAACGTAATCCCTCTTTATTATGAGCTGTATCGCAAATTATGGTTGGTTGCTGTCCTAAAATTTGCCAGCGTCCATAAAGCCCTGTGTTTTTTACAACACTAAGTAATCCTATTTTAATATGAGAGTCTGTTATTTTAAATCCTTTTTTAGCGATTTCAGACAGGGCTACTAAAGTAGTTTTTATATTGTGTTTTTGATAATTGCCTTTCAAATCGGATTCATATGCTTCGCTAACCAGTTGGTTTGCGAAATATATTGGGGCGTTATTTTTTTTTGCTAAAGCGTTAAAAACAGAATCCGTTTCGGGCTGCGACTCGCCAATTACTACAGGGGTATTGCACTTTATTATCCCTCCCTTTTCTTTTGCAATTTGCTTTAGGGTAGTTCCTAAAAACTGTGTATGGTCTAATCCTATATTAGTAATTACGGACAGTTCTGGGTTAATTATATTTGTGGAATCTAGCCGACCTCCTAACCCGACTTCTACAATGGCAATATCTATTTTTTTTTTTGCAAAATAAGCAAATGCCATACCAACTGTCATTTCAAAAAACGATAATGAATTTTTTTTTATAAATAAGTTATGCTTTTTTATAAAAGCGATAACAAATTGTTTGCTTACTGGGGTACCGTTTATTTTAATGCGCTCTCTAAAATCTTTTAAATGAGGAGACGTATATAAGCCTACATTATACCCTGCTTCTTGCAGGACAGAGGCTAGCATATGACTTGTAGATCCTTTTCCATTAGTGCCTGCAACATGGATAGATTTGAATTTAGTTTCTGGATATTTAAGGTGCTTGGCTAAGAGTAATGTATTATTCAAGTTCGCCTTATAAGCTTGTTTCCCTTTATTCTGATACATAGGTAACTGGCTAAACATCCAATTTACAGTATCCAAATAATCCATTTTATTGACTAATACTAAAGTTAATTACGATAAACCCAATTTGTTGGTTTGGTGCATTTGGGTCTGCTCTCCATTTGTGAGACAAGGCTGTTTTTTTTGCGGGCTCTAACAAACAGGCTGCACTATTTGTTGTGCCCTTAATCCCTGGTTCGGCTTTTATAACGTCTCCCATTTTGTTTACTGTAATTTTTACCACAACGCGTCCTTCTTCATTGCAGTTTTGTTTTACAATAGTTTTTGTGGGTGTTCCCCTACCGTTTAAACCGTAACCTACACCACCTGTTCCTGCTCCTGGGGTTCCAAAATAACTTGGGCCATAGGGTGTCCCATTTAATTGTCCTTTATCTCCCTTTTTATCATCGTCTCCTTCACTTCCAGTAGCTTCACTGTTAGGTTTACCAATCCCTCCTATTAAAGCGTCTAATTTGTTTTTTTTATCTGCTTTTTCTTTTTTTTCCTTTGCAATTCTTTCAGCTTCTGCTTTTTGCAAAAGAGCTTTTGCCTTAGCCGCTTCTTTCTCTTTAAGTTTAACTTCTTCCGCTTTAAGTTTGGCTTCTGCTTCCTTTTGTTTTTTTATAGCTATAGCCTCAGAGTTATCTGAAGTAATCACCTCTTCTTTTACATCTTTTATTGGTGTTGTTGTTTTAGGTTGTATTTCTTCTACTTTGGTTTGCTCCACTTTAGCTTCTTCTACTTTAGTTTCCTCTGGTAGTGGTTCATTAACTTTTTGAGGTAGTGCTTTTGTTGTTGTCTTAGGTTGTACTTTTCCACTTCCAAAATTAGAGTCTCCAAAATTAATAGCAACACCGTATTCTAGTGGAGGGTCATCGTATTTTGGTCCTGCAATGAAAATAAGCACAATTAAAATAAGCATGACTAATGTCGTTATTTTTGCTGATTTTTTTTCGTGTTTTGTTTCAAAATATCTCATGTTTTAAAAGATAAGCTTAGCTGAATAATAATTATAATTTAATTAGGCTTTACAGCTAAAATTACTTTAAACTTATTACGATTGGCAATGTCCATAACTTTTACCACATTATCTACAGGAACAGATTTTTCTGCTCTTAGCACAATTGTAGGACTATTCTGTTTTGACAATATGTTTATTAACCTATTTTCTAGTACGCTTACTCCCACTCGTTTTTGATCTATATAGTAAGTTAAGTCTTTTTTTATACTTACAGATACTGATTTTTTGTTTTCTGTTTTGCCACTTGCCTTTGGTAATAAAATATCAATAGCATTTGTTGTGACAAGGGTCGATGCTAACATAAAAAATATTAGTAATAAAAACACAATATCTGTCATGGAAGACATATTAAACTCTGGTGTAACTTTATTTCTTCCTTTAAAATCCATATGCTAAATAGGTTCGTTTAAGAGGTCTAAAAACTCTACTGAGTTGGCTTCCATTTGGTGGATTACTTTGTTTGTTTTACCTACAAGATGGTTATAAGCAATATAGCCTACAATACCTACAATTAAGCCGCCAACGGTTGTTGTCATAGCGGTGTATAAGCCATCTGCCAATAGTTTAATATCTATCTGTCCTCCAGAATTTGCAATTTCAAAAATAGATAATATCATTCCTATTACAGTGCCCAAAAACCCTATCATGGGTGCTGCCCCTGAGATTGTAGCAAGAACATTTACGTTTTTCTCTAGTCCATAAACTTCTAATTTTCCTGCATTTTCTATAGCTGTATTAATATCTTCTAAGGGCTTCCCTATTCGGGAAATTCCTTTACTTATTAGACGAGATACAGGAGAGTTAGCCTGCTCACACAATACTTGTGCAGAATCTATCTTTCCGTTAGACACATAGTCTTTTATTTGGTTCATAAAATTAGTATCTATTTTTGAAGCTGCTTTAATTGCAAATAAGCGCTCAAAATAAATGTAAGAGGCAACGGTTAATAAGATCAATAAAATTAAAATTATTATTTGTCCTGCTAGACCTCCACTTTCTATAAGTTCTATAATTGAGAGTGTTTTTTCAACCGACTCATTTCCGTCTGTAAGTTGATTGGTGGTGTCTTGAATAGCTTTAAAAATTGTGCTAATTGCCATGTTTTGTTTTGTTAATTATGAATACTAACGAAAGGTTTATGAATAAAGTATTAAAATAATGTTCTAGTAACTAAAAATGCTCCTGCTCCTGCCAAGAACCCAACTAAAGCTAACCAAGATATTTTTTTTATATACCAAAAAAAAGATATTTTTTCCATCCCCATGGCTACTACTCCTGCTGCAGAACCAATAATTAGCATACTCCCTCCAGTACCTGCAGAATAAGCTATGAAGTGCCATAACTGGTTGTCTAAACTTTCTGTAAACATCCCTAA
Organism: uncultured Flavobacteriaceae bacterium; assembly: GCA_938011315.1. Classification (GTDB taxonomy): domain Bacteria; phylum Bacteroidota; class Bacteroidia; order Flavobacteriales; family Flavobacteriaceae; genus AU392. The sequence goes on from CALLUG010000032.1 coordinate 30,613, forward strand.
ACTTGCTGCTACCAGTGGTACATTATCAATAACAGCAGAACCAACGCCTAATAGTAAAACTACTAAATCTGAAACTTGTGTTCCTGCCATTTCTGTACCTATCATTGGTGTGGCATCTTGTAAGGTACTTGCAAAGCCAAATAACAGCCCTAAAGACTCTAATGCTGCTACGGCCATTAAAATCCCTAAGAAAAATAAAATACTAGGCAATTCAATTTTTGATAACGAGTGGTGCACAGGACTATGGTTGGCGTGTGCATCACTTTCTTCTTCTCCAAATTCTGTTAAACTAAATTTAGAATTACTATATACTTCCGCAAAAATAGCAACAACACCCAATGCCAACATCATACCTACATAAGGAGGTAAATGCGTAATTACCTTAAACACAGGTACAGACACAATAGCGCCAAGACCTAGTAAAAGCATAGTGGTACTAAACTTACTTTTTGGTTTATCATTATCTGTTTTGTCTGCTTCAATATAGCCTTTAAACGCAGGTAAAAAAGTAGCTATTGTAACGGGTACAAGCATACATAATAATGATGGGAAAAATAAATATTCAAATAATTTTACTGTACTCACCTTGTTACCAATCCAAAGCATTGTCGTTGTTACATCGCCTATAGGAGAAAACGCACCCCCAGCATTGGCAGATATAATAATTAAGCCAGCAAACCAAATTCTCACATTTCTATCTTTTATTATTTTTTGTAAAATAGAAATTAACACAATTGTTGCTGTTAGGTTATCAATAATCGCTGAAAGTCCAAAGGCCAAGAACGCAAATATCCAAAGTATATTTGTTTTTTTCTTTGTTTTAATAATTGACTTTATGGATGAAAACCCATCGAAATAATCTATTATTTCAACAATAGTCATTGCGCCTAAAAGGAATACTAATATCTCTGCTGTTTTTCCTAAATGGTGTAATAAGGTTTCTTCTAACAAATGTAAGCGACCCTCATGTGTTACCGCATCGTAACCTTCTACTAAGCCTTGTTTTGCAGAATCAAACCACTGCGAGAAACCGTCTATTCCCAATGAAATTAATGCCCATGAAATTGCCATCATTACCAATGCTGGGATTAATTTGTCTATTTTAATACTGTGTTCTAGCGTTATTGCTAGGTATCCTACTACAAATATTATTATAATTACTGCTTCCATATATTGTGTTAAAAATTCATATCTACGCTCTTCACAAATAATCTCTAAATTAAATACGCTTTTCAAGATTAATTTTTGAAGCGTAACAAAGATAAAAACTAAAACGCTTAAACTTTAGATTTATAGTAATTTTAATAAACGTACCCAGAGCTATGATTTTTCTTTGCTCCCGTTACGCTACTCAAACAATTCGTTTCCCCTCTTAGTTTTAAAAGCCCTAAAAGACCAAAAATTAACGCTTCCTTATAGTCTATTGTGGCACGAGATGGGATAATAATTTGAGTTTTGATATCGGTTAGTTTTAAAAGTTGTTCTATCAAGAAACTATTATATGCTCCGCCTCCTGTAACTAAAACTTTAGTGACCTGTAGCTTATTAATAGCTTTACTAATTTGTATTGCAATATGTGCTACTAGAGTTCTTAAAGTTATTGGCACAGGTAACTCATATCTCATTATCAAAGGTAATACATAGTGTTTTACCCACTCTAACCCTAATGACTTTGGAGGTTTTAAGGTATAAAACGTTAGGGCATTTAGGGCTTCTAACAAGTCCTCATCTATGGTTCCTGACTTAGCAATACTCCCATTATTATCATAATCAACACCTAAAGTTTTTGCATAGAAATTTAATATAATATTTACTGGGCAAATATCGTATGCAATTCGTTTATTTTCACATTCAAAAGAAATGTTTGCAAAGCCTCCCAAATTTAAACAAACATCAAACTCGCTAAACAACAGTGCATCACCTATTGGAACCAAAGGTGCCCCCTGCCCTCCTAACTTTACATCAGCAACACGAAAGTCGCATACAACAGGACAATCAAAACCTTCTGCAATGTGAGGCATATTGCCTATCTGGTACGTAATTCCTTTTTGGGGCTGATGCAAAACGGTGTGACCGTGAGAACAAATAGCATAAAGGGTTGTAATCTTTTTTGTTACTATAAATTCATGAAGTACTTGGTTTAAGTAAACTGTATATTCGTTATCTAACTGTTTTAAAGCGTTGCGGTCTAAAGCCATAGCATTTTGTAATGCATCGACCCATATATTGCTATAAGAAATTGTTTGCGAATGTATTATACTATAAGACCAAGCACCATTATAACAAAAATTTATATAACATAAATCAATACCATCTAGAGAGGTTCCAGACATAACACCAATAACATTATAGCTACAATCTACCATGTCTGTAAAAATAACAAAACATTAAATAAAATATGCCGTCAAAAAAGTATATTTGTAGTGTTTTTATAAATTTATAAGAAAAAGATAATGGATTTTAACCTTACAGAAGAACATATTTTAATTCGCGATGCTGCACGTGATTTTGCTAATACTGAATTACTACCTGGCGTTATAGAACGTGATAATAAACAAGAATTTCCTAGGGAGTTAGTTAAAAAAATGGGGGAACTCGGTTTTATGGGGATTATGGTAGATCCAAAATACGGAGGTAGTGGCATGGACACTATATCTTACGTTTTGATTATGGAAGAACTCTCAAAAATAGATGCCTCTGCTTCCGTAATGGTTTCTGTAAACAACTCATTAGTGTGCTACGGTATAGAGGCTTATGGAACCGAAGAGCAAAAGCAAAAATACCTCACAAAGTTAGCAACTGGCCAAGCGCTTGGTGCGTTTTGCTTGAGCGAACCAGAAGCTGGGAGCGACGCAACATCTCAAACCACTACAGCTATAGATAAGGGAGATCATTATATCATTAATGGTACTAAAAATTGGATTACTAACGGAGGAACTTCCGATTTTTATATCGTAATTGCCCAAACCGATAGAGAAAAAGGACATAAGGGGATTAATGCCTTTATTGTTGAAAAAGGTACCGAAGGCTTTGCTATTGGACCAAAAGAAGATAAACTAGGCATAAGAGGTAGCGACACACACACCCTACAATTTAATGATGTAAGAATACCTAAAGCGAATAGAATAGGAGACGATGGATTTGGGTTTAAATTTGCAATGAAAACCTTATCTGGAGGCAGAATAGGAATTGCTGCTCAAGCACTAGGCATCGCTGCTGGCGCCTATGAATTGTCATTAAAATATGCCAAAGAACGTAAAGCTTTTGGTACCGAAATATGCAACCATCAAGCCATTGCTTTTAAACTTGCCGATATGTTTACCGAAATTGAAGCCGCTAGACACTTAGTTATGAAATCTGCTTGGGACAAGGATCAAGGTCATAATTTTGATACCTCTAGTGCTATGGCAAAGCTATATGCCTCTAAAGTTGCGATGGAGCAAACGGTTGAAGCAGTACAAATTCATGGTGGCAACGGCTTTGTAAAAGAATATCATGTTGAACGCTTAATGCGTGATGCAAAAATTACTCAAATTTATGAGGGAACTTCAGAGATTCAAAAAATTGTAATTTCGAGGAGCCTTATAAAAGGGTAGTAATTTGTTTGTCTTATCTTAAAAAGAGGCTGCCCGAAAAGGCAGTCTTTTTTTATATTGAATTATTTTATAATTCGTTATTTTATAAAGTGCTTAAAACTAATTTAATTTCGCCATAAGTATAGTCATCATTAAGTTGCTTTTTTAAGTCCGATAGACTTTCAAATTTATGTTTTGGAATAATAGCCTTTAATTTATGATAACGCGCTTCTGAAACTAGATCTGTAATTTTCACTTCACCAGAATCTATAAAACTAGCTAAGTGTCCAAAAATAGTTGTTGCGTTTAATTCTCGTATTAAAGCAATTTCATCTATTTCTTTTCCTTCTTTAAATAGCTTTAACGATATGTTTTTTGTTTCGCCTTTAGTTTTTTTTAGTTTTTTAGTCTTAAATATTTCTTGACGTTGTGAACTCACTACACCATTCTTGTCACAATAATTTTGTATAACTTTTAAAATAGCAGTACCGTATTTTTCTACACGCACTTTACCCATTCCCTTAATGGTTTTCAACTCAATCTCATTTGTCGGTAATATTTCACACATTTCATATAATGCGTTTTGAGTAAATATTTGAAAATGAGCTAAGTCATTTCTATTTGCAATTTCGTTTCTCAATTCTCTTAGTTGCTCAAATAAGATTACATTATCAGTGCCGCTTACTGCTACTTTTTTAGATTTCTTAGGGGTTTCTTTTTCTAAAAAAACTGACTGTGCTCTTAAGTCCAAAAAAGCATTAGTGGTAAATCCTTTCTGTAATTTATTAAAATAAAACAGTTTACTTAGTAGTAAGTCTTCAAAAATATCTGTTGCTTTAGTAAGTTCTTTCTCAACAGCTTTATTATCTGTCGTAAAACCAAACGTTTTGTATATATCTTCAAATTTAGTTTTAGTTTGTAAATTAAAATACTGAACAGCTTTTATAAAACGTTCTTGAACTTGATTATTCAATTCTGGCTCGACATCTTCTTTAGACAGTTCTTTTAATTGTACTTTAAAGCTATTGCTTATTTTTAATAAATGAGTTATACTTTCTTTAATGGCTAACAAAGGAACTTCTACCTGCCCTGAAATGCTGTTTCTATTTTTATAGAAAACATCTAAAATTCGATTAATAGGATGTAAAAATGGATAAAAATTAAATATCTCTGACATCAGGTTGAATTGAAATTCAGATTTGGATTTTTGTAAAACAGAATTATCAGGTTCATTTTCTTCTGCATTTTTATTAAACAAGTTAACATTATTATCTCTAATAATCTGCTTAGCGCTAATTTTACTTTTCAGTACCAAGCCTTCTAAATTCTTACATCTACTCAAAGCAACATAGACTTGACCATGAGCAAAAACACCTTGAACATCAATAATTGCACGTTCAAAAGTTAATCCCTGACTTTTATGAACTGTTATAGCCCAAGCCAATCGCAATGGCATCTGTGTGTATGATCCTATTTTATTTTCTGTAATTGCTTTAGTTTCTGCATTAACACTATAATTTATATTTTCCCATGTTTCGGGGGTTGTTATAATATTATAATCATCATCAGGACATTTTACAATAACTTCATCTTTGTCTAAGTATATTACTTTACCTATTTTACCATTAAAATAGCGTTTTTCTACAGAACTATCGTTTTTAATAAACATAACCTGTGCGCCAACTTTTAATGCAAGTTTTTGTTTGTTAGGATAAAGGAAATCAGGGAATTTACCTTCAACACTGGCTGTATAACTTATTGTCTTTTCTTTAAGCTTATCAATCTCTATATTATTGATTTGTTCAGCCCTGTTGTTGTGAGTTGTAAGTGCAATATAATTCTCGCTATTTTTTGGTACAAAATTAGGATTGTAACGTTTATCTAGCTCATTTATAGATGTTGCGCTCAATGTGTTTGTTCTAACTTCGTTAAGTATTTTAATAAACTTAGGGTTATCTTGTCTGTAAATATGTTTTAACTCTATAGCAATAGCATTACATTGCTTATACGCAGCACTGCTAAAAAAGAATATATTTTCGTAAAATGGTTTTAAGAGGCTCCATTCGTTTTCTTTAACAACGGGCGACAGCTGTTGCAAATCACCAATCATTAACAACTGAACGCCTCCAAAAACTTTGTCTCTATTTTTAAAACGACGTAATGTCTTGTCTATACCATCTAACAAATCTGCACGAACCATGCTAATTTCATCGATGACCAACAAATCTAACGATTTTATAATATTGATTTTGGTTCTACTAAACTTTCGATTAAAGCTAACATTGGACTGACTCAAATTACTATTAGGCAAAATAGGCCCGAAAGGCATTTGAAAAAACGAATGTATTGTCATACCCTTAGCATTAATTGCAGCAACTCCAGTAGGAGCTACAACGACTAAACGTTTTAAAGATTCTGTTTTTAGCTTATGTAAAAAAGTGGTTTTTCCAGTGCCTGCCTTACCCGTTAGAAATATGTTTCTATCTGTAGTATTCACAAAATTCCAGGCTAAGTTTAGAGCTTTATTTGTTTGCATTAATTAGGATAAATTTTATATGAATATATAAAACTTAACTTATTAAACATAGATTTAGGATTATATTTTTCAACAGTTCGCTTATGCAAGGGTCTTAGGTCATCTGTTTATTA
>CALLUG010000033.1 GCA_938011315.1 uncultured Flavobacteriaceae bacterium
GCCACCACCGCCACCGCCAGCAGAAACTATTGAAATAGTTGATGATAAAGAAGAGATTGAAGAAACCATTATTGAATCGACAGAAGTAGATCAAGAAGAAGAGGTTGTAGCAGTTGAAGATGTCGAGGTCGAAGAGATAGAGGATGAAGTTACCGAAGTTCCTTTTGCTGTTATTGAAAATGTACCTGTATTTCCTGGCTGTGAAAAAAAGAAAGGCAATGACAGCAAAAGAAAATGTATGTCTGAAAAGATTAAGAAATTTATGAAGAAAAATTTTAATGTAGGCTTGGCAGACGAATTAGGCTTAACAGGACGACAAAAAATTAATGTTATTTTTAAAATAGATAAAAACGGTAATATTGTAGGGATTAATTCTCGAGCACCTCACCCAAGACTTCAAAAAGAAGCCGCACGTGTGGTCAATAAATTACCAAAAATGCAGCCGGGAAGACAGCGTGGTAAAGCTGTAGCTGTTCCTTACTCACTACCTATTATATTTCAAGTAGAAAATTAATATAAAGGATATAGCTAGCACAAAAAAAGGTCATCTAAAATATTTAGATGACCTTTTTTTGTGTATTAATATGGTGTTTTGACAAGAGTTTTCTTTTAAAAAACAAAACATAAAAATAATGATAGGATTTAAAAATTAATTGCTTTAACATAAATAGTTGAATAATTACAAGTATTATTAAAAAAATAATGTTAAATTGTTGCCCAATTAACGTTAAAAAAACTAACAAATGGGTAAAAAATTAACTTATCTTCTCGGTATTTTACTCACTATTGTTATTGGGACACTAGTGTATTGTTATTTATGTCATGCCTGTCATTGCAGCTTAGGATTCCGTAAGGCAGTAAATAAGCCTAATACTATAAGTGAGACGTCTAGAGCTAAAATTGAAGATTCAAAGATTCAAAATCCATTTGTGATTAGTGATACCAATACTAAGCTTAATATAAAGAGTACTGCTAATTTTAATTTTAATGCGTCTAACTTTTCAATACTAAAGCCCATCTCACCTAATTTAGATATTGCAATTGGAGATCTTAAAAACTATCTCGACACTAACCCTTCAAAATCTATTGAAATTACAGGCTATTATAAAGCTAATGAAACCAATACTTCAGCATTTCCTAACTTAGGAATAGCTAGAGCAAACTCTATCAAAAATTATTTAGTCACAAAAGGGTTTTCTTCAAAAAAAATAAATACAAGCGGTCGCTTGAATGCTAGTTTGGTAACTAATGAAAATGATGTTTATGAAGGGCCATTAAATCTGATAATAAAAGATATAGACCATAACGATAATAGGATAACTGCTCTGGCTAATAAAATAAAACAAGATCCAATAATACTTTATTTTGCTAACGCACAAACATCTATTGAGTTAACCTCTCAACAACGTCAAAAAATTGCAGACATCTCAACGTATTTGGATAAAGTAGATACAGCAAAAGTAATTGTTACAGGACACACAGACGATAAAGGCAAACGCACTACTAATCTTAATGTTAGCCAAAAACGCGCAAATTTTGCTAAAAATTATCTCGTACAAAATGGAATTTCAGATTCTAAAATTAAGGTCATAGCTGCTGGTCCAGATACACCAATAGCTACAAATACAACAGAAGAAGGTCGAGCCAAAAACAGACGAGTGGAAATAACAATTAACGAACTAAAATAAATTATATTATTATGAATTGGTGTATTTTAATCCCAGCAATAGTAGGACTTATATGTGCAATCCTTGGATATTTAATTGGTAGATTATTTAGAAAAGATACAGATGATATTGATCGGTATATACGTGAAAATGCTAAACTTGAATCAGATTTAAAAGTATGTGAGCAAAAGCTAACTACAGCAAAGGCAGTTGTTGAGCCTAAAACCACCCCTAAAGTCTCTAAGAGCACACCTGTCGACACAAAATCTTCTAGTATTGTAGCGCCAAAAAGTACTGTAATAGCAGCCTCATCTTTTGATGTTGCAGCAGCAAAAACTGTTTTTGGTAAAAAAATTAAACAAGACGATTTGAAGGTTGTAGAGGGTATTGGCCCTAAAATTGAGCAGTTATTTCATAACCATAATGTTACAACATGGAAAGCATTGTCAGAATGCAGCATAGATAAATGTCAAAACGTTTTAAATAGCGGTGGCGATCGCTATAAAATGCATAACCCGGGCACCTGGCCAAAACAAGCAAAACTTGCTTATGAGGGACAATGGAAAGCATTAAAAGAATGGCAAGATACACTCTATGGAGGACGGTAGTTTTTATAGTAAGTTTTATCTAGTATCAACGTGATACGGAAGAGAAATGATGTCAATAAATCAGGATGCTTATGGCAAGGTAATAGATATGTTTTTGACTATGAATTACACTTATCTTAGAGGAGTAAACTTGATTTAAAATAGGTAATTATAAAAAATATTAGGATAATTATAGCAATTGTTATATTCAAAAATAGGTATATTTGTTTATAAATTAATTCGGTAATTTATGTCTATTAATAATCAGTTTGAATCTCCATTATTTTTGCAGATAAGTTTTAACGCACTTATAGATAAGTATGTGAAGCTTGCTGAAAATAGCGATAAAGAATACTCAAACACTAGAGTAAAGCGCATTATAGATATTAAAAAGAAATACCCTGAATTAATAGATGGGTTTACTGACGTATCTTTATTAGAAACGTATAAAGAACAGATAAACTATGTATTACAAGATTCGTTTAATCCTTTATTAACAGATAACGAAATTAAAATTGCAACGATACCGTTTCATGATTTAATATTTAATGCCACAAAACGATTTAAAAAAATTGTAGCTAATGCAGGAAATCATTTTGAACTATCTATTAAAAATTTACCAAATGACGATAAGTATATTATTGCCTGTACTATTATTTTAAATCTTCATTATGGTTATAATCTAAATTTAAAACGTCCTTTTTATTACGAAATTCCAGACAGTAATGGCGTAATACATTATTATAAATTATTCTATAATGCAGATTTTACAGAGATTATCCCAACAGATAAGGCTATAAAAATTACAGCAAAAGACGTTGATGAGCTATTAGATAATTATGATAACATCAGTTTGTGGAAAGAAAAATTTCCTCCCCAGAGTTATATCTTTAAAGGGTTTATTATCTCTAATATTTTTGATGTAACGGATGATCAATCCATATCGAATATTAAATCTAATTTAATAAAAGAGCGAAAAGAATACGATGGTGGGTTTATGAAAGGATTTAAGGATATTTTTTGCTCCTTTCTTAATATTAAAGATTTAGAGGTTGGTTTTTCTATATACAACAAAAACAATGATACTTTTGAAAGCCTATACGATAATCATGTAAAAAGCTACTTGCTAAACGATTCGAATCGAATACAATGCAACGAAGCCTTGTGTGACCTTTCTTACCATGTGTTACTAAAGGATAAGTCCATTTTTTCAGTGTCCAATGTTAACAAAGCTTATGACGAATCACTTAAGCTTGGCGATGAAATTCCGCAATATAAAACGTTAAAAGCGCAAGGGGTACAAAGTGCTATTTTAGCCCCCATTGCAAACGACAACGAATTATTGGGCGTTTTAGAAATAGTGTCTTCTAAATCAAAAGTTCTTAATAGTTTAAATGCTAATAGGCTATTGGCTGTGATGCCCTATATTTTATCTGCGGTAGAGCGCTCTAAAAAAGAAGAAAAAAATTTAATAAGTGCTATAATACAAGAAAAATGTACTGCAATTCACTCTAGCGTTCATTGGCGATTCGAGGAAGAAGCGCGTCATTTTATAAAAGAAAATATCAATGGCAATTCCGAAGTAACATTTAGTAAGATTGCTTTTGATGAGGTCTATCCGCTATATGGACAAATCGATATTAAAGGCTCTTCGGATGCTAGAAATTGGGCTACAAAGCAAGATTTAAGCCTTCAGCTTAAAGCAGCAAATACGGTGTTGAAAACATTGCACACATCGAAACCTTTACCAATTTATGAGCAGTTAAGTTTTGAAATTACACGTTACTTAAACAACCTAGATGCACATTTTCAAGTTGATAGTGAGCAACAAATTGCTTTGTTTTTTAGCAAAGAAATTACACCGTTATTTACCCACCTTTCTCATTTGGAGGAATATACTTCAGAAATTAATGATTATTTTTCGATAATTGACTCTAAACTTGGAATCCTTTATAATCACCGAAAGGATTATGATGAAACGATTAAACAGATTAATGAAAAGATGGCTTACTTGCTAGATAAAGAGCAAGTCAAGGCGCAGCAGATGCACCCACATTATTTTGAGAGATATAAAACAGATGGTGTAGAGCATAATATGTATATTGGTAAATCAATTACTAAAGATAAGTCTTTTAATCGTATTTACTTACATAACTTAAGGCTATGGCAGCTACAGGTTATGTGCGAAATGGAAAATGCTTATTATAATATGCGATCTGACTTTGCGGTATCATTAGATGTCGCTTCTATGTTGCTTGTGTATAGTACTCCCTTATCTATTAGTTTTAGGATGGATGAAAAACAATTTGATGTAGATGGAACCTATAATGCACGTTACGAGATTGTAAAAAAACGTGTAGATAAAGCATTTATTAAAGGAACAAAGAAGCGAATTACAGAAAAAGGGAAAATAACCATTGTATACTCTCAAAAGCAAGATGAGAAAGAGTATTTAGGGTATATTGCATTTTTGCAATCTAAACATTACTTAGGCTCAGATCTTGAAATTGTAGAATTACAAGATTTGCAGGCTGTAACAGGGTTAAAAGCCATTCGTGTAAGTGTACTTTATCATACGGATAATAATAAAGCATTTTATACTTACGATGATTTAATGAAAGAAATTAAATCTTAAGTCAGTCCTGTTATAATTTTTGTTAGTTATGCAAACTGAAACGCAATACCAAAGGCAATAACAGACACAATAATGCCTATCATAAAAACACTGTAAGTTAGACGTAATATTTTGTATTTTTTATCTAAAACAATCCCTAAAAAGTAAAGATCTTTTTTCATAGAAGAATAGAGGTAATTTCTATCCTGCATCATTTCACTCATTGCCCACTCAAAGTCAGGAAGGCTCATTTTATGAAAATTCCCAAAAAATAGTAGATTTACTTTTTTGCTTGCTACATCTTCTTTGGTAAATTTTCCACTAGTAACGTTTGGTCGTGTTGCAAGTACCGATAGTATCATTGATGCTATTGTAAATATCACAAAAATTACAGTTGGCCAAATAAGGTGTTTATTCGATGCGTTATCTAGTTTTGAAACTAAATTAGATAAAACTAAAGACACTATAATAGCGTTCACAGAGAGCAGTATATTTGCTTTTGTATCTGCAATATCACTTAGTGTAATATGGTTTTTTAATGTTACTCTAAACATAGTTTCTATACCACGTTCTGGCGTGGAAGCCTTATTCTTTTTTAGCGATAATTCTTCAGATTTTTCTTTAGTTCTTTTAGCTTCTTTTTCTTCTTTCTTTAGGGTTTTAAATAATTGAGATAAATTTTTATTCTTGCCTTCTTGCCAATGATCTTGAGCAAAATCGGTATAAAAACTATGATGCTGAGTTAAGAAAGAAATGTTTTCTCTTGTCCACTCTACTTCAGTAAAAGTTTTCATTTCCGTCGATTTCCATTCTTCTCGAAGTAAATCGCTAATATCTGTGTAATTTTTTGAAGAAAAATGAGAGCAATCGGCATCTCTAATAATTTTTTCGTAAATATTTTTAGGCTCGTAGCTTATTTTTGTAGCCATAATAATAGCACATACCTCATCAATATCTTTTTGACTTGCATTTAAGTTTTTAAGACTATCAGTTGCAATTAGGACACTATTTTCTTCATGATTTTTACTACCTTTTATATATCCAACATCATGAAACCATGTCGCTATCATTAAGTTTTGACAGTTTTGCTCTTCAAGACCTTCACCTTCTATAAGTTGCCTAGTTTTTTTTACAACACGTTGTGTATGACTTAAATTATGATAATAAAAATTATGATTTAGTTCTGTTCGCAATAAGTGAGTTACTTGCTTTTCAACGTCTTTTAATAAATCTGCCATAAAAATGTTTTAGCTAAAAATGGATGTTCAAATATTTTAATTTTTAAAAGAATCTTATTTGTATGTAAAATAAGAATATATAGTATTAACAACGTTATTGTGTTTATATTGTTTAATAAAATGAATGTCAATATTTTTTTAAACTGTCATGATTTCTTTTTCTTTAATAGCATACAAATCGTCTATTTTTTTTATAAAGGTATTTGTTAATTCTTGTACATCGGTTTCGGCATTTTTCTTTAGGTCTTCAGAGGCATTTTCTAACTGTTTTACCTCATTGTTAGCCTCTTTTCTAGCATTTCTTATAGCTACTTTTGCATCTTCAGACTCTGCTTTAGCTTGTTTAGATAAATCTCGTCGTCTTTCCTCTGTTAGTGGTGGAACGTTAATAATAATAGTATCTCCGTTATTCATTGGGTTAAAACCAAGGTTAGCAATCATGATTCCTCGTTCTATTTCTTGTAGCATATTTTTTTCCCAAGGTTGCACGGTAATGGTTCGTCCATCTGGGGTGTTTACATTTGCTACTTGACTTAGTGGTGTTTGTGATCCATAGTAATCTATAGTAACGCTACCAAGCATTGCAGGACTAGCTTTTCCTGCTCTAATATTTGAAAATTGTTTTTCTAAGTGCTTAATAGCATTAGTCATAGCCTCTTTAGTAGTATCAAAAATGAATTCTAACTCTTCCATTTTAAGTGTGTTTGTCTGTAATTATTATAAATTTACTGTTGTTCCTATTTTTTCTCCTTTTATAACTTTTAGTAAATTGCCTCTAGTATTCATATCAAAAACAATAATAGGGAGTTTATTTTCTTGACTTAAAGTAAATGCTGTACTATCCATTACTTTCAATCCTTTTTTTAAAACATCATCAAAACTAATATCGTCAAACTTTATGGCATCTGTATTTTTTTCTGGGTCTGAGTTATAAATGCCATCGACTCGAGTTCCTTTTAAGATAACATCGGCTTCTATTTCGATAGCTCTTAGCACTGCCGCAGAGTCTGTTGTAAAGTAAGGATTTCCTGTACCTCCTCCAAAAATAACAACTCTATTTTTTTCTAGATGACGCATAGCTTTTCTGCGAATAAAGGGTTCTGCAACTTCATTAATTTGAATGGCTGTTTGTAGACGTGTTGGGATATCGCAATCTTCTAACGCAGATTGCAATGCTAAGCCGTTTATAACTGTTGCTAACATCCCCATATGATCACCTTGTACGCGATCCATACCATTACTAGCGCCTGCAACACCTCTAAAAATATTACCACCACCAATAACTATAGCTACCTGTACGTTAAGATTAATAATTTGTTTAATATCTTGGGCGTATTCCGATAGGCGTTCTGGGTCAATGCCATATTGTTTGTTTCCCATTAAGGCTTCCCCAGATAGTTTTAAGAGAACTCTTTTGTATTTCATAAAGTTTACTGTGCATGTAGTTCTTAATTGAAAGACATGGTCTATGCAAAATTACATAATTTTTTATGGTTTTTTAAATGAAGATTTATGAAAAAAACAAGTCAAAAGATGGGTTAAATTAAAATTAATTGAAGTTGTTTTTTGTCGATGATAGATTTATAAACAATTTAATAATCTATTTATAGTTTTTAAACACTTCTTTTAATAAGGCTTCTACGGGTTTGTTTTGTGGTGTAAACCTTGAGTTTTTATGCCCTCCAGAACTACTGTAATTATGATACCACTTCCATAAAAAGCCTCCTGCAAACCAGTTTTCGTTCCAAAAACTTTCAAAAACAGCTTTAGTTGCATTGACTTGAGCTTGTAGGTTTACTACGTTTAATGCTCTGTCGGAGCGCCAAGGCTCTCTAGCGGTATAGTCTACGCTTCTGTAACCATATTCTGTAAAAAGTATAGGTTTTTTGTAGGTGTCTGAAAACTGTTTTATTACAGTTTTATGCTTTTGCCATCCTGCGATACAAGCGTCTACACTTGGAGTTTTTAAGTCGCTAATAGGGAAATAGGCATCAATCCCTATAAAGTCTAGGGTGTTCCAAAAGGGAGTTCGTTTAAACTCGTCCCAATTAGCAGCATAGGTTAGTTTTCCTTTGTAAATAGCTTTTATACTCCTAATAAGGTTTAACCAAAATTCTGGACGATTTTCAACAAATTTTTCTAATTCAGTGCCAATGCAAAACAATTCTGCATTTATATCTTGGGCTACTTTTGCGTAATCTAGTATAAATTTTGCGTATGAGTTTTCAAATGCTTGCCAGTCGGCCTCAGTTTTCATTTCGATAAAGCCTGTGTATTTACCTCCAGAGATCCATACTTGAGGCTTCATCATTATTTTGATTCCTTTTTTTTGTAATTCTTGTGCATATTGCTTTGCTCCTGTTGCAGTCTCTCCATAATACTGTCTGTTGTTGTAATTAACCGCATTGCTTTGTAAACTTCTCATAAATGCAAAGGGCATAATGGCGGCATAATTTGCATTTAGATTAACGACTGGCTGTACATGTGTTTCTGTAATGGGAACACGAGAGGATACAAAGCTAATTCCATTGATTTTTTTGCTTTGTGATGCACAAAAAAATGACTGTAATGTGAACAGCAAAATAAAGAATGATCTAACTGTATGCATATTTAATCTATAAAACAGTAGTTTATATTTTCTAAAATAAAGCTCTTAATCCTATATTATAAGCTTCTCCTAGTCCCGTAAAGGCTTCGGTTCCTGTAACAAAATAACTCCATAAAGCTTCTATGTTAAGGTTTTTTGTGAGTTGATATTTTGCTCCGGCACCTACTGAGGTTAAACTTTGTTCAAAAGCATCATCATCAATAGCAATTAGTTGGAAGTGCTGTGCATTTATAGATACAGTAAATTTAGATGAAGGAAAATAACTTAAAAATAGACCTGGTGTTAGTCTAACACTATCACTAGCAAAACTTCCGTCTGGATTTGTGCCAAAATTTGATGGCTCTCCAAAGTTAAGTTCTGTATTCAAATCAGCAAAAATTTGCCAATCGCCCCCTCCAAAAGAATAATCGTAAAAGAAACGATTTTGGAAAGTCCAAGTGTTTTGTGCTAAAAATACTCCTTGTGCATCTGACTCATCCCCTGTAAGAGAAGCTGAAATTGTAGATTGTATAGAGAAGTTAGCTACATTTTTAAAAGGGACTACTTTTACAGATGCACCAAGCCGAGTAAATCCACTTCTAGCAGTACCGCTTTCGCCATCAAAACTAAACACATCAAAAGCTCCTCTTCCTCCAGTAGTATTGGATCTAAGTTCTAGGATGCCACCTATACTAATTCGTTTATTAATCCCAACAAAAACATCTAGGGTAGAGGTAAAGAAATTTCCTCTAGGAACTGTTTGTACGTCTTCGTCTTCGTCTAACTGGCGAGTTTGAGTAAACAAATTGTTAAACCACTTAATGTCTACTTGTCCTTTTTCTATTAGTTTAGAAGGGGTTAAATTTTGTATCACGGAACCTGTATCTTCACTATCTTCATCATCTTCTTGAGAAAACCCTATAAATGATATTAGGAGTACTGTTGTAATTATAATTATCTTTTTCATTATATTAGTTGCTTAAAATATTATTGCTTGTTTAAATTCCAATTGTAAGTAAAGTAAGTCAGTTTAGAATTGGAAGCAATCTTATCTGTTCTGTACTTGTTAATAAAATCAATTTCTGTTTTGCCGTTTCTTGTAAAATCTTCTTTATACCATTTTAATATTTCAGAACCTTCTACCTTATTTTTTTTAGAGTTTACTCTTAAAAAATTACCGTTTAGCGCAATTTTAGTTTGTTGATTTAATTGGCTGTCTAGTGTATTAGGAAAATATGCTTTATTTATTAAAGGAGGGCAGCCTATAGCACCACAAACTAAAACAAAATGAAAACGAGCGTCTTTAAACTGGGCTCTTAGTAGTTTATTTTCTATATCGTTTAAAACTATAGATTTCCCTGCAATAGTGTATGTTGTTTTATCAAAAAAACCAGGATCATCTAAAGGCGATTTTGTTGGATAGTTAGTAATAATGCCCTTTATAACCGATAAGTTATAAGCATTAATCCAAAAAGCTTGATAAGTAGCAGCATCATTTTTAGACACAACAATAGTTTCTGCCATTTTAGTTAGCTCGTTTAGGTGTTCTGGGTTCGATTTAATCTTAGTGTAAGCTACTTTGCCTTGACTAACATAGGTGTTAAAAAAAGCATCTGCTTTATTAAAAAAACTGTTAACATCTTGCGAAAAACCAAAGCTGCAAGTTATTGTAAATAAGATTATTGATATGCTTTTTTTTGCATTTAGTACTAATTTCATATTGTATTTTTTAGTGATGATTAGGTCGATTAAAAATAAACATGATTACATTTTTTTTTAAATTGCTATACCTCTCAATTAGAAATTCGTAATTTTAAGCCATAAGCATAAGCTTTATATTGATGTTTTTAACATTTTTAAAGTGTGCTTGCTTACAACTTAATTACTAATGGAGTAAAAAATATAAGTGAGGACGTATTGGTAAGATTAATCCATTTTATAGCGTGGGCAAATTATAGTATATTTACCCATGCAAATTCCTGAAGGAAAAAAAATATACTTCTCGTCAGACAATCATCTTGGCGCTCCCACTCAAGAGGAAAGTCGTCCTCGCGAACATAAGTTTGTAACTTGGCTAGATACAATAAAACAAGATGCTGCAGCTATTTTTTTGCTAGGAGACTTGTTCGATTTTTGGTTTGAATATAAAACGGTTGTCCCAAAAGGATTTACTAGAACTTTAGGTAAATTGGCAGAACTAACAGACTCAGGAATTCCTGTATATTACTTTGTAGGAAATCATGACCTTTGGATGAAAGATTATTTTAAAACAGAACTTAATATCCCAGTGTACCATAAGCCTAAAGAATTTATCTTTAATAACAAGCATTTTTTTGTTGGTCATGGCGATGGTTTGGGGCCTGGAGATAAGGGGTATAAACGAATGAAAAAGGTGTTTACAAGTCCAATTAGCAAATGGTTGTTTAAGTGGTTGCATCCAGATATCGGAGTTAAACTAGGTCAGTATCTATCGGTTAAAAATAAATTAATATCTGGCGATGACGATGTTGTGTTTTTAGGAGAAGAAAAAGAATGGTTGGTGCAATACTGCAAAAGAAAACTAAAGGATAAACATCGCGATTATTTTGTATTTGGACACCGCCACTTGCCTATGGATATTGAGCTAACAAGCAATTCAAAATACATAAATTTGGGTGATTGGATAACACACTTTACCTATGGTGAGTTTAGTGGCAGTATGCTAACACTAAAGCATTTTAAGTAAGTACTCTCATCTCTAATTTTGGAATTGCTTAAGGTTAGAATATAGATTGGTCTTAAATCAAATCTATTTAAAGTTAAATTTTTTAAAAAAAAACGTACTTTTGCAGCCCAATTTTCATATTATAATACCATGAATATTACAAGACAAGACCTAGATGCGCTAAATACCGTGATAAAAATAGACATCGTTAAGGCGGATTATAGTGATAAAGTAACTAAAATTTTAGGCGATTATCGTAAAACAGCCAATATCCCAGGATTTAGAAAAGGTCATGTGCCAATGCAAATGGTTAAAAAACAATACGGCAAAGCCGTGCTAGTTGATGAGGTTAATAAGCTAATTCAAGAAGCTTTAGGAAACTATCTAGTAGAAGAAAAACTAGATGTACTAGGAAACCCATTGCCAAAACCACAAGAGGATTTGAACTGGGATAATGATGATTTTTCTTTTGAATTTGAATTAGGATTAGCACCACAATTTGAGGTTAACCTCAAAGCAAAAAAAGCAATTACGCATTACAAAATAATTGCAGATGACAAAATGATTGCGAGTCAAATTGAAAACATACAAAAACAATACGGGAAGTTAATCTCCCAAACAGAAATTTCTAAAACGGACGAAATTACAGGTTCTTTTCTAGACGAGGAACAAGATATTAATATTACTACGACATTTACTCTAGATAAAATAAAAAGTAAATCTGATGTTAAAAAATTTATAGGGTTAAAAGTAGGGGATGCTATAGCGCTACAACCAAATAATCTTTTTACGGAAGAACGTGAGGCTATAAATTTGTTGAAAATTACATCAGACCAACTTGCGAGTTTAAACACAGAAATCCAGTTTAAGATTAGCGAGATTAATACAAGACAACTTGCCGACCTAGACCAAGACTTGTTTGATAAATTATTTGCAGATGGTAGTGTAAAATCAGTTACTGATCTTAAAGCAAAAATTAAAGAAGATGCCGAGAAACAATTTGTACAGCAATCAGATCAAAAATTATTAAACGACATTACAGAACACCTTATAACCAATACAACATTCGATTTGCCAGCAGCGTTTTTACAAAAATGGATGCAAACCGCAGGCGATAATCCGCTAGACGAAGCACAAGCAAAAGAAGAATACGAAAAATCTGAAAAAGCAATGCGCTATCAACTCATAGAAGGACGCATTATAACAGATAATAAGCTTGAAGTTACATTTGAAGATGTCAAAACCTACTCCAAGGCAATGATAAAAACACAAATGGCACAATTTGGACAGCTTAACCCCTCAGAAAAAGAATTAGATGATATTTCAGATAGAGTGTTGAGCAATCAAGACGAAACAAAGCGACTTTCTGAACAAGTTATTAGCCAAAAATTGTTAGAATTTTATAAGCAAAATGTAAACCTGAAAGAAAAAGAACTGTCATACGATAAATTCATTAAGGAAGCTTACAAGTCATAATTTAAAAAATCATTATATTTAGGCGTTGAATCCTTTAAAGATTTAACGCTTTTTTTATTGATATTAATTTTACAACAAAATAAAGATGGATTACGGAAAAGAATTTGAAAAATTCGCAACAAAAGATCAAGGCATTAAT
The DNA here is from genome assembly GCA_938011315.1 of uncultured Flavobacteriaceae bacterium. Taxonomy (GTDB): domain Bacteria; phylum Bacteroidota; class Bacteroidia; order Flavobacteriales; family Flavobacteriaceae; genus AU392. The sequence continues at coordinate 13,013 of CALLUG010000033.1, forward strand.
AGTATGTACTATAACAAAATTATTAGTAGTATGTATCCAACAAACCTAACCCCAAACATTATTGAAGAGCGACAAATGAATATCGCTATTTTTGATGTGTTTTCTAGATTAATGATGGACCGCATTATATTTATGGGAACAGGTATAAACGACCAAGTTGCTAATATTATACAAGCACAATTATTGTTTTTGGAAAGTACCGATGCTTCAAAAGATATTCAAATATATATTAACTCTCCAGGGGGAAGTGTGTATGCAGGATTAGGAATTTATGACACCATGCAGCTAATAAAGCCCGATGTAGCAACAATTTGTACCGGTATGGCAGCCTCTATGGGTGCTGTATTACTGTGTGCAGGAGCAAAAGGAAAACGTAGCGGACTAACACACTCACGCGTTATGATTCATCAACCCTTAGGAGGCGCTCAAGGTCAAGCTAGCGATATTGAAATTACAGCAAGAGAAATTTTAATACTAAAAGAAGAACTTTATAAAATTATTAGTAAACATTCTGGTCAAGATTACGACAAAGTCTATGCAGATAGCGATAGAGATTACTGGATGAAATCTGAAAAAGCCTTAGAGTACGGTATGATAGACGAAATTTTGTCTCGTAATTAATTCAAAAAAAACTATTAAAACGCAACGTTTTAAACATTAAAATAATGGCAAAAGAAGAATTAGAGTGTTCATTTTGTGGAAGAAAAAAACCAGAAACCAACTTATTAATTGCAGGGCTGGATGCTCATATATGTAACCGTTGTATTGAACAAGCTCACGGCATTGTTGTTGAAGAATCTAAAGACGCCATTAGTGATGAGCTTTCCGCAGAGCTAATGCTAAAAAAACCACAGCAAATAAAAGCCTTTCTAGACGAATATATTATTGGGCAAGAACATACAAAACGCGTTATGTCTGTTGCTGTTTATAATCACTACAAGCGCTTGTTACAATCGCCAACAGGAGACGATATAGAAATTCAAAAAAGCAATATCATAATGGTAGGGCAAACAGGTACAGGTAAAACATTAATGGCAAAAACTATAGCTAAAATGCTTAATGTACCACTTGCCATAGTAGATGCCACTGTACTGACAGAAGCAGGATATGTAGGAGAAGATGTAGAAGGTATTTTGACACGCTTATTACAAGCTGCAGATTATAACTTAGAAAAAGCAGAACGAGGAATTGTTTTTATAGATGAAATCGATAAAATTGCTCGCAAAAGCGATAACCCCTCTATAACAAGAGACGTGTCTGGAGAAGGAGTGCAGCAAGCCTTACTAAAATTGCTAGAAGGCACCGTAGTTAATGTCCCTCCAAAAGGAGGAAGAAAGCACCCAGACCAAAAATTTATAGAAGTTAACACAGAAAACATACTGTTTATTTCTGGAGGCGCTTTTGATGGCGTAGAACGATTTATATCTAGACGACTAAATATGTCCGCTATTGGGTACAAAGCATCTCATGATGACGAAATGATAGACCCGGATAACCTCTTACAATACATTACTCCTAGAGACTTAAAAGATTTTGGTTTAATTCCAGAAATTATAGGGCGACTTCCTGTATTAACCTATATGAATCCTTTAGATGAAAATACACTTAGAGCAATACTCACAGAGCCTAAAAACGCAATTATAAAACAATACAAAAAATTGTTTTCTATGGACGATATTGAGCTTAGTATAACAGAAGGTGCTTTAAAGTTTATTGTAAATAAAGCTATAGAATACAAACTAGGAGCAAGAGGATTACGTTCTCTATGCGAAGAAATTTTAACAGACGATATGTTTAATCTTCCCGGAACAAGCCAAACAAAATTAAATATTACCAAAACTTATGCCGAAGGGAAGTTAACCAAAACACGGTTAAAAAAGCTAAAAGCAGTATCTTAAAACTCATACAGAGTAAAATAACAGAAGCCTTATACTTTTGTATAAGGCTTCTGTTATTTCAAAAACAAAAAATGCAATTACAATCTTTAGTAACATTGCAGCAAAAATCATTAAATTTGCCGCCAATATTATTGCTTATACAACACTTAGCGCAATAAAACTATTATGATAGATAAAATAAAAAAATTAACACAAGACGCAGCAGTGTTTACAACGGAGTCTAAAGACGGCATTGAAGTTTTTCGTGTTAAGTATTTAGGGAAAAAAGGAGTAATTAATGATTTTTTTGCTGAATTTAAAAACGTTCCAAACGAACAAAAAAAAGAATTTGGAAAAGCTATAAATACCTTAAAAGCAACCGTTCAAAATAAAATACATACGCTAAAACAAACCTTAGCAGATAGTAAGCAAACAGAAAAAGAAACTTATGGCGATTTAACAAAGCCAGGACAACCTATTCATGTAGGCGCTAGACACCCAATAACGGTTGTTAAAAATCAAATTATAGATATTTTTTCTCGCATAGGGTTTAATACTAGTGAAGGTCCAGAAATAGAAGACGATTGGCATAACTTTACGGCGTTAAATTTGCCCGAACATCACCCTGCTAGAGATATGCAGGATACTTTTTTTGTACAAACCAATCCAGACGTTTTGCTACGCACACATACAAGCTCGGTGCAGGTGCGCTATATGGAAAATAATGCGCCGCCTATACGTACCATATCGCCAGGGCGTGTATATCGCAACGAAGCTATTTCGGCAAGAGCTCATTGTTTTTTTCATCAAGTAGAAGGTTTGTATATTGATAAAGATGTTAGTTTTGCAGACCTAAAGCAAACACTAGAGTATTTTACTACAGAAATGTTTGGGAAATCAAAAATACGATTACGCCCATCGTATTTTCCTTTTACAGAGCCTAGCGCTGAGGTAGATGTGTACTGGGGCTTAGAGACCGAAACAGATTACAAAATAACCAAAGGGACAGGCTGGTTAGAAATTATGGGCTGCGGTATGGTAGATCCAAACGTGCTAGATAATTGTGGTATTGACTCTAAACAATACTCAGGCTTTGCATTTGGTATGGGTATAGACAGAATTGCGCTCCTGCTTCATCAAATCAACGATATTCGTTTACTGAGCGAAAACGATATTCGCTTTTTGCAACAATTTAAAAGCGTTTTGAAATAATAGCTTACATAATAAACAGTTAAAGGCTAACAAGTTCTTGCCGATTAACTTTAAAATAAGCTTTTATATGCTGTATTAGCTCTATAGTTTCTTTAGATTTAGGAGTGTTATCTGATATTTTTCTTTCAATAGTCAATATCATTTCTTCATAAGTTTTTATAACATCTTGTATGGTGTTGGTATTAAGAATAAGTTTTGCCGCTAGGCCTTTTCTTATTTTTACGTTTTCTACAAAAACTTTAGGATTATTATACGCCTTACATAACGTAGCGATAGCCATAACTTGTGGGATAGCACAAAACTTAAAAATACGATGATGCTTTATTTTTTTTAAGTATTCTAAGCAATCTATAACATGCGCTAGGGCGTTGTTTATAAGATGGTTTAGGCAAGAGGCTGCATTTTTTGAGTTTGGGTTTTCAGAAAACACGTTTAAGTTTGAAGCGTATACGCTCCAAATCTCTTTTGGCCAAAAGGTGCGTTTTTCCTCAAGATCTTCTTTGTAATCTCGAATAATATTTGTTTTCTGAAGAAAAAGCCCCATAGAATTTGATAGCATATCTTGAAATTGTAAATTATAATCTTCAATTTCTGAGGCTGCAAAAATTTTAGACAATCCCACACCTACAAGCCCAGCTACATGATGGCAATATAGATCGTAATCTTTTACGCTATGTATTTCTGTTTCTACAAAATCGGCCATACCATCACCCATTTTTCTGCAGATTTCTGTAATGATATCTTGATATTTTTTGTCTATAGACAAAAATGATTTGGTAACTTTATTGTAATTAGCCAGTAACTCGCGATACTCTTCTTTGTCGCCTATATGGGTTAAAGTCCAATCTTCTTGATAGTTGTAAGTGTAAAAGTTTCTTAATAAATTTACTTTTCGTTTTTTTGGACAGTTCATGTCGTCTTCTATAGAGTCTAAAGCTCTGAGAATTAAGTAAAACAAACAAACACTAATACTAAGTTCTTTTGGTAGTTGTCTGATAACAACAGCAAAAGATCTTGATACGGCATTAAGAGTTTGATAGCAGTATTTTAAATCATCACTATACTCTAAGTCATCATTCTTAGCAGTGTATAAGCTAGATGAAGTTCCAAATTTAAGTTTAAGTATTGCAGACATTTCGTCTGGACGACATAAAGATTTTAGTATTGACATGAATTACATTAAAGGGCTAAAAGTAATATTTTATTAGATAGCTAATGTTTTTTTAACGATATAATGTCAATATATTTGAGTTTAAGAGCTTAGAAATACTGTTTTATCATTATGATTTGTATCAAACAAATTAAGCAACTGCTATAATGCGCTCTAGAGGAATTACTGTAGCTTGTTTTAAAATCACATATTTGGATGTAACCCCCCATATGGTTGTTTTTACACGTTTGTAACCTTTACTGTCTATAAACAGGATGTCCACTTTTTCTTGTTCTAAATTGCCCAAAGCCATAGCGCGCTTCATATCTAGGCATCTTTCTTTTTGATCTTCTACAGAGCGTAGTACTTCTTCTTTAGGGAATTGTAAAAATTTGATTTCCTCCTTATCTATTGTTTCTATCTTAATGTACTTCATAACTCGCCTTTTTGTAATATTCTTTTATTTAGGACGTAAAATTTGAGTAAAAATTACATATAATTGATTTTTGTTTATATTTTTTGTTATTTTTAACAATTTTAATTCATTTTTCCTTTGTATTTAGAGTTGTTTTAATATTCAAAGGTTCCAAACTCACTAATAATACTAAGTTTTTTAGAAGGACTGTTCTCGACACGACCTACAATTTGCGCCTCTACATTAAAAGATTTTGAAATATCAATAATATCGGTTGCAGTTTCTGGGTCAACATACAGTTCCATGCGGTGTCCACAGTTAAATACTTGGTACATTTCTTTCCAGTCGGTGTTTGACTGCTCTTGTATGAGCTTAAATAAAGGTGGGATAGCAAACATATTGTCTTTTATAATGTGGAGTTGATTTACAAAATGAAGAATTTTAGTTTGTGCTCCTCCGCTACAGTGTACCATGCCGTGTATTTTACTATTGTCGTATTTTGAAAGTATTGCTTTTATTATTGGAGCATAGGTCCGTGTTGGCGATAATACCAATTGCCCTGCGTCTATAGGAGCGCCATCTACAGGGTCGGTTAGTGCTGTAGTTCCAGAATAGACTAGAGCGTTTGGAATGGAGGGATCAAAACTTTCTGGATATTTTGTAGCTAGATACTTATGAAAAACATCATGCCTGGCAGAAGTAAGCCCGTTGCTTCCCATACCTCCGTTATAAGAACTTTCGTAAGTTGCTTGACCGTAAGAGGATAAGCCTACAATAACATGACCTGCCTTAATATTAGCATTATCAATAACCTCACTACGTTTTATACGAGCAGTAACCGTAGAGTCCACAATAAGAGTTCTTACGAGGTCGCCTACATCTGCGGTTTCTCCACCAGTAGCGTGTATGTTAACACCAAAGCGTTTTAGCTCTGCAATTAATGTTTCGGTACCATTTATAATTGCTGAAATTACGTTGCCTGTAATAAGGTTTTTATTTCTCCCTATGGTAGACGATAGCATAATGTTATCTGTAGCCCCTACGCATAGTAAGTCGTCGATGTTCATAATTAGGGCATCTTGTGCAATTCCTTTCCAAACCGATAAGTCTCCAGTTTCTTTCCAATACATATATGCTAAGGCACTTTTTGTTCCCGCACCATCGGCATGCATAACTAGGCAATGCTCCTCACTTTGTGTTAGGTAGTCTGGTACAATTTTACAAAACGCCTTTGGAAACAAGCCTTTGTCTATGTTTTTAATCGCATTGTGCACATCTTCTTTAGAAGCAGAAACCCCACGTTGCGCATATCGTTTGCTTATATCTTGACTCATGTTTTAGGTTTTGTATCAAGGTACAAAAGTAATTTAATAAATAGTTATTTCTAAATTTTTGAATCACTAACACAAATTATTGATACCCCTGCTAAATATATTTTAAATAAAACAGCCGCTTGTTTTTTTTGAGGTTATGGTATAAATAATGATATTTGCAGTATCAAATTAATGAGCATATTATGAGCAAATCGAAATTAGAATATATTTGGTTAGATGGTTACAAGCCAACGCAAAATATGAGGAGTAAAACTAAGGTTGAAATTGACTTTAGTGGAAAGTTAGAAGACTGTCCTATTTGGTCTTTCGACGGTAGCTCAACACGTCAGGCCTCTGGAGGCGCTTCAGATTGTTTACTAAAACCTGTTGCCATATACCCAGACCCAGCACGTAAAAATGGTTATTTGGTAATGACCGAGGTTTTAAATGCCGATGGCACCCCACACGAGTCGAATGCTAGAGCAACGATTGAAGATGAAGATAATGATTTTTGGTTTGGTTTTGAGCAAGAGTATTTTATTATGGACAAAGAAACCCAGTTGCCTTTAGGCTTTCCTATTGGTGGTTACCCTGGCCCACAAGGAATGTACTACTGCTCGGTAGGTGGACGAAATACCCACGGAAGAGATTTTGTTGAAGAACATGCCGATTTATGTATTGCTGCAGGATTAAACTTTGAAGGCATAAACCAAGAAGTTGCTTCTGGACAATGGGAGTACCAACTATTTGCTAAAGGCGCAAAAATAGCAGGGGACGAAATATGGATTTCTCGTTACTTACTAGACCGCTTAACGGAGCAGTACGGCTATTATATAGAGTACCATCCTAAGCCTGTAAAAGGGGATTGGAACGGCTCGGGGATGCACGCCAATTTTTCTAATACGGTGCTAAGAACCTGTGGAAGCAAGGCTACTTACGAAAAAATTTGTGAAGCCTTTAGACCTGTTGTTAAAGAGCATATTGAAGTATATGGACAATACAACGAACAGCGTTTAACAGGGCTGCACGAAACGGCGTCTATTAACGACTTTAGCTATGGTGTTTCAGATCGCGGTGCCTCCATACGTATCCCTATCATTACTGTAGAGAAAGGTTGGAAAGGTTGGTTAGAGGACAGACGACCAGCATCTAACGGAGATCCGTATAAAATTGCAGCAAGAATTGTAAAAACAGTAAAGTCGGCTAATATTAGTTAAAGCAGATTTATAAATCATACAACAGCCTTATTTAGTGTTTAGTTATAACACAAAATAAGGTTTGTTTTTTTTAGGAGTTTGCTTCATTGAATTGTATTTTTGTTAGTAAGCTATTAGTATAACTATTGCTCCCCTTTGGTTGTTATACCAATTGTTATTTGAAATGAGTTATAACTAATTTAGAATATAATGTGTTTAGATGACATAGAAAACCTAAACATTTAGTTACATTTAATTTTTATAATGATATAGATGTAACAGAAACGAATTGTATAGCTTATTTTGAGTCATAATTGGTGTTAAATATATGTACAACCAATTGGTATTAAAACATGTAAACATCAAGCAGCGTAAAAGTCCATACCGAATATTAAAATACGTCTATATTGTATTACTCCCTATTGTATTTGCAATAGCGGTACGTACCTTTTTGTGGGACATTTATTATATTCCGTCTAGCTCTATGGAGCAAACCTTATTTCCGGGCGATTATGTTGTGGTTAACAAAGTAAGTTATGGGGTCAAACTCCCCAAACGTTTGCAGGATGTTCCTGTAATAGGCAGTTGGTTTAAAACTAAAATAAACACTGAACACCAATACAAGCTGTACTACCCCTTGAAAGGTTATAAGTCGTTTAAGCGCCATGATATTGTGGTGTTTAAATCGGTAACCAATAACAATAAATTTTTAATTAAGCGTATCGTAGGTCTCCCTGGAGATACCTTGAGTCTAAAAGATACTAAGGTTATTGTAAATAACAACTACTTAGAAGAAAAACCAGAATACAGCTATATGTATAGCGACAGCTCTAAGGCTTTTGCAAGTTTAAAAATATATGCCAATAAAGATTTTGAAGCACTAGCACCAGCAGCGCAACAAAAACTCACAAAACTTAATAGTAATACCCCCTCACTAAGAGGCTACAGTATATTTCCGTTTAAGAAACAAAACCAGTGGACTCGCGATAATTATGGCCCTGTAATTATCCCTAAAAAAGGAACAACCATTAGTCTAACTAAAGCTAATATTGCTATTTATGCCAGTTTAATAAAATACTACGAGCAGGAAGATATTAGCTTAAAACACGATAACGATCAAGTAAATTATACGTTTAAACAAAATTATTATTTTATGCTAGGGGATAACCGTCATAACTCTATCGACTCACGAAGCTACGGTTTTGTTGTTGAAAGTTATATACAGGGCAAAATGGTTAAGGTCATTTAGGGTATCGTAACCCTGTTTATGTTATACATCAAAAGGAAAAAGCAAAAAAATAGTATTGATTGCAGTGTGCAATAAATTATTAAAACAAACTTTTGCTATCGTTAAAAAAGGTATTCCTTACGACAACGAGACAACGAGTATAGAAGTACTTTGGTGAAAAATTAATCGATCTTTACTTGGTTTTCACCTTAGTTCTTCTTAAAGCGTATTTTAACTTTTATAATTACAAAAGAAGACATCAAGGAATCGATAATCAAATACTTTTTAATGGGTATTTGATTAAACAACAAAAAGTAGCTTAAATGAATAATAATCTGAACTTAATTTAATACAAAAACTGTCTAAAAGATGGGGGATGATCAATATTTAGAAAGGAAAATTAAATATAAAAATTAAAAATTCGGCTCGTGCTAATCCGAAAATATAGTGTCTTTTAACACGCTGCGTTTCGTACACGACGTTGGCAATAATTTGAAAATGATTCGTATTTGATGTATATTTACATCAAATATCGAATTATGCCAAGACAAAGTATATCTTTTACCGAACCCAATGACCAATGGTTGAAGGCACAAGTGAATAAAAATGAATATTCAAGCAAGAGTGAATTAGTAAACGACTTAATTAGACAAGCTAGAAAACAACAAATTGAAATTGATTGGATTCGAGCTAAACTGAATAAAGCCGAAGAAAGCGGATTTACGAGTGATAATAAAATTGAAATTTTAACTCAATCAAAGTCCTTGTTGAATGGCTAAGTACAGATTAAGTAACGAAGCTAAAAGTGATTTAATAAGAATTCATCATTACGGAGTTGAAAAATTTGGAATGACTCAAGCTGATAAGTATTTTGAATCATTTTTTGAATATTTTGAAATCATTACTCAAAGACCATATTCTTTTGAATCGGTTGAATATATAAAAAAAGATTATAGACGTTGTATTTGCGGAACAGACAGTATTTATTTTAAAATTAATGGAGATATTATAGATATAATGGCAATTGTAGGAAGACAAAACTTGAATGAAAAAATTTAATGTGAGAATAAAACTGTTGCCAACAACATATATAATTTGTTGCTTGTTTCTTGCCTACTTTACAAAATCCTATTGGATTTTATAAGTTTATCTTTTATTTACTAAATTCCGTGCTTGAAACACGCAACAAATCATATATAAAACCGCTATACAACCCCATAATCATAATGCTTTAAGTTCTAGGATGTCATACTTTAAGACATCTTCTTCCGAGTTTTTGTATAATGCTATGCGTTCTTTATTGTATTTTAAATAGCTACGTTTTTAAAATTCAAATGTTGTTCGAAAAAAGCTTTAGCTTCTTCAATTTTAAAATCACTAACATCTAGATGAAAGTAGCATTTTTTATTTTTTATCCATACAATCATGGGCTTAGTAAATCCAGTTTGGTAT